>JAFXFS010000001.1 GCA_017513445.1 Bacteroidales bacterium | reverse complement strand
ATAATTCATTGCAGTTGCAATTGAGGATCTGATTCTTCCTTTATCCTCCTCTTTTGGGATTAATTTATCAATCACCAACTCAATAAAGTGCGTTTTATAACGATCTAAAGGTGGGACATCATTTAAATTATAAATCTCATCATCAATTCTGATTTGAGTAAAGCCCCTCTTAATTGATAACTCTATTAGATCTTTATAGTGTCCCTTTCGTCCCCTTACTAAAGGAGCCAAAAGGAGTACTTTCTTATTATTATAATTCTGAATTATAAGGTCAATAATCTGATCGTCGGAGTATTTTATCATCGGCTTCCCTGTTACTGGAGAGTATGCTGTGGCAACCCTGGCATAGAGAAGACGCAAAAAATCATAAATCTCTGTAATCGTACCAACTGTTGAACGAGGATTACGACCAACAGTCTTTTGTTCAATAGATATAATTGGGCTCAAACCACGAATTTCATCAACATCGGGCTTCTCCATTACACCAATAAAGTGCTTTGCATAGGAAGAGAGCGTATCCAGATAACGACGCTGCCCCTCTGCACAGATTGTATCAAATGCTAATGAAGATTTACCACTACCCGAAAGTCCTGTAACAACAACCAACTTGCCACGAGGAATGGTAAGATCTACACTCTTTAGATTATGCTCTTTAGCCCCAACTATCTCTATATAATCCATATTCTATAACTCCTTAAGGAAAGGATTTATCAGTAATTCCGTTCCAATTGTTGTTGGATAACCGTGCCCCGGATATACTTTAACACTCTTTGGTAGAGTCACAATACTCTTCTCTAAACTACCCATAAGTGACTCATAATTACCACCTTGCAAATCTGTTCTTCCCACACTCCCCTGGAACAAAGTATCTCCGCTTATCAGAATTTCATCCTCTTTAAAATAGAAGCATACAGAACCCCTTGAATGGCCTGGCGTATGTAAAACCTTACAATTTAACTCTCCGAAAGAGAGAGTATCTACCTCAGCCAACTCTTTGAGTTCATTCTCCAGATTACCCTTTGAGTAATCACACTCAACTTCTATTCTATAATAGTCACACTGACCTTTTGCCTGAGAATAAAGATCTTTATCCTTGCTATTAAGATACACTTCAACATCCTTAAAGAAAGGCACCCCTATCACGTGGTCAAAATGGCCGTGTGTTAACAGAATGGCTCTTAATCCCAACTTACTTGTCTCTATAAAATCTATTACTCTTTTAAACTCTCTTTCGCTTACACACCCAGGATCTACTACAACACAATCATTACCAGTTGTTGAGTAGATTACGTAACAGCACTCACGAAGAGGATTAACATAAAAAGTTTTTACTTCGACCATATTGTTTTACATTTTTTACAAAATTAAAAAAAGAGTTCTTATTTTTGTAATAGAAACAATAAAACCTAAAGAGTTATGCACATTGCCATTGCGGGAAATATTGGTAGCGGAAAAACTACACTTACAAAACTTCTATCTCAACACTATAATTGGACTCCTAAGTATGAGTCTGTTGATTACAACCCATATCTTGCTGATTATTACAACGATATGGAGAGATGGTCTTTTAATATCCAAATATATTTCTTGAACACCCGATTCAAGGACATCGTTGATATTTCCAAGACAAACGAAGTTATAGTTCAAGACAGAAGCATTTATGAAGATGCAAGAATTTTTGCTCCGAACCTTCACTCAATGGGGCTTATGTCCACCAGAGATTTTGAAAACTATCAATCTCTCTTCTCGCTGATGGTCTCTTTGGTTAATCCTCCTGATTTGTTGATTTATCTACGTTCTTCAATCTCCAACCTTGTTACACAAATTCAGAAGAGAGGTCGCGAATATGAAAGCAGTATCCGTATTGACTATCTTAAAGGATTGAATGACAGATACGAGGAGTGGATTAATAGTTATACTGATGGAAAACTACTAATTCTTGATGTAGATAATCTTAAGTTCGAAGAGAGACCTGAAGATTTCAGTACAATTTTGGATAAAATTGATGCTGAACTTCACGGACTATTCTAAACGATGGTTATTTAACTTCTTTCGTCTCCTCTTTGCTTTTCTTAACACTTCTCAACTGGAAGTATAAGGAAACCATTGATAATAAACCACATAGCACCATTGTAACAATCTGAGACTCGTGCGAAATAGTAGCGAAAATGAGTCCTTTGGATTGTTCTATTCCATAAATTGGAACCAATGTCATACTTACAAGGAAGTGGTATGCTCCAAATCCACCTTGGACAGGAATTGCCCATCCAAAAGAGCCAACAATCATCAAGAAGAGCGCATCCATCATATCCATTCCTTTTGCCTCCGGAAAAGCAAGGATTGTGAAGTAACTCATTAACCAATAACTCAGCCATATAAGTATTGTATAGATAAGAAAAGCCCATTTATGCTTCATTTTGAAGATTGTTACAAATCCTTCAACCATACCATCCCAAAGAGACTTTACCTTTCTCCAGAATGAATATTTCTCACATAATCTACTAAAATTCTTCCACAAGTAGATAAGCAGAGCTACCCCGATTATAACAATTATAGCCAATATCCATATTATGTTGTAGGATAATGAGTTTACCAAAGGCAACCACATCTGATCAACTAGAAAACCACCAAATCTGGAAAATAAGACCATTGCCAGACAGAGAATTATCAACGATAAGAGATCGATAGACCTCTCAGCCACCATTGTTCCTACAGAAGATTCAAATGAGATTTTACCCTTCTTTGCCAGAATACCACATCTAACAAATTCTCCAGCTCGAGGTAGAAGCATATTTACCAAGTAAGAGAAGGCATAGGTATCATAACACTCTAGCCTGTTGATTTTATTATTAATAGGCAACATCTGGAGACGCCACCTAAGGCCCCTGAATACTGTTGGTAAAATACTTACAACCATACTTGCAAGAATCCACCTGATATCGCAACTCTTGAGTCCCTCAATAAAATCGCTCCATTTAACGCCCTTAAAAGAGACCCATAGCAATAAAAGTGTTACACCAAGTGTTAAGGTATAGTTTAAAATTTTTTTCCAATTCATACGGGCGCAAAGTTAGGTTTTTTTTGTAAGTTTGTTGCTTATAAATACCATAAATATTTTTAAGATGAAATCAATACTTGGAATAGGAAACGCATTAACGGATATTTTATCATTTCTTCCAGATGATGAACTACTATTGAGATTCCACCTGCCGAAGGGTAGTATGCAACACGTGGACCAAACTACAGGTGATAAAATATGGAAAATATTGAAACCAATGGGAATCCAGTATGTTGCCGGTGGCTCTGCTGCTAATACTATATCAGGTGCTGCTATTTTTGGAATGGAAGCTGGATTTATTGGTAAAGTTGGAGATGATGAGTTAGGTTCGCTGTTCAAGGCCGATATTGAGCAAAATGGAGTAAAATCTACTCTGCTTAAGGGTAAGGCATCCTCTGGTAGAGCTATGGTATTTATTACTGACCCTAATGCCGAAAGAACATTTGCTGTCTATTTGGGTGCAGCTTTGGAACTCGTTCCAGAAGATCTTAAACCTGAATACTTTGATGGTTACGAATATTTTCACATTGAGGGCTATCTTGTTCAAAATCAAGCACTTATACGCAGGGCTGTTGAAATTGCAAAAGAGAAAGGAATGATAATTTCTCTTGATTTAGCAAGTTACAATGTAGTGGAATCTAATGATGCTTTTCTTCACGACATTATTGAGAATTATGTTGATATTGTATTCGCAAATGAGTCTGAAGCAGAGGCCTTTGCAAAAGTCCCTCCAAGAGAGTCTATCTCAATTATTGCTAAACATTGCGATATTGCTGTCGTAAAAATTGGAAAAAATGGTTCTATGGTGCAACAAGGAGATGAATTCTATGAAATACCAGCCTGGCCAGCCAACACAATAGATGCTACTGGAGCTGGAGACACATACGCAGCTGGATTTTTATATGCTCACTCGTTAGGTTTACCTCTTAAGGCCTGTGGAGAGATTGGTTCAATTATAGCTGCAAAAGTTGTAGAGGTGGTTGGGTCTAAAATTGATGTTCCACGTTGGAGAAGTGCCAAACAGGAGATCAGAGCTTTAATTGAGCAATATGCAATAGTTAAAAAGAAAGAGGCTTAATAAAACGGGGATGACAAATTTACTTTTTTGTCATCCCCGTTTATAAATATAAAGTGTTCTACTATTTCCAAAGATTGCTTGGGTAAACTCCCTCTGCAATTAGCTCATTGATCTTATCAACAACGAATGGTCTATCCTCTTTGAAAGTTACTCCGAACCATTTTGCATCACTCTTAAGAATCTTAAGTTTTGCATCGCCATTGTGAATCATTGTGTTAACAACGTAAGGGATAAAGAATTCCGACTTAAGGTTTGATCCTTGCTCATCAAGGAACTCTTTGAACATATCAGCTGAGAATTGGAAATACTCAGGAGTGAATCCCCAAATATTCATAGATACTGCTGAAGCTGCATCTAATGGGAATCTCTCGCCATCCAACAAGTGAGAAACTTGACCATCCTCGCCTCTCTTAATATCAAAGTGCTCAACAACATTTGTAAGATTACCCTCAGCATCTGCCTGACAAACACCACGAGAAACACCACCAAAATCTGAAAGAGTGTTTTCCAACTTATAACCTACCATACAGTAGTTACCTTTAGTGCCTTCGATAGATGTTAGATAGTCTGCCAATACTTTGAAAGCATCTTGACCATAGAAATCATCTGAATTGATAACAGCAAATGGTTCATTGATAAGGCTTTCACCCATCATTACAGCGTGGTTTGTACCCCAAGGTTTAACTCTTCCCTCTGGAACTGTATATCCGTATGGAAGATAATCTAATTCTTGATATGCATACTCCACGATGATTTTACCACCAAATCTGTCAGAATTAAATGTTGCTTTGAAATCATCAGCGAAAGAGTGTCTTATAACAAATACTACTTTACCGAAACCGGCACGAATAGCATCGTAAATTGAGTAGTCTATAATGGCCTCATTATTAGGGCCTAATCCGTCCATTTGTTTCAATGAACCGTAGCGAGATCCCATTCCCGCAGCAAGAACAAGCAGTGTTGGTTTCATAATATAAATTTATCGCCGCAAATGTAATTATTTTAACAATAATATCAAAAAACCCTCGAAAGTTATAAAACTGTCGAGGGTTTGAATTATCGGTTAAAGAGTATTACTATTTTGTTGCATTGATGCCCCAAAGAATAACTCTTGTTTTACCTTGTGTAGTTGAAACAACCAAATCAACATCAGAAGTTGCTACTGCAGATAAATCTACTGTATAATAATCTGAGTCTGAAGCTGTGATTACGTAAGGTGTATTACCTGTTGCACCATCATTAGATACTAATCCCTTTGTTAGAACTACTGTCTCACCAACTTTCATTGTGATTTCACCCTCTTTACCTTTCCAAGCAACACCGTAGAAAGATAGAGTTTTAGTTCCAGCTGGAACTTTGATTGTTGCATTACCTACAACGCTTGAAGTTCCAAGTTTAAGAGAAATAACATCAGGAGTACCATTTACTGTTGTAGTTGAATCAGAATAAGCTTTTTCACCAATTTCCCAAGTTACGTTGCTGGTTAGTGGGTGTGTCAATGCATCGCCACCTTCGCCGCCTTCGCCGCCTTCGCCACTTCCACCGCCAACTTCTTCGATTGCAGTTACAATCATATTTGCTGTATTCTTATTGTATGAGATAACATAACCTGTAAGTTTTACATTCTTATCAGCATAGCTATCATAAGGATCACTACCATAATATGATTTAACTGTGTAGTCACCTACTGTTACAAGTGCGTTTTTGTAGCTATCGGTAGTAGCAACACCTGTTACGGTTGCATAGATAGGAGCGATATACTCAAGAGCACCAATCTCAGCAATCTTTTCTGCTGTCAATTCAACTGCAGATGTAGGGAAAGTTACTGCATTGTTAGACGAAATAACCTCTGCTTTAGGTGAGCCAATTTGGTAACCTTTATTGTAAGTTGACAATTTACCACTTACTTTAACTGCATCACCAACTTTAACATCACTCAATTTGTATGCAAAAATTGAAGCCGAATTATCAGAGATAACTGCACCATTCGTTGTCAAAACTGAAACAACACCATTAACTACGATCTCTTGATCTATAAGGTCTTTCTTCAAAACATCAGCAATAGTTGGTTCAGCACCTGCTTCTTCTACAGAAGTTACAAGGATATTAACCTCTTTTGCAGACTCTTTGTATGAGATAACATAACCTTTAACAGTTACATTCTTGCCAGCGAAATCAGCGTAAGACTCAGTACCATAGTAGCTCTTAACTTTATATTCACCAACAGCAACGATTGCATTGTTGTAGCTATCAGTAGCAGCTTCGCCTGTTACAGTTGCGTAAACAGGAACAATTACTTCTGGAGCAACGATTTCAGCAATCTTAGCCTCAGTCAAAGTAGCTGGAGTTGGGTATTCAACTTTGTTACCTGAAGAGATCTTTTCTGCAACTGGAGATGCGATTTGACAACCTTTATTGTAGAAGCCCATCTTACCTGCAACTTTTACTTCGTCACCAAGTTCTACACCTGACAACTTATATGCGTAGATAGAACCTGTAGCATCAGTGATGATTGGACCATTTGAAGCCATTGCTGTTACAATACCTTGAACAAGAAGATCTTCATCCTTAGCAAGTTTAAGTGCCTCAGCGATTGGCATAATAGTCTCTTCTGGTTCCCAATCTTCTATCTCCTCAATAGATGTAACCATTACATTAAGCTCAGAAGTTTCAGCTTTGTAGTTAACAACATAACCCTTAAGCTCAACAGCTTTGTCTTTATAATCAGCATAAGAATCATTTGAATAATAACTCTTAACGATATAGTCACCTATTGCAATATTTGCATTGTTGTAGTTATCTGTAGAAACAATACCCTTAGCAGAAACATAGTATGATAGGAATTCTGGTTGAGCAACCAAATTAGTAATATGCATAGAGTTAAGTTCTGTAGCTTCTGGGTGAACAACTTCTACAGTATCAGAAATTTCATAACGAGCTTCAACAATTTGATAGCCTTGTCTGTATGAAGATAATTTACCTTCAAACTTAGCTTTAGTTCCTAAATCAAGTTGAATACCATCTAGGAAGATTGAGCCTGTTTCATCATTAACAATAACACCTTTAGTAGAAACTGCATTAACAACACCCTCTACAACTACCATTGGTTCAGCACCAGCAGCATCTTTAATAGTTGAAGCATCGCCAATTGGTTCTGGTTCAGGAAGTTCTACATATTTAGCAAGATAAGGTTTAACACCTCTTTCACCTGAGTATGCACCTGCAGAAGAGTAATTTGGATCATACTGCATAACTTTACCATTACCTGTGTTAATTAGATTGAAGGCATTATCCGCAACTTGAACAACGTCCCAAATACCACCTGCTTCAGGAAGTGTTGCTTGTACGTTAAAGCTATCATAAGTGCCGTGCATATAGTAGTATTGACCTGCAGCGTCTTGCATTGTGAAACCACCACCTTCTACTGGAGTGAATGTAAATATATAGTCAGCTTTTGAAATAATGTTTCCTGCTTCGTCTTTTTCGCAATCTGAAGTGTATAGGTAGCCATAAGCTGCACCTGTTACAGGTTTTGCTGCAATATATTTACCACCTTCAAGTGGGAAAGTAATCCAATACTTACCACCTTCGAAAATTGGGTAGTCAGGAATAAATGCAAGTTGAGAAACTGTAATCATTTGTGTTTCATTACCGCATTTTAGGTTTAGAACTGCCTCAAGAATTTTCAAACTTGTAGTTGGTTCAGCAGAAACGGTAACTTTAGTTGCACCTGAGTTACCAGAAGTAGGATTAACAGATAACCATTCAGGAATATCTGTAATGGTCCATTTTTCTGTTGCAGTAACATTCACTACCACAGATCCGCCCTCTATTGGAAGTGTGAATAGAGTTGGTTCGGCAGATACTTTGCTCAAAGATGGTAGCTCTTCTGGCTTACATCCAACTAATAGAGTCAAGCAAGCCAAAATAGATGTCAATAAATATTTTATTTTCATATTCACTTAATCTTTATTAGTTAAACTTATATCTAATACCAACTTGGAAGTACCAGCATTGACCAATGCCTGAAGAAGGAGTCCAAGTAGGAGTATTACCATCTACATTAGATTTGAATACAGGAGCACCTGAATTGTCGATCTCTTTTATAGAAAGGATACGACCTTCATTGATTGAAGAATTCATATATTTAGCAACACCCCAAGCTGGGTTGAAGATGTTAAGAACGTTTTTGAAGTCAATGTTAAACTGAAGAATATTCTTCTTACCACCTGCCATAACAACGAAATCGTGTGCATAACGAAGGTCAACTCTGTGAGTCCAAGGAGAATAAACGCTGTAAGCTTCAGCATATTGTCCTTTGTGAGTGCTCAAATATTTATCTTGCTCAACAAATGCGAAGAAGTTTTTAGCATCCTCTGGAGAAGCCCATTTAACTTCAGAAGCATTGTTAGGAATATAGATTAGGTCATAAGCATAACCATCACCATTAAGGTCTTGAGTGTACATATAACTTTCGTTTGCACCACCTCTCCAAGCTTCGTAGAAGATTGAATAATGGTTGTCACCCTTATCATCATAAGTCAAAGAAACGAATGCACGGTCTGGAGTAACATATTGTGAGTTGTGAACACCGCAATAGTTTGGACCTTCAATAGTTGGAAGGAATGTAAATGCAGATTCAGCATTTGATCCAGGCATACCAGAAACCTCTTTTTGAACTGTATGAGTATAAGAAGCGATAACGCTTAATCTATCCATAGGTTTGATATTTACAGTGATGTTTGAAGTATGACCGTAACCCTTATTAGTGTTAGTTAGAACGTATGCTGAAGTAGATGTATAAGTGTAATTTTCTGGATAGATGTGACGGTTGTCAACACCTGTGAAACGGCTGAATCCTGAAGGATCTTTAAGATTCCAGTCTTGAAGCATTACACCATTGATAGTCTTATTGTAAGTAAATTCACCAGTTACACTGAATGGGAATGAAGTTGGGAATGCATAATCAACAGCGATTGATGATTTCCATACTTGAGGCATTCTGAATGCAGGATCCACAGCTTGAATTGAAGATGGAGCAACACCATCTTCTGGTTTAATAGTTAGAGGATATTTCTTAGGATCCAATTTATTCAATTTAGCTACTAATTCATTAACATCAGTAATCATCTTACCTGAGAACTCTTTAAGAAGTTCGTGTGGTTCGCCAGAAGCAGATGTTGAAATAGCGGCAACGTTTTGAACCATACCTGAGTTAGTTGGCATATTTGTGAAGAATACCAATGGAAGACGGCCTGAGAATAGACCTGAACCACCACGAACCTTCAAAGATTTGTCACCTAGGACATCCCAAGTGAAACCAACTCTTGGAGATACTTGCAATTTAGTTGTAGGCCATTTACCTGTATCAATGCTCTTACCATTGTAGTTAATTGCCTTGATAGCGTTATTTGTCATAACGTCTTGATTATCAAATGCCAACGCATCTAATCTTAGACCGTAAGTCAATTTGAATTTATCAGTAGCATTCCATTCATCTTGTCCGTAAGCACCAATTTGGTGGAAACGAACTCTCGCTGCAGGTGAAGTTTCACCATCATAACCGTAAGTAATAGCTACAGTTTCAGGAGCTCTTTGATTTAGGAAGTCATCAAGACTAGCATAACGATAATATCCTGTACCATTTCTCATATAAGAGTTGTCAGCCATTTGATATTCATAGCTGATACCTGCTGTAATCTTGTGATTACCATTGAAATAAGTGATATCATCTTTTGCGTTGATAACTGTGTTGTGAACACCGTTATTCCAAGTAAACAACTCATAACCTGCTGAAATGTATGGCATAATTGAACCTTCTGCATAGTCCTTAGCATCTAGGATGTCAATGAATGGGAATGGTTCAGAAGAAGAACCACGAATATCATCAAGTTTTGAAACAGTGATTAGCAATTGATTTGACAAGTCATTTGAGAAACGGCTGTTCAAGTCAACTGAAACTGAGTTTACTCTATTATCCATTGAGTAGATTGAGTTAGCGAATGCCATACCATATTGTGACAAACGGCTAGCAGATGCTCTTCTTGTACAGTTTGAAGATGAACCATTTGTTGGATTCCAACCTTGATTCAAAGTATAGTTGTAACGCAATGCAAGACGATGTACGTCATTGATGTTCCAGTCCAAACGAGCAAGGAACTTAGTATTCTTCTCAGCTGCAGGATAATCTGTGTAAGAACCTACATCATAACCATATTTATCCATCAAATGTTTCTTAACCTTCTCTAAGTCAGCAACTGTTGTGCGAGAAATATATCTGTCAGGATCTGCTACACCATCTTCAGAAGCTCTCCAACGGTTAACCTCTGTAGGCATTTGTGATTGCTCGAAGTTAACAAAGAAGAACAATTTATTTTTGATGATTGGACCACCCAAAGAGAAACCGTAAGTAGTAATACGATCTTTTGTGCGAGCACCTAATTCTTCACCTTTGAAGTTAGTGTTACCACGCATAAACTCATTACGGTGATAAGCATAAGCTGAACCCTTTAGTTCATTAGTACCTGATTTAGTTACAGCATTAACACCACCACCGATAAAGTTAGTTTGGCGAACATCATAAGGCGCAATTACAACTTGTACCTCTTCGATAGCTTCAAGTGATACTGGATTACCACCACCTGGAAGGTTTGAGGAAAGACCGAAGTTGTTATTGAAGTTTGCACCGTCGATTGTGAAGTTAGATGAACGACCATCACCACCGGCAAAGCTCATACCATTACCGCCATATGGAGAAAGTTTAGCGATATCAGTGATGCTTCTGCTCACTGTAGGCATAGATTGCATTTGTGAACTTGAGATGTTTGTTGCAGCACCTGTTTTCTCTCCTGCGAACTTAGAAGCAGATTGTGCAATTACAACAGCTTCGCTAAGAAGTTCAGCATCATCTTTAAGAGTAGCATTAATGCTATACTGCTCACCAAGTTGAAGAACTACCTCGCTGTAAATCTGTGTTTGATAACCTAAACAAGAGATTTCCACGCTGTAAGGACCACCGACACGCATACCTTGAATGGTATAGCGGCCATCTTGGTTAGTAATCACGCCATAAACTGTACCGGAAGGTTGGTGTGTAGCTACTACAGCTGCACCAATTACTGTCTCACCAGTTTCGTCTATGATACGACCACCAAGGGATGAAGTTGTTACCTGTGCAAATGATGCAAGAGCAACAAACATACCCACTGCCAAAAAAGCAAATTTTCTAAATGTTTGTTTCATAGTGAATTTTAATAGTTTGTAAATTTTTTTCGCGTTACAAAAGTAATATAATTTAGGAATATACGAAAAATAATAACCCCTTTGTTAACGATAAATTTATTGTTATCTTTTTTTTAATTTTTTTTTGTTTATTTCAATATTTATACCTTATTTTGCGCCCCGATTGTGGAGAGATTTGACTGCTTGCAACCACAGAAAAAAATGCTAAAAACCCCAAATATTTAGATAGTATTTATTTAGAACGTCAAATCTTCCTCCCCGAAGGTTTGATTTTTTTTATACACATTATTATGTCATATTTATTTACATCAGAGTCGGTGTCAGAAGGACACCCAGACAAAGTAGCCGATCAGATTTCGGATGCCATCCTTGATGAATTTTTGCGTCAAGATGAGTGTGCAAAAGTGGCCTGTGAGACCTTTGTAAGTACTGGTTTAGCCATTATTGGCGGTGAAGTTAGAAGTGAAGATGCATACGTTGATATTCAAAAAACCACTAGAGAAACCATTGCAAAAATTGGTTATACTAAGGGTGAATATATGTTTGATTCAAACTCTTGTGGTGTTATTTCTGCAATTCACGAACAATCAAGAGATATAAACAGAGGCGTTTCTCAAGAGGAGAAGGGTGTTGGAGAACAGGGCGCCGGAGACCAAGGTATGATGTTCGGCTATGCTTGCAAAGAGACTTCGGCATATATGCCACTACCGCTTTATCTCTCACATTTAGCATTGATTGAATTGGCAGCCATTCGCAAAGAGGGCAAAGAGATGACCTATCTTCGTCCAGATGCAAAGAGTCAATTTACTATTGAATACAATGATGACCATACTCCTGCAAGAGTTCACACTATCGTTATTTCAACTCAACACGATGAGTTCGATAGTGATGAGAAGAAGATGCAAGAGATTATCAAGAGAGATATTCAAGAGATTCTTATTCCAAGAGTTATTTCAAAATTGGATGAAGCTTCAGCTGCTCTCTTTAATTGCGAATATATTCTTCACGTTAATCCAACTGGAAAATTTGTAATCGGTGGACCTCACGGAGATACCGGTTTGACAGGAAGAAAAATTATTGTTGACACATACGGAGGAAAGGGAGCTCACGGAGGTGGAGCCTTTTCTGGTAAAGATCCAAGCAAAGTTGACCGCTCTGCTGCCTATGCAGCAAGGTATATTGCTAAGAATATGGTAGCTGCCGGTGTTGCTGATGAGATTTTAGTCCAAATCTCTTATGCCATCGGTGTTGCGAAACCTGTAAGCATTTTTGTGAATAGTTACGGCTCTGCTAAAGTTAATCTTTCAGATGGAGAGATTGCAAAAACAATTGACCAACTATTCGATTTAAGACCTGCTGCCATCATTGAAAAATTTGGTCTAAAAAATCCTATTTACAGTCCAACTGCAGCTTACGGTCATTTCGGTAGAGACCCTTATGTTGCTGATGTTGAACTAATTAGAGGAGGAGAAAAGATAACTAAATCTATTCAATTCTTCGGTTGGGAAAAGCTTGATGCTGTTGAAAAAATTCGCCAACATTTAGGAATTTAACATAAAAGAACCACTCCCAATTATTAAAAATTGAGAGTGGGTTTAAGTCATATCTGAGATTAGTTCAAACTATCTACGAGCCATCCATCAGAGCCTTTCACAAGTTGAAGGCTCTTTTTTATTGGAGTTGCACTCTCTGGAAGAATAACCTCATATTCAACAAATGCTTTGCCCTTCTCACTCTTTGTGTCTGCCTGAAGAAGATTATAATTTACATTTTTAGAGAGCTCCTTAACAATAGTCATAACTGTTGAATCAGCCTCAACATCCTGAAAAGCAGGAAGCAAGAAAGATGCTAACTCCTCAGAACAAAGAGTAGATACGCTCTCATAATCTGATGAGAAATATGAGCTCAGGAATTTGTCGGCAACATCCATTGCACGATCCTCTTGAGTTTCACAAGATGTTGTTAATAAAATAGTTGCAAAAATAAATAGTATAGTTCTTTTCATATTATAAATATTAAACATCCAAATTTACAACGGTAATGCCGGCACCACCCAGCTCTATTGCCTCATCTCTGAATGAACTTACACCAGGCATTGTTTTAATATATTTTCTAATCTCCTCTCGGAGAATTCCATTTCCTTTTCCGTGAAGTATCTTTACCTCTGAAACTCTGACCATCATTGCATCATCAATAAAACGTGTAACTATCTCCAATGCATCTCCAAGACGTTCTCCCCTGATATCTATGCTTGGCTTGAAATTTAACTTTCTGTCACTCATTGCATAAGCATCATAATTACTCCTTGTCTGAATTGGTTTAGACAACTCTTTGTATTGATTGTTGGAAATCTGTTCAACTTTACTGATTGCCATAGTGCTGATAATATTACCAACAGATACTGAGACTCGTTTGGCATTGATCTGAGTAACCTCACCCACAATATCACTACCTTTTACCTTAACCTTATCACCTACCTGCAAAGCCCTCTGAGGCAACTGCTCCTCCTTCTTGACAACAGCTGGTTTGACTCCGCTACGTCTTGCCTTACGTTGTTGCTCTCGCTCTTTTCTTGCTGAAATTTGCTCAATCTTTGCCTCAATTCTGCGATCGCCCTCGTCACTATTATCAGAGAGAATCGAATCTTTAAACTCCTGCAAATCCTTACGAAGCAATTTGGTCTTCTCCTTCTCTGCCTGTGTCTCACGAATCTCCCTAATAGTATTCTCAATCTTTTGATTTGCCTGTGCAAGAATCTCTTTCGCTTCCGCTTTTGCCTGATCTAACACGCTCTTTTTCAGAGCTTTAATCTCACTTAACTCTTTCTGATATTTATCAGTTATACTCTCCAATGTTTTATCAGTAGTACGGATTTTTGCCAATTTTTCATCAAGTTGACGTCTGTTTTTGGCAATTTTTCTCAACTGCTTTTCTATATCTACAAAGTCGCTTCCAGCAAGCTCTTCAGCATTTTGAACAATTCTCTCTGGCAGACCCATTTTTCGTGCAATTTCAAATGCAAATGAATTTCCAGGCAGACCTACCTCTAAAACAAATAGTGGTTTGATATTTTTAACATCAAACTGCATTGCTCCATTGACAATACCACTACTACTATTGGCACATAATTTCAGATTTGTATAGTGAGTTGTTATCACGCCATACACTCCCCTCTCTTCCAACTCTTTTAAAATGGCCTCAGCAATAGCTCCTCCTGCTGTTGGTTCAGTTCCACTTCCAAACTCATCAATTAGGACAAGAGAATTTTCAGTAGCTGAATCAAGCATATTCTTCATCGTTGCCAAGTGTGAAGAGTATGTACTCAAATCGTTCTCAATTGATTGATTATCACCTATATCGATGAAGATATTATCAAATATCATCATCTCGGAAATTTCCGAAGTGGGGATTAACATTCCCCATTGAAACATATATTGAAGTAGTCCTACAGTTTTAAGACAAACAGATTTACCTCCCGCATTTGGTCCTGAAATCAAAAGAATATGTTTTTTGGAGTCCAAAGAGAGTGTCAATGGAACTATCTCTTTATTTTCACGATTCAGAGTCCTCTCCAATAATGGATGACGTGCTTTACGAAGATGCATTGTATTCTCTTGAGAAATAACGGGAAGTCCTGCTCTCATATCCAATGCAACAAGTGCTTTAGCTCTGATAAAGTCTATCATTCCAATATAGTCTGCTGCAGAAATTAACTCAGAAAGGTATGGGCGAAGAAAATCTGTGAATTCCAAAAGAATTCTCAAAATCTCTCGTTGCTCTCTGAATTTTAATTCTCTCACCTGATTGTTGAGCTCGACAACCTCCATCGGTTCAACAAATGCTGTCTTTCCACTTGCCGATTCATCATAAACAAGACCAGAAAGTTTCTTTTTGTTGGCGACAGCAACTGGAATCAATACTCGTCCATCTCGCATAGAGACTGTCGCATCTTCATCTACAATACCCTCAGACTGAGCACTTTTCAATATCGATGCTATTCTCTTTGCGATAACTCCATCTTTCTCCCTCAACGAACGCCTGATTTGTTGCAACTCAGGGCTTGCCGTATCTCTTACCTCACCAAATCTATCCAATATCTGATCTATTCTTCGAGAGATTTCGGGGAAATATGCTATGTTTTGTGAAAGCTTTCTAAGTGTCGGATATAGTTGCTCCTCAGAGTTTCTAAAAAAGTTTATAATCTTCTTTAAAGTCTCAAGAGATTGACTCAGAATCTTTAACGATGGTAAGTCAATATATGTAGAAGGTACGCTCAATGGCAAAAGGAATGACCTTGTATCAACAAAGCCCTGCGATGGGAAAGAGTCCTCAAACATACAGATAAGACGCATCTCATCTGTCAATGTGAGTTTCTCTAAAATCTCTTCTCTCGTAAACAGGGGCTCCTCATTCTGAAGAATCTCTGCCGCCATATTGGTAGAGAGTTTCGCCAAAATTTGCGCCTTAACCTTATCGAACCCTATTTTACTCTCAATTCCCCTCATTCGCAACTATGCCATATTTTCAAAACTATCCTTGATTGCAAGATGCAGTTCGGTAATACTACCCATCACTTTTATCTCTCCGCCTTTTACAAACGATATGTTACCTGTCTCCTCTGAAACAACTATTGCATCAGCATCTGTTGTCTCTGTAACCCCTATCGCCGCTCTATGTCGCATTCCCAAATCTGCTGGAAGGTCCGGCGTATCTGTTAATGGTAATGTGCACCTTGCTGCAATCATCTTCTCACGAGTAATAATCAAAGCTCCATCGTGAAGTGGAGAGTTTTTGAAAAATATATTCTCAATCAATCGTCTGTTTATATCAGCATTTATTTTATCTCCAGTCTCAATAATCTCCTCAAGAGCTGAACTTCTGCGCAAAACAATCAATGCACCTGTTTTACTCTCGGACATTCTTCTACAAGCACCTGTCAACTCCTCAATTGTAGCTGTTGAAATATTATTCTTGGACTCAATGTGGAATATTTTTCCCAGAAACTCTTTACCGTGCGTGCCAATATTATACTTTGATCCGAGGTGGAAAAGAAATCTTCTAAGTTCCGGCTGAAAGATAATTACCAGTGCAATCAAACCGACACCAAGCACCTGCCCCATAATTGCTGAGGTAAGTTGCATATTAAAAGCGCTTACAATTACCCACACAAGGTAAAGCATCAATACGCCAGTAAAAATAGTCATAGCAGCCGTACCTCTTAAAACTCTAAATACATAGAAAATAAGAAGGGCAACCAAAATTATGTCGATAATATCGGCAATAGATATTTGTAAAAAGTCTAACATAATTGCAAATATACAAAATTGTACGATTGAGGCATCTAACTTCTGTTTTTCAAGGTTATTTTTGCAAAAAAAATTGTGATGGAGAGATGTGGCGAAGGATATATCAGAGCATTTAGACGGTTTCTATTCCCCGAATATTGTTATGCTTGTGGCAAAGAACTTCTTGATGAGGAAAAACTATTATGCAAAGAGTGTGTTGATGAATTTCCTCTAACCTATTTTTGGAGTTGGCACGACAATCCCGGACGTGCTCGTTTATTGGAGAATGGAGCCATTGATAATTACTATTCCCTATTCTTCTATACCCACGAATCTAATTATCGAAATTTAATCCATTCATTTAAGTATCAGGGAGATACAAGGGTTGGATTTGAACTCGCAAAGTGGTTGGGAGAGTATATTGCAAGTGATAAAAATTACACAGGATTTGATGCAATTATCCCTATTCCACTTCACTTCTACAAACATTGGAAACGTGGATATAACCAGTCTGAGATTATCGCAAAAGGGATTGCTGAAGAGTTGGGGAATATCCCTGTTCTTAAAAGAGTAATTGTGCGTACACGTAACACTACAACACAAACTCATCTGAGCGATAGTGAACGTTACGAGAATGTTCGAGGAGTATTCAAAGTTATAAAACCTATTTCTGACAATATCATTCGCCACTCACCATCTAAAAAAGGACTCTACCCCAATAATTGTAGCGAAAAGAGATTAAAACACATTCTTTTAGTTGATGATGTACTAACTACCGGATCTACAATCCTCTCTGCACTAACTGTACTATACAAGCAGAGAGATATCAAAGTAAGTGTTGCCACTCTTGGATTTGCAGATTATTAGTCTCAAATTTTCCATTTTTGGTGCAAACTTTTGATTTTTAACCTTCCTTTAATAAATTTGCACGACTATTGCACGAGAAACAAATTACTATGAGAATAAAAAGGTTTTTCAAATTGGCTATTATATTGGCGTTAGTGGGAGTTGCCTCAACAAACTGCGAACGTGCATTTTTCCCTCATCTGAATATCTACTCAGAAGTGGGAGACACTATAAATGCTGATTATCAAACCGATACGTTTGAAGTTTTCATAGATTGTAACACAACCTGGTACCAAAACACATTCCCTGAATGGGTTTATATGAATCCGAATGCTGGTAGTTCTTCAGACACAGCGATGATTGTTATTTGGGAAAATGAGACAAAAGAGGCACGCGATACAATTCTGACAATACGCACCGAAACCATTGCCAGACACCTTATTTTGCATCAGCAATGCGATACTACAATTGTTGAAGAAGAAAATCCAGAAAATCCTGATGGTGGCGAAACCCCAGATGCAGAGTAGATTTATCTCCTCTTTTTCCTTGCAGAGTTAAACTCTTCCAGACGTTTGTCTCGCTCTTTTTTCAATCTTTTACCTTCACGCTTCATATACCTTGACCACTGCTCTTCTGTAAAGAGCAATTGATATGCGCTATCCGTTCTTGCAGACCACTTGTCTTGAATATGCTGGTACGAACGCCAACTCTCTGCTCCCAATTTTTGTACCTGTTCAAGTTCCTTAAACATTGCAGGTATATTATGAAATAAAATTGAGTCAAGAATAAATATTTGATAATCATCTAATCTGTAAATATCAGCCAAACGGTCAATTTCATCTAGTGCAATTTGCTCAGGATCAGGTTCTTCCTTCTCTTGTGCATTTGCCTGAAAAGAGAATGTAAGTGCCAATAATGTTAAAAAAGCATATAATGGTTTCATATCAACTAAGTATTGTTAATACAAAGGTAAAATTTATTAATTATTTTTGGAATAATCTCATAATCCGCTAAGAATAAAAAGTTTATGCGGAAAGTTCAAGAACGAGGTAATGAGTTGGCAACTGTTCTGATTTCTACATACTTGCGTAATTTGCATTGATGTACAACTCATCTTGGAACAAAGGTACAACTTTTTTTATGAACGAGCAAAAGGACGGTGCATTTTTCATTATTGCAGGGTAGTATTTGAATTTTGTCTATCATCAATCTGCGATATTATGAGTTTCCCGATTTCGTCATTCGCCCCTTTCCTTTGCTCGTCTGCGAAGGTAGTACAATAGCCCTTGAAAGTTGAAAGGTCGGGGCGGCAAGCCGTTTCGGTCAGAATCTTCCTCCTGCGGAGAGTATTCACCCCGAAAACCTTTCCCCTTTCAATGTCTGTACTCAGAAATGCAGACGGCAACGGAAATGAGCGACTGACGAAAATGTAGATAAAGATAAACAGACAGCATACAAAAGGATTCTTACATTGATAACCCATTTGTATGCTGTTCTTGTTTCTATCCATAGGAGCACTATTATTTTACATCATAGATATATAGGGCAAGCGGTAAATTTCACTCCCTCCAAAAATATAGAGAGGTTTATCCACTGCCATTCATCAAGTGCTTGCCGTTATATTCCCGTTTCAACGCCTGCTCAATCTCACTTCGCTTGTATAGAACTTTGCCACCGAGGACATAATATGGCAATGTGCCATTGCTTCGGTATTCGCTCAATGTCCTTCGACTGACTTTAAGCATATACGCAACTTCTTTGTCGCATAGATACTCATCATCGTTTGGTAAGGCTGCACCATCTTTGGGCATACTATCAATAATCTCCGATAGTTGGTCGATACTCTCGTGAATGGACTGCATCCACGCATCGTCTTTTGTTCTCATCTCTTGATACATATTCTAATCGGTTTTAGTGTTATACTTCGCTTAAATCTCTCTACCTCGCCACTTGGCTTCTTTTCGTCTGTCCTCTACCTTTGTTACAATGCTCTCTACATCTTCGGGCAAGTAGTATGTGCGGTTGCCAATTTTGGTGTAGGCAAGCGTTCCGTTATCACGCAAGGTCTGCAATGTACGCTTGCTTATCTTTAACCTCTGACAAACATCCTGATGGTCGAGCCAATTGTTTGTCTTTTTCTTTCCGTTCTTGACAACGGGTGAATTTGATACTCGCAGAATGAACTGCTCAATCTTCGTGGCAAATTCCTCGAATGCCTTTCGCTCAAAAATGATTAAATCCATACGCTATTATTTTAATTTATTACACTTGTTTTTTTGTTTCGCACTGCTAAATAAGAAAGAGATTTTCATACTTCAATGGAACTAACAATAGGTGTCATTCCTTGTCATATCGTTTCATCATAGACACGATAATCAGTCATTGAAATAGACTCTTCCCTCATATGCAAATTCGTTTTGTTGGTGCGAAGTAATAGATAAGTTATCACACCTCAATCATATGGTAGGCCTGTTGCAGTATGTGGCACAGTTCGTGGCACTTTTAGATGTATATGATGATATATTTTTAAGCATACATCACATTGTAACCAATATTATATAAGAATATCCCCAAGCGATTATCCGTCTCGGATCTTGTCCGTAGCATTGTCGTTTGTCAGACCGATGCCTATCAGTCTGCCAAACTTCTGCTCCGAACAGCCGAAACAGATAGTCGCTAATTCTACGATAGCAGTATAGCGGATAGACCAACTTCCGGTGTTTCGGCAGTCCGTCTATCCGCTATCGTATTTAAGCCCTTAATTTCCTCAATTAAGCATTTCGTCCTAATCCATAATTACCCGTTCAACTTGGGAAGAATTATGCAGTCGGCACTTACTACGAATCACCCCGAAATGCAATACAATTCATAATTGCCTACATAGACCTAATTAGTTGTGGTAGAATTGTATGCATATTTTCTTTGCAGCAGATAATCGGTCATAATTGTGCACAAAGACCATAGTATTAACTTTCAAAACCATTCAAAAAATGAGTAAAAAACAGACTTTAAGTAAAACAGAGTTGCAGGAAATGACAGGTTTGGATTTCTCCGAGCAGAACTCGCAAATAGAAGAGAGTCGAAAGAAGAGTATTGATGCCGCATTGGAGGATTTCTCTATTGAAAACATCAAGCCACTTCCTCTACCATCAGTAGCGGAACAAGCCCAAACGGAAGCAGTGCCTTCCGTTGCAGAGGTGACAGATGAAGTTCCACCTACCAATGTAGTAGAGGAACAGCCACTGACACTACCCATCCAACGCAGAGTGAGTAGCAAACAACGCAAACTCTCATTGGAAGAGTATCGCAACACCTTTATGCGACCTTACAAGATTGAAGACCGCAAGCCGGTATTCATCAGTGGCAAGTTGCGAAAGATGCTTGACAAGTTCGCCTGCAAAATCGGTGAGGATAGAATGAGTATGTCGGGATTATTGGAGAACATCGTTCGCCACCACATCGAACTATATGCCGATGATTTCGAGCATTGGAAAGGGATGTAACCTCTTAATTAAGTCAGATTAAGAACAATTCCAACGGTATTTTATTTTGAGGCACTCAAAATTGATTGACCTTCGGTTAGTGGGGAAGCAAGTTTATGTTTTGGGCAGACCAAAACCACTTGCTTCCACTCCCGAAGGTCGCAGAAGAGGACATCCCGTTGGTCTGTCAAGTAAACAAAGTATGTATCATTTTCTAAATCAGAAATCGTATGAAACGAAGTATCAATAACAAGACACCCAACAAAGGAGGACGACCCACGAAAAAGTTGTCCGAGAAACGCAAGTACCGCATAACGGTAAAGATGGCTACCGAAGAGTACTACGCAATGAAACTCAAAGCCAAAAATGCAGGAGTATCGGCAAGTGAGATTGTTAGAATGGCTATCCGTGATTGCCATATTAGGGCACGCCTGACAACCGAGCAAGCGGACTATATCCGTAAGTTATGCGGTATGGCAAACAACCTCAATCAGCTCACTCGCAAGGCGCATCGGGAGGGTGTAAGACTGCACTACGGACAATGCCAACATCTGCTGCTTTCATTGGAAAACATTATAGACCATATCAGCCTATGATGGCAAAGATTGTAAAAGGCTCTGGAGCCAGAGGAATTGTAGATTACATTCTCGACAAGAAGAAACAAGCCACGCTCATAGATTGTCAAGGTGTATTGTTCAATGATAATAGCACGATAGCCAAAAGTTTTATTGCTCAATCGAGGCTTAATCCACGAGTGGATAAGTTCATCGGACATATCTCACTCAGCTTCTCAAAGCAGGATTTACCACGCTTAACGGATGAACTTATGATACAGATAAGCCGAGAATATATGGAGAAAATGGGTATTCGTGATACGCAATATATCATCGGACGGCACTACGATAAGGAGCATCCGCACGTGCATATAGCCTTTAATCGAGTAGATAATAACAGCAGAACCATCAGCGACAGGAATGACCGTTATCGCAGTGAACGCATCTGCAAGGAGCTGACACGCAAATACGGGCTATACTTCGCAAACGGTAAGGAACAGGTAAAAACGCACCGATTGAAAGAGCCGGACAAAACCCGTTACGAGATATACCAAGTTCTCAAACGAGAGGTTGCACAATGCTCGGATTGGACTACGCTACTGAAACGGTTGAAAGCCGAAGGTATTGATGTTCGTTTCAAGTATAAGGGTAACACCAATGAGGTGCAAGGCATAATCTTTACCAAGAATGGCTACCACTTCAACGGCTCGAAGATAGACCGCAGTTTCAGTTATTCAAAGATTGATAAGGCACTGAATGGTAACAATCAAGCGGAATATCAGCGACAATATGAACCACATCATATACAGATAAGCCATTTCGAGAACAAAGAGTCGGATCTTATCAGCGGTTCATTAGGCTTGTTGGACTTCACTTCTTCGCCCGATGTGGATAGTCAGGAAGAGGCAGATTTCCGCCGTTTGATGCAGCAGAAGCCTAAGAAAAAGAGAACAAGAGGACTCAAACTCTAATCATTAACCATTAAAAACAAAACAATATGCAGGAAAATAATTCAATTATTATCGCAATGTTGGAAGAGTTGCTGACCATCAGCAAGAGCCAACGAACAGAACAAACAGTAAATGCCAATGTGGATTTGACACCTATTAAGGAGCTAATCGAGAATGGCAATCGGGAAAACAAAGAGTATTATGATGCTAAAACCAACAAGCTTGCAGGCTTCATTGTCAATGAATTTAGCAAGATAAACAAGCGAATGGATAGCATAAGTGAGCAAGAACAACCCGACTTTGAGGGTGTAAAACAACAGCTTGCAGAGGCTATTGACAAGATGGATGAAATAAAGGTAAAGCACAACATTGACGAGAAACGACACTCGTTTGCTCTTTACACAAAGGAATCTTGGATTCTTTTGTCAATGATTGTCATGCTATTGGCATCAGGAGCATCAGCAATATACCACTTGTCAAGACCAAATATTCAGAGGGATGATGATGCACTCAAATATCGCTACATCAAGATGAAAGGCGATGCCTCGGCAGAGCAGATAGCTACATTGGAGGACATCTTCGAACTCAACAGAGATAACCAAAAGATTGAGCAGATGCGTGAGGATGTGGAGACCTACGAAGAGGCTATACGCAAACAAACTGCCCTTGCCGAGCAAGCACGCCTAAAAGAGCAAGCAGCAAAGGAACAGGAAAGCAAAGCAAAATCCATCAAGGATAAGCAACAGACAAAGGATACCCCAAACAAGAAATCAAAACCGTGAGCTTATGGCAAGTATCAAGGTAAAGTTTCGACCCTCGACAAACGCAAACAAGGAGGGAACAATCTATTATCAAATCATCCAGAATCGTGTAATCCGTCAACTAAAGACGGATTACCGACTCTTTATGTACGAGTGGAGTGAGGATAACAATGCAATAATCATAACCAACAACAGCCGACAAAACTATCTTACATCCATTGAAGAGCGTATTGATTGGGATATTAAACGACTGCAAAGTATCATTACCCATTTGGAGAACAAGCAAGTAAAATACACTGCCGATGATATTATTGCTACATTCCAGAAGCAAGCCAATGGGCAATCGCTGTTCAACTTTATGCAGGGTGTTATAGCCCAACTACAACAGATGGGCAAGCAGCGTACTTCGGAAACCTATCGCTGTACGCTTAAAAGTTTTATGCAATTTAGAGAGGATAAAGATGTGCTATTGGAAGATATTGACTCTGATTTAATGCTGATGTATGAAGCTTATTTACGAGGTAGAGGATTGACCAAGAATAGCACCTCATTCTATATGCGAATACTCCGAGCAGTCTATAATCGTGCAGTTGAAAAGGATTTAACCACCAATAGAAATCCATTCAAACATGTTTATACAGGCATTGACAAAACGGTCAAGCGAGCAATCCCATTAAAGGCAATTAAGCAGATTAAGAATCTTGATTTGTCATTGCAGCCCTCATTAGACTTTGCAAGGGATATGTTTCTCTTCTCATTCTACACTCGTGGAATGTCTTTTATTGATATGGCGTACCTCAAGAAGAAAGACTTATCGAATGACATACTATCGTACCGCAGACGCAAGACCGGGCAACAACTCTTTATTCGTTGGGAAAAGTGTATGCAGGAGATTGTGGAGAAATACGATACAGATTATTGCAGTCCGTATTTATTGCCTATTCTCAAATATCCATACGATAGAAACCAATACAAGAATGCACTATATCGTACCAATAAATCATTGAAAGAGATAGCAAAGATGGTTGGGCTATCCATACCCTTAACCCTGTATGTTGCCCGTCATTCGTGGGCGAGTATTGCCAAGAGCAAGAACATTCCTATTTCGGTTATCAGTGAAGGTATGGGACACGACTCAGAAATGACAACGCAAATCTATCTGGCATCATTGGATAATGCCGTTGTAGATAGAGCAAATGCTCAGATATTAAAGGATTTGTAGAAAGCGAAGATGTTTAGCAAAATGATTGCTCTCTATGTAAGAGATACTTAATTTACTGCAAAATTACGCAAAATAAAGCAACTAACACCATTCTAGAGCCAATAAAAAGCCTGACAGCCATATAATTGTGCGTGATTGTTTAGCAAAAGTAGATTAGCAAAACAAAATATCGCCTAATAATCAGCAAGTTCCATCTTTCATAGTATCTCTTACATAGAGAAGAAAGGAAGATGGAATATGAGTCAAATAAAATCTAAAGAGCGTGTTGCCGAACGCGGCGAGGTCTTTACTGCCGAGCGTGAGGTGAACGCTATGTGTGACCTCGTTGCGAATGAATGTCTGCGACCGGATTCCCGTTTCTTGGAACCGGCTTGCGGTGATGGCAATTTCTTGGCTGTTATACTCAAACGCAAACTTGCCGAACTTAGGAGGAAATATAAGAAGAGTCCTCGTGACTATGAAAAACAAGCCATTGTCGCTATTGGTAGCCTCTATGGTGTGGATATAATGAACGACAATGTGATTGCTTGTCGTGATCGTCTTTATAAAATTTGGAACGAGGAATATACCGATCATTGCAAATCCGAGGCTTCGGATGAAACACGCGAAGCTGCCAAGTTCATCATCAGCCGAAATATTATCAACGGTAATGCACTTACATTGATGTGTGTTGATGCTGAGGGCAAAGACACCTCTGCGCCCATTGTCTTTTCCGAATGGACGCTAATTGGTGGCTCTCAAATGCAACGCTCCGACTATACCATGTCCGACCTTCTTCTCTATAACGACAATAGCGAAGGTAATCTCTTCGCACTCACTGAGGAGAAAAAAGAGGAAGGCGGCATATTCCTAAGAAGATATATTACTCACTACAAAAAGGTTCAGGATTATGGAGAATAGTTTATTCAAAAGCGTCTATAATCCCGACGTGCTTTCGTGTATTGCCAATTTGAGCAATGATGAGGTGTTCACCCCTCCTGAATTGGCAAACAAAATCATTGATATGCTCCCACAGGAGTTGTTCGAGAACCCCGACACCACTTTCCTCGATCCTTGCGGCAAGAGCGGAGTTTTCCTGCGCGAGATTGCCAAGCGACTTATTAAAGGACTTGAACAGCAGATACCCGACCTTGAGAAGCGTATAGAACATATCTTCTCAAAGCAGTTGTTTGGTATTGCCATTACCGAACTGACAAGCCTGCTTTCTCGCCGAAGTGTCTATTGCAGCAAGTTCCCAAGCAGCGAGTTTTCGGCATATCAGTTCCCCGAAGACAAACCGCAGGGAAATATCATTTACCAACGCATCAAGCACACTTGGAAAGATGGCAAATGTATCTATTGCGGTGCTTCGCAGAGCGAATATGATCGTGGGGCTGAACTTGAAACCCACGCTTACCAATTTATCCACAATTTAGATGTAAAGAAAGTATTCAATATGAAATTCGATGTGATTATAGGCAACCCACCATATCAAATGAGTGATGGAGGAGGAACAGGTAGTAGTGCGATGCCAATATATCATAAGTTTATCCAACAAGCGAAGAAACTAAATCCTCGCTATCTGACTATGATTGTGCCATCAAGGTGGTTCACAGGTGGTAAAGGTCTAGATGATTTTCGTGATGAAATGCTCCATGATGAACATATTAGAGAGATTCACGATTTCGGAAATGCAAACGACTGTTTCCCTGGTGTTGCGATTGAAGGAGGTGTATGTTATTTCTTATGGAATCGAGACCAAAAAGGTCTATGCAAAGTTTTTTCTCATTCGCAAAACAAGATTACAGCAATATCAGAGCGACCTCTCTTGGAAAAAGGTGCAGATGTCTTTATTAGATATAATGAGGTAATCTCAATTATTCGCAAGGTAGCATCTTTCAATGAGGAGAGTTTTTCCACATTGGTCAGTCCAAGAAATCCATATTATTTCAGAGCTTCTTTTGTTGAAAGTAAAAATACAATCAATACATGTAAGGTCTTTGGTGTGGAGAGTGGGAAACGAGTTTATAAAAACATTGATAAATCGTATATAGAGAGAAATATTGAAGAATTATCAAGACATAAGATATTTATCTCTAAGGCTGACGGCGCAGCTGGACAAATAGGTTATCCTGTCCCTGCACGAATATTAGGAAAGTCTGAAATTGCAGGTGTAAACACTGCTTGTACAGAAACTTTTTTAAGAATAGGTCCATTTGATAGTGAACAGGTATGTAAAAATGTAAAGTCATACATTGAAACCAAGTTCTTTAGATGCCTTGTTGGAGCTAGGAAGAATAAGAATATGACTCAAAGCACATATTCGTTTGTTCCAATTCTGGATTTTTCAAAGTCTTGGACTGACAAGGAACTGTATGAGAAGTACAATTTGTCTCAAGAAGAGATTGAATTTATTGAATCAATGATAACCTCAATGGAGTAATACTATGGAACACAATTATTTTCCTCAACGACCTACCGTTACTCCAACGATATACGCCTATCGTTTGATTGGGGTAGATTCCCACAAAGGTTATCTAAAAGTAGGTTACACTGACCGTACAGCCAAAGAACGCATAGATGAGCAATTGCACACAAGCAAAGTGCAGTATGAGATTGTATTGGTGGAGTCGGCCATGAGCAACGATGGCTCTTGCTTTACCGACAAGGATGTGCATCGTCTGCTTGAACGCAAAGGTTGCAAACGCCTTAACCCTCTTGACAAGACCGATGAATGGTTCCGTTGCTCAGTTGTGGATGTTATGGCTGCAATCCTGTCGCTCCGCACAGGTGTTGCAAACGAAGAGAACAGAACGCAGAATTTTACAATGCGACCTGAACAGTTCCGTGCAGTAGAACAAACAAAGACTTATTTTGAGCAAGCACTGAAAGAAGAGCCTAACCGCATACCAAAATTCCTTTGGAACGCAAAAATGCGTTTCGGAAAGACCTTTGCTTCGTATCAGTTGGCAAAGAAGATGGGACTATCGCGTATATTGATTCTTACCTTCAAGCCTGCTGTTGAATCAGCTTGGCGTGAAGACCTTGTTTCGCATATTGACTTTGAGGGTTGGCAATATATCTCCAACAAAGATGCTCGCAACAACAATTTGAATATCGACCAAGAGTTTCACAGAGCAGACAAATCAAAACCAATTGTTGTATTCGGTTCGTTCCAAGATTTGCTCGGCACAAACGAGAGTGGCGGCATTAAAACCAAGAATGAGTTTATACATGCTACCAATTGGGACTTGGTAATCTTCGATGAATACCACTTTGGTGCATGGAAAGAGCGTGCAAAAGAGCTATTCGAGAAAGAAGACGAGGAAAGCGCAGTAGATTTTGATGCCGAGAAATACAAAAAGGACGAGGCAAACAACGCTATCAATGAATCGTGGTTGCCTATCTCCACAAAGTATTATCTTTTCTTGTCGGGCACACCGTTCAGAGCCATACACAATGGTGAGTTCATCGAGGAGCAGATATTCAACTGGACATATAGCGATGAGCAACGGGCAAAGGCAGAATGGAAAGGAAGCAACAATCCTTATCTTGCCTTGCCACGAATGGTTATGCTTACCTATCGTATGCCCGATGAGATACAAGAGGTTGCCAAACAAGGCGAATTTGATGAATTCGACCTTAACCTATTCTTTGCAGCAGAAGGTAAAGGAGAATCTGCTCGATTCAAATATGAGAACGAAGTGCAGAAATGGCTCGACCTTATTCGTGGAGGGTATCTTCCTGCAAGCGTTGATGACCTCAAACTCGGACAAGACAAGCGACCTCCAATGCCATTCAGCGATACACGCTTGCTTAATGTGCTTTCGCACACATTGTGGTTTTTGCCAAATGTGGCTTCGTGCTTTGCAATGGCTAATCTGCTTGCTCAAAGGCAAAACAAGTTCTACCACGACTATAAGGTAGTAGTTTGTGCCGGAACAGCAGCAGGTATAGGACTTGATGCTCTGCACCCTGTTCAAGCAAATATGGGCGACCCTTTGGAGACAAAGACCATTACGCTTACTTGCGGTAAGCTGACAACGGGTGTAACGGTTAAGCCATGGACCGGCATATTTATGCTCCGCAATTTGAAAAGTCCTGAAACCTATTTTCAGGCTGCGTTCCGCGTGCAGAGTCCTTGGGAGGTAAAGAATGAGGAAGGAAGCAAAACCATAATGAAGAATGAGTGCTATGTATTCGATTTTGCACTTGACCGAGCCTTGCGACAAATTTCGGATTATAGTTGTCGCTTGGATATAAACGAGAGCAACCCCGAAGCAAAGGTAGGCGAATTTATAAAGTTCTTACCCGTGCTTGCTTACGACGGCAGCAGTATGAAAGAGGTGGATGCGCAAGACATTCTCGATATTGCATTGGCAGGAACATCGGCTACCTTGTTGGCAAAACGTTGGGAGTCTGCTTTGCTCGTAAATGTAGATAACGACACGCTAAAACGCTTGCTGGTAAGTCCTGAAGCGATGAAAGCCTTGATGAACATTGAGGGCTTCCGCAACCTGAACAGCGACCTAACCACCATCATCAATAAGTCCGAAGCAGTCAAGAAGGCAAAGAAAGAAAATCCCGACCCGACACCAAAGGAGAAGAAAGAAATCTCTGTCGAAGAGAAGGAGATGAAGAGCAAACGCAAGCAGATTCAAGAGAAACTGATAAAGTTTGCAACCCGAATCCCTGTATTTATGTACCTTACCGACTACCGCGAACGATGTCTCAAAGATGTAATCACGCAGTTAGAACCGGGCTTGTTCAAAAAGGTAACAGGCTTAAGCGTTGAGGATTTCAATATGCTTTGTTCATTGGGAGTGTTCAACGCACCGCTAATGAATGATGCCATCTTCAAATTCAAGCGTTACGAGGATGCAAGCCTTACTTATACCGGCATTGACAAACATACCAACGATGAGGTCGGCGGCTGGGATACCACAATCCGCAAGACTCAATATGAGAAACTATTCTATAACCAGCAATCCTCAATGAGTGAGATTGATTATAGTTCATATTCAAGAGTTACTGAGCCTATTGAAACCACTCATAGGGTAGCAAAACCATTAGATGGCAAAACAATCGTAAAAATATCGCAAGCAAAGTCAACCGTTCAAGAACGACCTGTGAAACCGACTGCGGTTGATGCTCCTTTGCAAGAGCCACAAACAATACACGACCTTGAAGTCAAATTAGAATCAATCGGTGTTGATAGTACTGTCGTACACAAGAAATTCGGCAAAGGAACCGTTGTAAAAATCAACAAGAACGAAAAGTTTATTCACATTAAATTCACCCTCGGCGAAAAGAAATTCATCTTCCCAGATGCGTTCCTAATGGGATTCTTGGAGATGGAATAATAATTTCAGAACCTTTATAACTAAATAGCCTGCGACCACATAGGCTATTTAGTTATCTCATCTTAGACATCATCTCATAAAACAGAGCCTTGAATAAATTTGCATCATTAACAATAGCAGCTAAAGATTTCAAATGATCTCCTGCGGCTTCTATATTCCGTTCAATATTCTCTGCTTCTTGTGAGTTTCTGGCTATAGGTAAAAATAGCGCCTTTGAAACTTTTACTGCATCATCTATCTGTTGTTCCGGTGTCTTTTGCATATTATTCATATCCATTTCACTAATAAAATTATTGTTATAGTTCCGCAAAGATAATTATTCTCAATTGAAAATTACAGATTTGAGAAATTATAAGTAATTTTGCAGAAAACATAAAAGAATAATGGATGTAGAAACTATGCTAAACAAGGATAATATAAAGAATTTTTTAAGAAATCCTCTTGGAGTAATTGCGTTATTTGTTACTATATGCTATTTGATAGCTGGGCTTGTATTCTCCATTGGGCTAGATAAACTAAATGGTGCTGAAGAACGACTACCATTTATTTGGTTTATTATTATCTTCCCTGTAGTCATTTTCGTTGTTTTTGTATTATTGGTTTGCTATCATCATGAGAAATTGTATGGTCCTACCGATTTTAAGAATGAGGATAATTTTGTCAAACTCACAAACGCAGAACGTAAAGCAAAATATTTAAGCGAGGCAACAGAGAATTCTAAATACGAAGAGCAAATGCCCATAAATATAGAGGATTCTGAAGAAGTTATTAAAAACGAGAAATCAAATATTTGTGCATTAGCGTTTTCTGCAGAAAACTCAGCTCATTTAGCAATACAAAAGTTAAATACAATTTACAATACAAAGTTTACAGAGGAAGTAAAAATTGGCAAATATAGGTATGATGCAATAGGTGCAATTAGTGATAGAATATATCTTGTTGAGTGTAAGTATATAAAGAATAATATTACCATTAATAGATTAAGAGATACATATCAGCAAGTTCTTAGATATAAGGAGAATCTTTTAAAAAAGAATCCACACATTATAATTGTATTTGTTTTGGAAAAATATACTGATGCAGTTAGTAAAAATATCAAAGAATACTATCAATCAATTGCGCCTGATATTGATATTTATGTGTTCGATTATAATGAGCTTAAAACACAGTTTAAAAGTATAGAATAAGTATACTACAAAAGTATTACCTACTATAATATAGCAAACAAAGATAATGTGAATTAAGAGTACCCCATTGCGTAATAGGTTAATTAATTTCTTCCTTCGCATTCTCAATAAGCAACTTTGTTCCCAATTGGTCCATTAAGAAGGTTAGCACATCTTCTTCGTAGCCGAGACCAAAGGCTCAATGTCGTCGATGGACTTGTCTGCCATCGAGCGAGTCAAAATTGACTGTGCGGAGAAACTTTCAACTCCATCTCCACAGCCAATAAGAAGTACCACAAGGTGGCTACCTATCAAGACTTGATAGATGGCATGAATACAATAGGATAATAATAATTCGGCGTTCACTTATTGAGGGTGAACGCCGAATTTATTATTACAATGGGCACTAAATTGTCACAATCTCTTCCTCTTTAAACCAACCTTTTTGAATGACTTCTTCTTTAACTTTCTCAGGGTTATTAGTGTACATTACAACTGCCAATGATTTTTTTGCACGGGTACAAGTAACATAAAATAATCTTTGTGTACGATTGATAGATGTTTCTTTTCCTTCCGCCATATTATTTATATCCGTTTCTGATAAATTTTTGACACCAAATAGTTTGTCATAACTAAACATAAAACCTTTTGCTTCGGAATCATCTATAATAACCAACACTCTATCAAATTCTAAGCCCTTAACTCCCTGATGTGTGTCAAATCTAGTTCTATGATTCACATAATCATCATATTTTCTTATTACTTCTATAGGTAAATCCATTGTATTGACCCAAGCTGTCAACTCTTCATCATCTGACTCCTTTACATCATCACTAACTAAATTACTAGCTCTATCAACCACATTAGGGAGATTTATTAGTTGAGAGTCAGATATTATTTTAACTATTTCACGTATGGTTTTATTCTCATTTACCATAGATGCAACATCTACCGCTTTTTCTCTGCATTTCAAATAAAGTTCATATGGCTTCTCAGTATTCTGCTTACTCAATAAAGGAGAGTATTCTTTCAGAATTTCTAATGCAACACGTCCATCGCCTTTCATGGATTCAGCAATGGGGAGTATGATCTTGGTGAAAAAATCTATTTCTGGTACAGCACCTTGAAGGAATGTCATTTGATATTTTGAGACTTTATTAAATGGGGCAAAAAAACTATCAAACCCTAGTCTTCGGGCAGCCATCATATGTTCAAGTGTCAGTATTTTTACATCAGCGTCTATGCCCGTCCATTTTTCATCTTCAGCATCCTTACTCATAATCTTCATTATGGTTTGCTCCACTTCATCTTTGTTTATACCTTCATGTTGTTGCACTACAAAAAGTCGAACAAAACCATCATTAGCATCTTCACGTGGATTTTGTTCTGCATGAATATCAATATCCTTTCCAATAGTGTTAGCCAACTGGATTATTCGCTTCGCACAACGGTAATTCATTTTCTTTACAGGCTTTTCCCAATCTTTGGGAATAATACTTAGCATATTGTCTTTGCCGTCTGTATAGATTCGCTGTTTTTGATCACCTATAAGCCCCAATGTAAAGATACTTGCAAAATTTTCTTGTATCTTAAAAAATGCATCTACCAGCTCTTTTTTTGTATCTTGACTTTCATCGATTAAGAGAATCGGGTAACGCTGTGCTATAATACACTGCAGCATCGGATTAGCCATTATCATTTGTGCTGATATCTTAATAACATCAGCATGTTTTAATGCATTATATTCTGGGTTACTTCCATTGGGGTTATATACAAACTTTTCTATAGTTTGTGCTTTTGCTAGTCTCTCTTTTTGATACTCATATTTTTCCACATTGGAAAAATATGTTTTGGTAGTCTTATTTTTGGTGTCTTCTAACTTCTTTCCCAACACTTTTAAATCTTCTTCAATATAAAAACAATACAATCTTTTAATATCTGCCTGATAATGCTTTATAACATCCCAAACAAAACTATGAATTGTTGAAATATGGAAAATGGGACTATAATCCAAACGATTGATTATCTCATCTGTGGCAGCATTAGTAAAGGTAATAACAGCGACATTCTTTCCTTGCGACAGAAGGTCTTTTCCAATACTATTATGTATTTTTTTCAAAAGAAGAACCAAAGAGTAAGTCTTCCCTGAACCAGCTCCTGCAAAAAGAAAGAAACTTTTACGCGGTGTTGAAAGAATACACTTTTCCAGTGTCTCATCTACTTGAAAATCTATATTATTCTCCATTTTTGTTACCATTAGAATCTAAATATGACTTCATCCACTCAAGACCTTCCTGAATATATACTGGGGCAATTAAATCGGCAAAATCGTCTTTATATAGCAGAGAAATAGCAAAGTCCGCCTTCTGAAAACCACTTTTGCTTTCTAATTTTTCAAATATTTTATTTTGTAATTCATTAGCAGAATCACTATGTCTCAACAGATTCGCTATTGTGGTAATAGCACCCATTTTCTTTAATCCTTCTTGTCGAAATAATTCAAGATTAGTAAATATCAATGCATCTTCAAATGTGTAGGGACATACTTCAGTCAAGTCATCTTTATTCTTATCCCACTTGACGTTCACTGGTGTTTGGAATGCTATTCTTACATTATTTACAAGCTTTTCTTTTCCATCCAGTACCAACAAATCGTCGATTTGTTCTTTTCCTGAAAGCCAACTTTTAATTGAAGGGTTACCTGTTTTATAACCTTTCCCTTTGGCTGTAAGCACGGACGGATGTCTTTCTTTCCCGTCTTCTCCTACTTTTGTTTCAGTCGCATCTATATCCGTCACAATCAAGGTTGCAATTCCAATCTTTTCAATAAGTTTACGGAAACTATGTGCATGACGGCCATTCACTTCTATGACAGAAATATAATAAGAATCTAATCCAGCTTTTACGAGAAAGCTGGGGACAAGTATCTTTTCCGCTGGACCTTCAACCAAAACAACAGCATCCGAAAAGAATATATCGCAGTGAGTTAAACGTATATACCTCGTCACAAACTGTTTAGTTTCTTCTTCATTTTTTCCAAACGTACTCGATAAGTTTACGACTTTTGAGATAGGTATTTTATTATCATTGCCATCTATCACTCGCTTAAAATAGCGCATACAATTTAGGTCAAGTTCATTTACAACGTGATTTGAATGTGTGCTTAACACAAGCTGCGTTTTTAACCAAGGATGCTTTTTTATTAGTTCATTATTGCACAGGGCTTCAAATGCTTTCTTTACAAACACTTGTTGCGCCTGAGCATGTAGGTGTGCTTCAGGTTCTTCTACAAATACTAAATGAATAGGTTCTATATTTTCTCCATCAGTTAGTGCCTTCAGCCATTTTTCTCTGAAGTCTATCAGTTTCAAATAAATAGAGATAAGATTCCGATAACCAAGACCATTATATTTCTCTGGAAGTACAAGTTCTTCCATACCTTGAATAGAGAATTGAACTGCTGAGTCATGTTTTATGGCTTCCTCAATCTGAATTTTACTTCGTATTTTTATCTCTGGATTCTGGAACCCAGGATAATTGATGTTCCTCAACTCGCCGACAGGAACCTCAAAAGTCTTTTTTAATTTTTCATCGTATGTTTTGTTCGCTGTTACAATATCTCCAAGAAGTTTCAACCCTTCACATGTCAATTCTTCATCTTCTTGGTCACTACTCTTATAGTATTGTTGGAACTGTTTCGACAACGTATCTATATCACTGTCTGTTTGCCCTTCCGGATCAGAGAAATCTCTTGAAGCCAATATGGTATCTACTTTAATTAGTCCGTCAAGTGGGTTGTTGCCTATCTCATTGTCTGGTGTTATTTGCACTTCGTCTTCGTTATCAGGATCAAGAGCCGGATCTATGATATAGTATTTCACATCGAAATACTCTCTAAGGTTTGAGCCTTTACCTAAAAAATCGCATAAATTTTTGGGATATAATTCAGGAGAACCAGCTTTTTTCCATTCTTCAGTACCCTCTAAAGTTTTTGCCTTCATCTTGGCTTCCTTATAAACTGTGTAGAGTTTTGTTACATCCTTGGGCTCATATTGTCCACGGACACCAACCTTTTTACCATCCCAAGAACTAAGCGATGGTATTAAGTGATTCACTCGATACTGTTCTCCATCTTCCACATTTATCCATACATCCATTGATGGTACAATGTTATCCCATTGGTGAGAACTCAGTAATGCTTCATCTACAGAATCATGTTCGAGCCATTTATCACCAATTTTATTAATTGATGCCCAATTGGTTGCGGTGAACTCTTTTAAAGTGAATCTATCTGTATTCTTTAGAAACCAAACAATAGCACTAATAGCAGAAGTCTTGCCACTATTATTAGCACCAACGAAAACAGTTTCCTTTTCTCCAAAGTCTATATGACAATTTTTTAATTTTCGGTAATTTCTAATATGAACAGACTGTATTTTCATATATAATTCGTATTATTATTCGTTTAAGACATATGTAGTTTCACCATAGTTTTCTGATAATCTCTTATTGCTTCAAAATCCTGTTGGAATAATGTAAATTCCATCTTCAGGAAGGAGATAAGTATTTTATCAAAGTTTGCCTACAAGTTTGATTTTTACATTTTCAGTAATTTGGTACGGGTTTGTTCGGTGGTTGGAATCTTTACATAATCCTCACTCTTTCTTGCAACTCTCTCATTTTCTGCATAAGTTCATCAAACTCTAAAGATTCACCATAGATGAAGAACCGTCTCATATCGGCATAGTCATCTTGCCACGCCTCCATAGCCGATTCTGGTATCGTAAAATTGATGGTTGATGGTGTGTGTGAATCATAGTTTACATACTTCAAAGCATAATAAGCCTTACGATGTTCAATAATGGCATCATAAAGTTCGCGATTCGACAACGCTTCTTTACCATACTCTGTATCCATCAGTTTTTCCAAGTCATACAGATGTCGTGACATTCGTACGCTCCGAGGTTTTTCTTTTTGGAATTCTTCCGCCAAAAGAAATAGTTTTTCAAGGAATGTGCGAGAAGGAACTACTGTTCTAACAAGACTTTCTGCGTCAGTATCTTCGCCATCAAAACTTTCACCGATTAAAGAACGAATTGGTCGTAATTCCGTTGGTTCATCCATTGAAAGACAACTAATCTCAATCTTTACACGTGGAGGAATATAATTGATAGTATCTTCAAGAATTGACGGATAGTGTAATAGGATTACAGTAGGATCCTTGTCTGAATCTATCGGTCGCCATTCTCCATTTTTATCCTGTACTTGGGAAACATTCTCTATACTGTAACCAGAGACTCCCATTTCTTTCAAACGGGCATCTAATTGAGCAGAAAGGGTCTTATGAATATACGCTCGTGACATTTTGCGTAATTTCTCACGCTGACTTTTACCAGTCTTCTCAATACCAAAGAACGAATGACTAATTGCCAAGTCAATATCTTCAGAAAAACGCTCAATGATGCCAAAACCTTTTGACAACGATGTTCCGCCTTTGAATATCAAAGAATCACGGCAATCTGTTTGGAATAATGCCTTCAGCGTAACAGTTACCCACCAGTCCTTTTCTATAGCAACTTGATTAACACCAGAATGTCTGGCTTCTGTCTGCTGCAACATTGCCAAACGGTCTACTATTTCATTGTTTAACCACAATTTTCCCATAATCTATGTTTCTTTTAAGCGGTTAGCATTGGCTTTATAATTCGTTTCATCCACGCAGGCATCATATCTACATCTTTGACAAGTGTCTCCTTGTCCGTTTCTCTCAATACCAATTGTTGGATTATATTTAGCTCATCTTCTCCTACATTTTCTTTTTTCAGAGCCTTGAGAGCTTGAACAAGTAGAGAAATGAGGCGAGTCCCATAGCAGAAGTTCTTGGGCACACCACGTTTTAATACCACTTTCCTATTGGATAAGTTTACAATTCTTTCACTACCGGTAGTTAGGAAGGTGTAATTCATCGGTACTTGAGTCGATAGCCCTAATGCATTCAGAGCTGTCATGCCTGATGGCAATACCTCTGCGTTATCTCTAGCAGCAATTGCTTGTACTACCTTATCAACAGAAGGAAGCACAATACCGAACCGACTTTTTCTCGGCTTGGCATATATTCCATGTGCAATTTTAACAAGTACACCTTCTGTCGTTAATTCAGACAAAATACTTCCCACAAACTCCGTGTGGTATTCAGGAAAGTCTGAACGAAACAGTATACAATCCTCTGGCATCGCTTCTATACGTTGCCTAAGAGTTGTACTATCTATTGAATATTCATTAGTCATATTACCTTTGAAATTTTGATGATTTTTCAAATGCAAAGATACAAAAAGGATTCAAATAAATAATGAATTGCCAAAAATTTTATTCGGTTTGCTCATATACTATCGCTTTGTACAATGTGGAATATGAATCAAGTAACCTTAAACAATAAGATTGTTGGGGTTATACATTAGTATTTAGTTGTAATATAAATGTGAATTATTCCCTAACAATATCAAGAAGTCTATTCCATTCTCTTTTCGCTGGTATAAACTCTCCAATACCTTTTGCCTTATCCTGCTTGCCTCATAGGTGTTTAACCTAAATGCAAGAGCAATAACCACTTCGAGATTGTAGAATGTTGCCCAACTTGCAGGGGTAGCCAAATCGCATCGTTGGGTGCTTACAGGACAAAGCGTTCCACTCTTGTATATTGCTCTAATGGCGGCTCGGAGTGTCGGGACTATTACCCCGAACAACTCCACTAATTCCATTTCAGACATCCAAACATTAGCGCTTGGGATATTCACTCTGCCATTCTCGCTGATTGTTATAATTGATCGTTCCATAGTTACATTGCTATTGAGATTTCACTAAACGATTGATTAAGTCTGTTACCGAACATCGTCAAATCCTTGTCTATTTTTTCGGTGGTAATCTTGGCATACTTTTGTGTCGTGGTTATGTTCGTGTGCCCCAATACTCGGCTCACACTCTCAATAGGAACGCCCTTGCTCAGAGCAAGCGTAGCGAATCCATGGCGACTTGAATGAAATGAAATATCCTTCGTAATACCGCACTCTTTTATCATCTTTTTCAGTGGTTTACAGATGTTCCAATAGTTCAGATTAGGAAACACCAATTTGTCCTCTTGGAATCTCTCGTAACGTTTGATTATCTGCAATGGAATATCCAGCAACTTCACTTGGAAATTGACCTTTGTTTTGTGTCTCTTGGATAGAATCCATTTCTCTCCGTTAATCTCTACAATATCATCTGTGGTCAGTTCCTTTATATCCACGAATGACAAAGCTGTAAAACTTGCAAACACGAACAGGTCTCGAATATAAGCCAACTTCTTATCCGCAAACTCGTGTGTCATTACAGCCTTGATTTCATCTTCGGTCAAGTATTGACGCTCCTTGATATTCTGATTAACCCGATACTGAGCAAACGGATTTCTTGGTGTCAGTCCATTGTAATGAGCCTTTGACACTATTGTTTTCAGCCACATACAATGCGACCATACACTACCATTATGCAAACCAGCATCGGTAGAAAGATAGATTTCATACTCCTTGATAAAATCGGGAGTAAGTTCAAGCATAGAAATATCACTGCGCTTGTAGCACTTCTTGATGAATGCAGCCAAATGATTTCGTGACCTTACACGCACCTTGTAAGAACTTGCTGCACGGTCTATGCCTATACGCTTCTTGAAACTATCGTTGTCTTTATCAAATGCACCGAGCAGTGTTTCATACTCTGTTCCGATACCTTGATAAGCATTGCGTACCATTTCAGCAGTAACATAGGCTTCTCTATCCGAAATGCGTTGGTAGTGCTTGATGATTTGAGCCTTGATGTTATCCAAAGCTAAATTGATGTCTCTCGATTCTTTGCTCTTGCCCTTTGCCCGATTACCTTTGGCATCCCACATCGTTTTTGCGATGGTCAGTTTGCAACTGAATTGAGCCACCGAGCCATTGATTGTCACTCGCCCCATAATGGGGACAATACCGTTTTTCTCTTTGCTTCCGTTCACATAGAACAGCACCTTGAATGTACTTCGCATAATCTAATTCTTTTTGGTTACAAAATTAGTTATCAGCGAGTTGTACATTGTTATGCAGAATGTAGCAGAGAGTAGAAATGAACTCCAACAACCTATAAACTTGCCTCGTTATCGGGTAATGATTTGAAAACCGTCTGCCCTCATTACCTTTCATTTCCTTGCACTTTTGCATCGGCGAGGCTTTCATCCTAAATCCTCATAAGTCATTGAACACCAGTGCTGCCATCATTATTTCCCCTCATTCGTTAGATTTTTCCAGAGATAATGAATATATTTGTCGTAACTAAAAGGTAAATTATTAATTAAATTTGATAAAATATGAAAAGATTATCTACCATCTTCCTCCTATTAGCCTCTATTTTTATTGTCAATAGCGATCTCTTTGCCTGTTCTAACGTAATTGTAACCCGTGGAGCGTCCAAAGATGGATCTGTAATGGTGACCTATTCAGCAGACTCTCACCAACTTTATGGCGAGGTCTATTATCGTCCTGCTCAAAGTTTTCCTAAGGGCACTATGATGGATATTTATGAATGGGACAGTGGAAAATATTTGGGAAAGATTCCTCAAGTTTCCAAGACCTACCAAACAGTTGGTAATATGAATGAACACCAACTTATTATCACCGAAACCACATTTGGAGGACTTCAACAACTTCCTAATCCTGACGGCATAATAGATTACGGTTCATTGATTTGGGTAACTCTTCAAAGAGCAAAAACCGCCCGTGAAGCGATTAAAATTATGGATGAATTGACTCAAACTTATGGATATGCATCAGGTGGAGAGTCATTCTCGATTGCCGACAAGAATGAAGCCTGGATTATGGAGATGGTTGGAAAAGGAGAAGAGAAGGGTACAGTATGGGTAGCAATTCGCATCCCCGATGGCTACATCTCTGCTCACGCAAACCAAAGCCGTATCGATAAATTTGATATGAATGATCCTGAAAATTGCCTTTACTCCAAAGATGTAATCTCTTTCGCAAGAAAGGCGGGTCTATTTGAAGGAGAAGATTCTGAATTTAGTTTTTGTGATACATACTGCCCTGCAGATTTTTCTGGTCTAAGAGGTTGTGAAGCAAGAGTATGGGCTGCGTTCAATATTCTTGGTAAAGGTCGCTTTGATTGGGAAGATGCTTCTGGATCTCACAGCAGAGCTGCAAATGAATATCTGGATTTCGCAATGGGCAGAAATGCTGCTAACAAGATGCCTCTTTACATCAAACCAGCACAAAAGGTTGATGTTCACGAAGTTGCAAATGTTATGAGAGACCATTATGAAAATACCCCTATGGATATGACCACTGACATTGGAGCTGGTCCTCACGCACTTCCATATCGTTGGCGTCCAATGAGCTTTGAGTATGAGGGTAAAAGATATACTCACGAAAGAGCAATCGCTACTCAACAAACAGGTTACTGGATGTTAGGACAAGCTCGTAATTGGCTTGATGACACTGTAGGAGGTATCCTATGGTTTGGTGTTGATGATGCCGCAACATCTTGTCTATCACCTATTTACACAAACACAACTGAAATTCCTGAATGCTTCAGAGAGGGTAATGGTTCAATGATGAAATACTCTCCAACTTCTGCTTTCTGGTTGTTCAACCGAGTAACACACTTTGCTTATCTAATGTATGATAGAGTTGCTCCAGTTCTTCAAGATGCAGCAAAGAAACACGAAACAACCTGTATGAAAGAGGTTACAGAGATTGACAAAGAGGCTCAAAAACTTGTAAAAGCAGGTAAAGAGAAGAAAGCAATTAAATTATTGACTGAATATACAGTTAATACTGCTCAAAAAATGTTTAACGATTGGCAAGAACTTGAAAACTTCGTATTGGTTAAATTTATGGATGGTAATGTAAAACATCAAAACGAAGATGGATCATTTAAGGATAATGGCCACGACAAAGATATTCCTGCATCTCCAGGACATCCACCTTATCCTGAGAAATGGCTTAAAGCAATCGTTGAAGATAATGGTGAGACATTACGTATAAACTAATCTTCGTTATTGATTTGAGTAAAACAAAAGAGGTGCTCGAAATTTTCGGGCACCTCTTCTTTTACTATAAATGATTGATTAGAAACTGTTTAGGTAACGTTGTTGCTCTGGAGTAAGTGTATCAATTGAGATACCCCAAGAGTTTAGTTTACGTTTCGCCACATCTTCATCAATCTCTTCTGGGACCATAATAACTGTTGAAGGTAATTTACCTTTAAGTTTAGCAAGATAACGAGCACTAAGTGCCTGAATAGCAAAACTCATATCCATAATTTCTGCAGGGTGGCCATCACCACAAGCAAGATTTACCAATCTTCCCTCGCCCAAAATGTAGATAACTCTTCCCTCTTCAAGTCTATAACCGATAATGTTGTTACGTGCCTCGAAGCTCTCCTTTGCATTCTTGCGAAGATAGCTTACATCTACTTCACAATCAAAATGGCCTGCATTACAGCAAATTGCTCCATCCTTCATTTTTACAAAGTGCTCTCCTGTAATAACGCCATCACATCCGGTTGCAGTAACGAAGATATCACCAAGTTCCGCTGCCTTCTCCATAGGCATAACCTTGAATCCATCCATAACTGCCTCCATTGCCTTGATAGGATTTACCTCTGTTACAATTACGTTTGCACCTAAAGCTTTTGCTCTCATTGAGATACCCTTTCCACACCAACCATATCCAGCTACAACTACATCTTTTCCTGCAACTATAAGGTTTGTTGTGCGGTTTATTCCATCCCAAACCGATTGACCTGTACCATATCTGTTATCAAAAAGATATTTACAATTAGCATTGTTCACCATCATCATCGGGAACTTCAACTCATCAACTTTTGCCATTGCAATAAGTCTGTTAATACCTGTTGTAGTCTCCTCACAACCACCTATTACATTTGGAATAAGTTGTGGGAACTCTTTGTGAATCAGATTAACCAAGTCTCCACCATCATCAATAATAATGTTTGGACCTATCTCAATAACTGAACGTAAATGTTGGTGATACTCCTCATCAGAAGCATTATACCAAGCAAAAACATTTAATCCAGCCTTTACCAACGCAGCTGCCACGTCGTCTTGAGTTGACAAAACATTACTACCAGTTACATACATTTCTGCACCACCTGTCGCTAACACTTTACACAAATATGCAGTTTTTGCCTCCAAGTGTACCGATAAAGCCACTTTTAATCCATCGAATGGTTTTTCTTCAGCAAATTCTGCCTCAATTGAGCGTAAAATAGGCATATTTTGCTTTACCCACTCAATCTTTCTACTTCCTGATTCCCAGAGATTTATATCTTTAATTTGACTCATTTTGTTAAAAATTTGATTCTAATTTAATTAATACAGGCAAATGGTCGCTATAACCATTTTTATATTTATCACCTATGTAAGTACGTTTCGGCTCTTTTCCTGATTGCAACATAAATGGGCGACTGAAGACCTCACCATAGTATTTTCCAATCTTTTTAATGGTTAAATCTCCAACTTTTGAGAAGATAATACTGTCATCTACTATGATATTATCAAACATCATCCAATGACATCCGTGCATAGATGAACCATATCCCATATCGTATAGTTGCCAAAATGGATTAAAGTATCCACCAACTGACTCTTGAATTGTGCGTTTTGCACCAAGAAGATCTGCCAATGATTCATCACAAGGATTATCATTCATATCTCCCATAACTATCACCTTGATAAATGGATATTTTTGGCGCATCTCTGCTGCATGATCTCGAATTGTCTCTGTTCCTGCACGTCTAAACCCTGCAGAACACTCAGTTCCTGCGCGTCGAGATGTAAGATGACATACATAGATGCAATACATTACATTATCCATTCTACCCCTTACAACCAAAACATCACGACCAAGATACTCCCTTCCACTTCTGAGTTTCAACTTGATGTGTGTACTCTCTTCGACCTGAAAAACATCAGGGCGATAGAGAAGTCCTACATCTACGCCTCGTTGATCTCCAGATTCATAGTGAATGTATGAGTAATTGGCCTTTGAGATCTGATTTTGAGATACTAAATCCTTCAAAACAGTTTTATTCTCGACCTCAGAGACACCAATCATAGCTGGGAACATCTTCTTGTCAGCAGCTACTGCAGCTATTACATCTGCAAGATTAGACAACTTCTGATAATATCTGCCCTTTGTCCACCTTTTAGCTCCGGTTGGGGTATATTCATCATCGTTAGTCTTGGGATCATCCACTGTATCGTATAGGTTATCAAGATTGTAGAACATAACATACTGGGTGGTAATCTTTTGATTATCACCACCTTTCGGTTTGCCCTTTGTGCCTAATAGATACTTTACAAAATTAAACATTACAATACTTCTACTCCATCAACTGATAATAGAACCAATTGATACGTACTATAATATTTTGTTAAAATTCCTGTTAAATTTGCTCTTCCTCCCTCTTGAATAGCAACCTCCTCATCAGCAAATTTTGCGTAACCACTCGATCTGACAACAATCTTTGTTCCTCCAAACGAGAAATTTTGGTTACCAGAAAGAGCATTTCCTTCATTTTTAGATGAAGATACCGCCCAAGTTGTTAGAGGAACCAGTTTGCCACCAATTGTAACATTATCTCCACCAGAGTATGTTACACCTTGTAGAGTTACCAATGTTCCCAAAAGTGCATCTTTAACCTCTGACCCACTTGTAAGAACTTTTGGCTGGATTTTCTCACCAACCTCACCTTTAAATATGTGAGTATCAATCATATGCTGAACATCCAAGTATGATGTCTCATATCTATCCTCTGTTGAAGCAGCTCCAAGACCTACAACGCCTCCGTATGCTCCCAAAACAAGATCCTTCGCCTTGATATATAGAGTCATACCCTCTTTATAAATGTTGTAAAGTCCTGTTTTGCCAACCTTTACCTCCAATCCGCCTGTTTCGTCCTGAATATAAAGTGTTCTATAAATATTGCCATCTTTATCACTACTATTTACAACTCCTGAAATGATGATATCGTCAACAATCTTCGTAGGACCTGTAGAGTATAGTGCCTTGAAGGCCTTGATTGTAGTGTTTGCCTCCATTGTAACAGGAGTGTAGCGATCCGGTGCTTCAAACTCAGCACATCCCGCCATAAAAATCATTAGAGATAGTATCGATAATATCTTTTTCATAATCACTCCTCCTTAGAATCTGAAATAAATATTTAACATATAATTTGTTCCAAACATATAGAAATATTTAGAATCGAAACGATTATAGTAGATTACATCTCCATTGCCATCCTCAACTGCTCTCAGACGCATCTGTTCGTAACCACCTGTCTTAATATCTCTTCTGTTAAGTATATTCTTGATATCAAAACTGAAACCTATATTATAGTTTCCGAAGATATACCAAGATTTACCAATGTTTGCATTCAACACAAATGCAGGAGCAAAGCGCTCTTGAGCTCTCATCTCTGCAATTGCCTCTGGAGTATCACGTCCTATTACAGCGTAATCTGTTCTGTATAAAGGATTTAAGTCCATATATGTTCTATCAAAGAAGTTGAAATCAATTCCTGCAAATAGATAGTCATCTGATCTATAATTCAGACCAACACTGATAGCTGTCTGTGGAGTAGATCCAACTTTAAATCCATTCCAATATACTCTCTCACCATCCAAAATAACCTTTTCGCTATTATCAACAGTCTGAACTACGAAAGGATCTGATGTATAGTGATACTCTCCAATACTTGCAGCAGTTTGGAATGAGAAGCCTTGATAAATTGGAATTTTAGCTCCAAACTCTAAACCATAGTTTACTTGATCAATACCCCACATTGAGAAGTTTGTATAGGTACGATTCAAATCATCATAGAAACTAATTAGGTCTGTCTGGTCTTTGATTTTTGTGTAAAATCCTGATAATCTTAGGTTTAGACTACCCACTCTGATAGAATAATTCAAGTCTGCACTGAAGATTTTTTCCGTCTCTAAATTTGGAACAACAGTATTTCTTGTACGTGGTGAAACAAATGCCTCTTGGAAATATGGTGCATTTGTAAAGTATCCAACATTACCACTGATAATGTGTTTACCTCCCAATTTGTATGTCAAACCTCCTTTAGCCGAATATGTAAAGAATTCTTGATGTTTTGAGTCACCATATGAGTTATCTGGGAATAGACCCTTCTTGTAAAGACCTTCTCTCCAGAATGTTGAATAACCACCCTCACCAGCTACAAAACCCTCAAATTTCTGCCAGTTAAAGGCTAATTTAGCCCAAATTCTGTGATTACGATAGTGGGCGTAGTAGTCATAACCATACTTTTCACCCTCTTTAACTTGGCGGTCTGGGTGGATAAGGTCGTTTTGAATAGCATCTCCTGAGCCAAAATCACGCTCAGCAAATTGGTCTACATTCAACCAATAATTACCGCCCAAAAGGTCTTTTACTATTTTATAATACTCTGTTTGATTCCAACGGAAGTTATATCCACCTGTTAATCTCAAGAAAGCATTAAAGTTGTAACTTGCTTGCAGACTGGCATTTATATCATTCTGGTCTGTATGTCTCTCTTCAATAATATATTTAGAACGTCCCTCTTCGTTAAGGTAGTTCACATTGTATAGAGCATCCCAGTTAAGATGTCTGATTTGTGGATTTGACAACCAGCCCTCTTTTGCATAAGCTGCCTTCACCTCATCATCAGGGAAGTAACTTGGAAGGTTTCTGTAGTAATCCGGACGTGGATCCTGAGCATCATACCAGTCCAATGCTGAATAGCCATTTCTACCAAATCTATAAGATAGAGCAGCCGATATTTTCAAATCATCATTAGGGGTAAAATCATAGTTAAATACTGTCAATGGTTCGTGGTTATTTCTAACTCTTGCATTGCGAATTTTACCATTTTGATAACCCCAGTTAGAGTTGTAATAGTTATCTCCCAACAGGTCATAAACCTCTTGTGTAGATGAGTTTTGAGCACCTCTCTCTACTGGAGCACCCATAAATACCAAACTAAAGTTGTGAATATCATTTATATTCTTTTCAACACCTGCATAGTATGAGAAAGAGTTATAATAGACACCCTTAACATAGTCATTTCCGCCTTGGCGTGTAGATGCCGAAATTGCATAAGACCAGCCATTGTCCATCTTACCAGAAGAGTAAGTTGCCATTAATCTCCAACGATATTGTCCACTGTTTGTCAATGCACTGAATCTCCAACCCTTACGAACCGATGAAGGTCTTGAATCGATATTTGTAGTTCCATTAAATCCACCCAAGCCATACTCAGCCGCAACAATACCTGTTGTAGTCTCTTTGCTTCTTGTTGCCTCGTTAAGACCACTCCACAATGAGTATGGAGTATAACCACTCATTGCATCGTTAAGTTTGATGCCATTCAGATAGATATCTGACGTTGCAGATTCATATCCACGATTCTTAAATCTCATTGCACTGAATTTATATCCTGCAATATTATCGTATGCATCCTGTGTTGAAGAGAGAATTGATGGCACATCCTGATAACCACTCTCATCATCTGTTATAAATTCTGCAAAAGCGGAATCATCAAGATCTTCATAGGAAACAACTTCTGGAGCCATTGTTATAGAGAATAGATCTTTTACACCACCCTCAACCTTTACATTTAGTTGATTATCAAGGAAATAAGCCGCCTCAATGGTCATTTTGTACATTCCATCATCAATACCTTCGATAAGGAATGATCCATCTTCTGCACTATATTTTACATACTCTTTATCTGCATAAAGAGTAATTTTGGCATCTTTAATTGGAGTTCTGCCTACTCTGTTTACAACCTTACCCTTTACACCACCAACTTGCGCAAAAAGTGACGCAGCGGTGAAAATTGTAAGAAATAGTGTTAATAAATATCTTTTCATCGTAATAATTATTTTCCAATCATTATAAATACAGGATAGTGGTCGCTAAATCCATTCATAAAGTTATTACTTGAGAATGTTCTTTGCGGATAATTCTTGTATTGTCCTCTCTTTTGTACCATAAATGGTCTCTTAAAGATATTTCCATAGTACTTATCACTTGTAACTGATGGAAGTAGTGTTAATTCACCTTTATTGATTAGAGATTCACTTACAATCATATTATCAAAGATACTCCACTCATCCTGATAAGCAGTCGTTCCGTAACCTTGACGATACATCTTCAAATAAGGATTGAAAAATGCACCTTCAGCCACATCTGATGGCTCCTCAACAGATGCTCCAAGAACCTCATAAAGAGATGGATCTGTCGGGTTATCATTCATATCGCCCATTATCACAATTTTAATGTCAGGATAGACAACCTTCATTGAGTCTGCGTGTTGCTTTATTGATGCCGCACCGGCATTTCTCAAATATGCTGAGCCATATTGACCACCTCTACGTGAAGGCAAGTGGGTAACATAAAAACAGAATAGCTCTCCTTCAATTTTACCCCAGGTTGCAAGAATATCTCTTGTAAGGAAATCCGGTCTCTCAGGAACTACCAATTTAAAAGACTCACTGCCTTCGTAAGTAAATTGGTCAGGTCTGTATAGTAGAGCCACATCGATTCCACGCAAATCAGGAGAATCATAGTGAACTATCTGGTAATTACCTCTCAAAAGAGATTCTTGCGAAATCAAATCCTCAACGACTCTACGGTTTTCTATCTCAGAAACCCCAATTATAGTAGGATATGCCTTTTGAGCTGACGCGATACTATAAAGAACTTTTGACATATTTGCCAACTTCTTTTGATACTTTTGTTCGGTCCATTTCTTTGTGCCATCAGGAAGGAACTCCTCATCATTAATGGCAGGATCATTCTCTGTATCAAAGAGATTCTCCAAGTTATAATACATAAAGGTGTACTTTATATCCTTTGATTTGTCTTGAGCATTTGCACAAAACATTGTGGAAATAAGAAGTATTCCTATTATTAACTTTCTCATTTTCATTATTTTAACCATTCTGTAGGCTTAAACTCAGCCTCAATTTTATCTTGAACATCTTTAGGTAAATTTGTAAAGAAGTCATATCCTGCACGCTTCTCTATCTCATCTACTGTCTGCGCGTGATTTGCATTTGGTTCAACATTACCATAGGACTTATTATCATACCAAAAACCTATCGCAGAGTATGAATTTGGTTTGGTAAATTTCAAAAGCACCTTATAATATGCCTTTGGAATAGCAGTTAACTCGCCATAGTTACCCTTAATATAAGCTGTATTCTTATCATCCTCTGTTTCGTGAACAGCACCTGTTACAACATATATGGTATCACAACGAGGCAACATTCTATCCCTAATCATATCCTCCAGCTTCATCCATACACCTTGGTTAAGATTGGAGTTCTGAGCTGTCATATTGGTAAAGTAGAATGTAGCAGCATTGCTATTATAGGTATTTAATCTATCAGCCGATGGAAGTTGGTGTCCTCTATCATATCCATTAACGCCCCAACCTTTGTAAAGTGTTGGTTGACAATCCTTTGGAATCTTAGGATCATATTCCCAAGCATCTGTTCTTTTAACGTTTTTTACTGTATAGTCTGCAGAGAGAGGATAGGCAATCCAATGTGCATATTTGTTCTTCAAATCATACATCATTGAATAATTTCTTACAGATTTATTATTCACTGTAGTATAATGAGAAACAAACATCATAGAATCCTTATCTGATAAAGTTGCCAACTCCGGCCACGATGTCTGGAACGGATCTGAACTATATTCTGGCACCTCTGGCTTTGGTTCAGGAGCTGCTCCTTGAGTAAGTTTTCTCTCTATGATATCTTCTCCGAAGTAGATAGTAATTGTAACACTTCTCTCCTCCTGTTTACTATTCTTGGCATAGTTCAATCCGACTGCAGCATCCCCTGAACCGAATGTTTGTGTAGCGCTACACCATTGAGAAACCCCATCATCATAGTAAAATGATATTGACCAATTCTCTCCCGATTTAATAGTGAGAAACTGTCCCGTATTATCATACGAGACTGTTTCACTATCAAGCTCTGCAACATTTTCAATTTTTATCGGATCATCCTCTCTACAAGAGACTAACAGGATGGCAAATAGAGAAAAAATTGCAATCTTTCTTATAACTTTCATCTGATTACTTTGCATTTAGACCAACAATAATAGCTCTCTTCTTTGAACTTTCTGTAGAGAATTTCAATGTTGTTTTATCAGTTACACCTGTCAATTTCAATGTGTAGAAGTTCTTTGACTGATCAAATGTAATGGTATATGGAGGGTTACTTGTTGCTCCATCATTTGCTTCAAGTGTAATAGTCTTGCTTGTAGCGCCATCAATTTTTCCACCATTATTGATTGTAATATCCATTTTACAGCCATTATTCTTCCAAGCTATTGCATAGAAAGTAATGGTTACATCACCTGTTTTAGGTAGCACAGGAGTTGTCCAATAACCACCTTGCTTTGATGTTCCAAGTTTGATTGCATCATACTCTTTACCACCAATTACTGCAATTGCAGGGTTATTGCCATCATTCTTATCATAACAACTTACATCGCCATCGGTCTTAACCATTCCAACATTGCTGGTATAGTTGCCGTCGCCTTCGCTGCCACCACCTTCACCTTCGTTGCCACCTTCATTTCCACCACCTTCTACGGCAAATCTCTGACCTGTAAGTCCTGAATAGTCAGATACTCTTTGTGGTTGAATTTGATAATTTGAGTTATATACACCTGCCAAACCTTTCAATGTACCTGAACCTTGAGGAACATTTTCATCTTTGAAAGCTGCATAATTACCTGTGTACATTACAACAGATTCTCCCGCCTTGTTAACAATCTTGATGCTTCCTGCCATCTTCTTGCTAAGATCTGCATCATCTACTTGAACATCAGCAACTTGCACATACATTGATTGATATTTATCGCCTTTCAATTGTGCCATTGTAACTGTAATAGGATCCAATGGAGCATTTGCTTTATCAGTCTTAACAATGTAACTGTCGCTTTGAGGTTGTGCCTGATATGTACCGCTATACAAAGAAAGCGATGCACCATATAAGTAAACCTCTATTTCATCACCGGTTGCAAAAGTATTGCTTGCAGCATCAGAAACACGAATTATGATACCACTTTGCTCACCTGTACCATCTTGAATAGCAATAGACTTATTGTTAATACTACCGCCTGTTTCATTGTCAGGATTAGATACTACAACACCTTTTATTTTGATATTGCTTGTCACCTTAGATTGCTCGCCTCTTTTCCACACATCAGCAATAGAAGATAGAGTTGCATCCTTAATATCAACATCTCCACCAACTGTGAATCTTGTGCCTGTCATATCTGCATAATCTTCCACTCTTTGTGGCTGAATTTGGTAGTTAGAGCCATAAACTCCTGCCAAACCCCTCAATGCACCAGCGCCTTGTGGCACTTTTTCATCTTTGAATGCAGCATAAGTTCCGGTGTACATTACAACACGATTACCTGCCTTATCCTCCACATTGATACTTCCAGACATTGTCTTACTTAGCTGATCATCAACTACTTGCACCTCTTCGAGTTGAACATACATAGATTGATAATCATCGTTCAAAATTTGCTCTATAGTAACTGAGATAGGATCCAATGGAGCATTTGACTTGTCTGTTTTAACAATATAGCTATCCTCTTTTGGTTGTACCTGGAATGTGCCTTGATATATAGAAGTTTTTGCTCCTGTCAATAGAACCTCAACTTCATCACCGGTTGCAAATGTATTATTTGAAGCATCTAATACACGAAGAATAATACCACTATTTTTAGATGTACCATCTTGAATAGCAATTGATTTGTTATTGATGCTACTTCCAGTCTTTTCGTCTCCATTTGAAACAACGGTACCTTTGATCTTCACCTCATCACTGATAGTTGTTTCACCCATAGCCCAGATTTCAGAAATACTCTTCAAAGTAGCGTTACCCATATCAGGACCTTCACCTTCTACCTCAAAACGTGTTCCTGTCATACCTGCATAATCCTCTGCACATTGTGGTTGGATTTGGTATGTAGAGCCATAAACACCTGCCAAGCCCTTCAAAACTCCAGCTCCTGAAGGAACTGTTTCACCCTTGAAGGCAGCATAAGTACCAACATAAAGAACTATTGAGCCACCATCGGCTGTCTCGATATTGGTATTACCCTTGCTATCTTCAAACTTCTTATTTAGCTGACTGCTAACAACTTGTGCATTCTCAAGCTGAATATACATTGATTGGTAATCATTGGTTGCCACCTCTTCGGTTGTTACAGTAATTGCAGCCATTGGCTCTACATCTGCTGTAGTTTTAACAATTTTTGTATCCTCAAGCGGTGTTGCCTGTAGTGTTCCATTGTAGTAATTTAGTTTACCACCTGTCATATCTACCTCAACTTCTGCTCCCAACTCGAATACATTGTAATCGGCATTTGTAAAGCGTACTATAATACCACTCTTCTTGGCAGTACCATCTTGAATTGCCATAGACTTATTATTCAAACTGCTACCGATTGTCTCATCAACGATAGATACAACTCTACCTCTGATAAATGTCTCTTCGCTCAAAATGACATCGCTGCCCTCCTTTGATTTAGCCCAAATCTCACTGATTGGAGTAGCTTGAATTGGTGCCAGAGATCCTGTTTGTTTAACTTTAATGGTTGCAGATGTAGTACTTGCAGTAAATGTTACTGTTGCCTCTCTATCACGACCGGCATTTGCCAATGTAACGATTTGCACTTGTGCTGTAACTTCACCCTCTTCGCATACTCCTGAATTTGGAGAGATTTGAATCCACGATGGGTCATCAGCAACAACTTCTGCTGACCAGTTTCGGTTAGTTTTAATTGTAACACTCTTACTACCACCATCTTGATCAAAAGATAGTGTTGTAGCACCATCCACAGTGATAGATGGTTCCAAATAGATCGGTTCTTCTGACGGACAAGCCGTTAATATGCAAACCATAGATAGCATTACTGCTATTTTTTTGAAAAATTTGCTAAATTTCATACTATATTTAATTATAAAAAAATAATCGCACTTTTGTACAATCTACAAATATAACAAATTATCTAAATAGAGAAGATTGTGGATAAAATTTTTTAATTTTAGATAAAAATCCTTATAATTGTATGTTGAAGTTTAATTATATGCTATCGAAATAGTGTAGTTTTTAATTAATTTTTTATCAATGTACGAACAACTACTAAACCTAGATTCTATCAGGATTAATTTTAATAAGGCAGGTCTAGATCTTATCAATTTCGTATTGGCATTCGTGATGTACGGAGTTGCTTTAGGCGTAAAAATACCAACATTCAAAAATGTTTTAACAAAGCCTAAATCATTAATTTTGGGGCTAATATCCCAATGGGTACTACTTCCTGCTGTAACTTTTCTACTTGTTGTAATTTTTAATAAGTGGATTACCCCAATGGTGGCAATGGGTATGATTTTAGTCTCTTGCTGCCCAGGAGGTAATATATCTAACTTCCTTACTTCACTCTCCGGTGGAAATAGAGAACTCTCTATCACACTTACCGGGTTCAGTACAGCAGGTGCAATATTTGTGACTCCGGCAAACTTTGCTATGTGGGGAGGTTTTTATGAAAAATATGTCAATAGAGCTGCTCAAGGTGCCGTTCAGGAACTTGCAATTCCATTTGGAGAGGTATTTACCACAGTTGTTATTCTTCTCGGTATTCCTTTAGTACTCGGTATTCTTACAACACAGTATTTACCTAAAATTTCTGCAAAGTTGCAGAAACCACTTCAATATTTATCAGTTCTCTTCTTTTTGTTAATGGTAGTTCTATCATTCAGCCAAAATGTAGATCTATTTTTGAAGTACATCAAATTCATTCTTATCATTGTATTCGTTCATAATCTGGTAGCTCTCGGAGTTGGTTATGGAGTCGGAACTCTATTTAAGAGAGATTTAAAAGATAGAATTACAATAACTATTGAAACCGGCATTCAGAACTCCGGTTTAGGACTTGTACTTCTATTTAATCCAAAAATTTTCCCTCCTGATATGCTAATTGGAGGTATGTTATTTGTAACAGCTTGGTGGGGTATTTGGCATATTATTTCCGGATTAGCCGTAGCGAGTTTATTTAGAAGAAAAACAAAACGAGAAGGATTAAAACCCTGACTCTCAATCACTTAGTTAGGTTCCCGCATATCGTTTTCTATATATTTTTGATATGAAAAAGAGAAAAGGGGTTGAGGAGAAAAATCTCCTATATAACATTATAAAGCCATTTGTTTGTTTCTGGGTTCGTCGTTCATACAAGAAACGAGAAGTTATTGGAACCGAAAATATTCCTAAGGATGGTTCAGTTATATTTGCACCCAATCACTGTAATACTTTGATGGACGCATTGGTCATTCTCAATGCGACAAAAGAGGCAAAAGCTTTTGGCGCAAGAGCAGACCTGTTCAACAATAAAATTCTTGCATCATTTTTACATTTCTTAAAAATTATTCCAATTGTAAGAAAGAGATATGGTATAAGAGAAGTTCAAAAAAATAATGAGATTTTTGAAACAATCGTTAAGGTCTTAGAGTCTAAAATGCCTTTCTGTATATTTCCAGAAGGCACTCACCGTACTAAGCACTCCCTTCTTCCAATCGGGAAGGGCATCTGGAGAGTAGCAAAATTGGCCTACGAGAGATTGGGGTCAAAGCAAAAGATCTATATTGTTCCAGTGGGAATTGAGTATAGTGACTATTTCCATATGAGAGGAAGATCTTTGGTAAGTTTCGGCCAGGCAATAGATATAAATGAATTCATTGAGAGCAGAAGCGACAAGACAGAGAGTAATGTTCAGATAGAGTTGCGCCAGATCATCAAGGATCGAATTTCAAACCTTATCACCTTTGTTGAGGACAATGACGATTATGAGAAGGTTGTTGAACTTGCCAGAATAATGACTGCTGAATTCCGAGGCACAATGAAAGAGGAGGTCGATAACAATAATCACTACATCAGAAGAATTGAGAATAAGATGCAACAGGGCTCAAAGAAGGTTACGAAACTTCTAAACAAAGTGGAGCATTTCTTCAATAAACGCAAGAACCTAAACATTGTTCAGGAGTCCTATCGCACAGATGATCACCTGCCGATAATCATTAAGAGAATTGCTTTGATTATACTTGGTGCTCCATATTTCATATTCAGTTCCCTTGTCTCATTACCTGTAATCATTATAAGTGAGTTTATAGTTAAAAAGTTTAAAGATAGAGCATTTCATAACTCTGCAAGATTTCTTGTACTTTTATTCATAAATTCTCTCTGGTTGTTAATTTGGGCAATAGTTTTGCTTATAGTATGTAAATGGTATATAGCAATAGTATTATTCGCCCTTATTGCCCCATCGATGATTTACTATTACGACTATGCCAATTATGCAAGAATTCTTTGGTCTGACATCACCTGGTTCAGACGCAAGGATATAAAAGCTCTATTAACAGAAATAGAGAAAGATATTGTAAATTGTTATATTTAACTAATTGATTATGAAACGATTAATGCTTATTTTACTGTTTTGCTCTTTAGTCGGACTTGCAACACAGGCTCAAGAAATCAAGAATAACGATACAGAGATTAGAAAAACCGAAAAACAGGAGTTTGTTGCTCCTGATAGCGTTATTACAAAGTCCGAATATGCTAATCCGAAAAAGGGACTCTCTTTCGGTCCAATTCCTGCTGTCGCATTCGATGCAGACAAAGGATTTGAATATGGTGCAATTTTGAATATTTACAACTTTGGAGATGGTTCAAAATATCCAAATCCTATTTCAAGCTGGTATATTGAAGCAGCTGCATACACAAGAGGTAGCCAACAATATATTTTATCGTACGACAAAAAGGAGATATTTCCTGGTACACGACTTTGTGCATCTGCAAATGTAGTTTATGATAAAGCTCTTCCATTCTACGGATTTAATGGCTATGAAGCCATTTATGACCCAGAGAAGGATAAAAAAGGTGGTTTTTATCGTATGACTCGTCTTACTCCTAACTTTAAGGTTGACCTTATCGGAGAGATTACAGATAACCTTTATTGGGAAGCAGGATATCACTTTACATACTTCAAAACATCTCTTTTTGAATCAGAAGATGCAAATAGTCAATCACTGCTTAACCTTTACAACAAATGGGGTATAATCCCTGATAGTCAAATGAATGGAGGTGTATCATCAGCAATCCGTTTTGGCGTTATGTATGATAGCAGGGATGTTGAGAACTCTCCATCAAGAGGTATATGGGCAGAAGCTCACGCAATTGTAGCTCCAAGTTTTCTTGGCACAACTCACCCCTACAATAAAATCAATGCTACCTTCAGACACTATATTCCTATTGCAAGTGATAAGCTAGTTTTTGCTTATAGACTTAATTATCAAGGATTTATAGGAAATGCACCTTGGTATGTTTTACCATATTACACTATTGTAGGTCCAAATTATGACAGAACTGGTATCGGTGGATATCGTACTGTAAGAGGACTAAAAGCAAACCGTGTACAGGGTGCACATACTGGTTTCTTCAACACAGAGCTACGTTGGAGATTTGTAGATTTTACTCTATTCAATCAAAATATCAGCTTAGCTCTTAGCGGTTTCTTTGATGGAGCAAAAGTGATTAAAGGCATCGAAAACTCAAACAAAACAGGTGCGTTCGCTGATGAGTATTCAAAATATATCCAACAGATTGGATATGACAAACTTCATATGTCAGCTGGTGCAGGGTTCAGATTTATAATGAACAGAAACTTTATCGTTGCACTAGAGTATGCAAGATGTCTTGATGCACAGGATGGATCAGGTGCATTCTATATCAATACAGGATTTCTTTTCTAATTTGATACTCTTGTGTAGAACGCTTACATCCATTCCTAATGGAATCTAATATACGTCATTCCTGAGGAACCCGATATACGTCATTCCTGAGGGGCAGATATACGTCATTCCTGCGGCTGCGAAGCAGTCGCGGGAATCTTTTTATAGCCCTATTGCAGGGAAAGATTCCCGAAGCAAGTTCGGGAATGACAAAATATGGTGCGTCATTGCTGCACGAAGTGCGGCAATCTATATCAGATTCCCGAAGCAAGTTCGGGAATGACGGGAGGATCGTTGTGGGTTCGGGAATGACGCAAAAAAAAGAGGCCAAACCAATGGTTCAGCCCCTCTATATTGAATTAATAATTTGAAATTACATTATGCCATTAGCTCTTAAACAAGCAACGATTGCTACAGCTGCAAATGCACCAGCGATGATAGTTGCGAAGATGTAAGAAAGAACTTTTAGTCGTTTCATCCAAACATTATTGTTCATACCAATAGTATGGAAAGCACTCCAGAAACCGTGAGTTAGGTGGAACCAAAGAGCAACAAACCAAATAAGATATATAGCAACTACGATAGGTGATTTGAAAGTAGTTTCCATTAGTAGAATTGGATCTACTGCGTGAGCACCCATCCACTCTTTAAGTTGCATATCAGCCCAGAAGTGAGTTAAGTGGAAAGCTAGAACACCAAGAACGATAACTCCCAAAACAATCATATTGCGAGCTGCCCAAGAATCGGTAGCTGCTTTGTTTGCAACTTCATATCTCTTATAACCGCCACGAGCATTAAGGTTTTGAGCAGTTAGAATGAAAGCGTAAACAATGTGAATTACAAAGCCGGCAGCAAGAATAGGAACCATAATGCCAATGATTGGCGAACCCATAATTTCGCAGCCTGTAATAAATCCCTCTTTACTAAAGATGTAAAGTGAGTTAATAGTTGCGTGTATAAGCAAAAATAGGATTAAGAATAATCCAGAGATACTCATAATGAGTTTCTTACCGATTGATGATTTGAATATGTTAGCCATATTTTTAATATTTGATTAGTATTTCAATTTTTAGGTTTTGTTATGCAAATATAATCGGTAAGTTGTAAAAATCATAATATTTGGTTATTTTTGTAAAGTTTATTATCAAATTTTATGACTTTAAAAAGAATTTTACTAAAACTTAGTGGCGAAGCACTCGGTGGTCCCGATGGTGCAGGTCTGGATCAAGATGTAATTAACAATTTCGCTGAAGAGATTGCAGCAGCCACAAAAAAGGGTGTACAGATAGCTATCGTTATTGGTGGTGGCAACATTTTTAGAGGAGCACAAGGTGCAAAACTTGGTTTTGATAGAGTAAGAGGCGACCAGATGGGAATGCTTGCAACAGTTATTAACAGCATCGCACTTTCTTTGGGAATTAAGGATCAAGGCGTTGATGCTGAGGTATTTACTTCTACCCCAATGAGACCAATGGCTAAATACTATATGCGCGATGAGGTTTTAGATTATATGAATAGAGGTGGAGTGGCAATCATTGCTGGTGGTACAGGAAATCCATTCTTTACAACCGATTCAGCTGCCGCCTTGAGAGCTTGTGAAATTGGAGCAGATGCCTTACTTAAGGGAACAAAAGTTGATGGCGTATATAACTGCGATCCTGTTAAGAATCCGGATGCAGTCAAATATCAGGAATTGACATTCGAACGTGCTTTGGATGAAAACCTAAGAATTATGGACCAGACTGCTTTTACACTTTGCAGCGAGAATAATATGAACATTATTGTTTACGACTCGACAACCAAAGGCAACCTTATCAAATTGCTTGATGGTGAGAATGTTGGAACAACTATCCATAATTAAGAATTATTAAATTATACCATTATGATAGAAAAAGCTAAAGAAATTATTGCAGCTGCTAAATCAAAGATGAATGATGCAGTTGATTATTTGGATGAAGATTTGAAATCTTACAGAGCAGGTAAAGCAAATACAGCTGTATTTAATCCTGTTATGGTAAATTACTACGGATCTATGACTCCAATACCTCAAGTAGCAAGTATTACAGCTCCTGATGCTAAGACTATGATTATCCAACCTTGGGAGAAAAGTATGCTACACGCTATTGAGAAGGCAATTATTGATGCAAACTTAGGATTTACTCCACAAAACAATGGCGAAAGCATCCGTATCAATGTTCCTGCTTTGACAGAAGAGCGTCGTAAAGAGCTTGTTAAAAAATCAAAAGCTGCTGGTGAAAATGCTAAAGTAAGTGTTAGAAATGCTCGCCGTGATGCTATTGAGACTCTTAAAAAGTTGCAAAAAACAGGTATGCCTGAGGATATAGTAAAAGATTCTGAGACATCAATTCAAAAAGAGACAGATGCTTTCTCAAAGAAGATTGATGAACTTCTTGCAGCAAAAGAGAAAGAGATAATGACCGTATAAAGGTTTGATTTCCAACTGTTTCCATAAAACAAAAAGACCAATAGTTGTTTCTGGGCCCTGCAGTGCAGAGTCTCGGGAACAACTTTTTTCTACTATAGATGCCATTAAGGATTACGTTGATGCAGTAAGAGTTGGCATCTGGAAACCACGAACCAATCCATATAGTTTCCAAGGTATTGGAGAAGAGGGATTAGAGTGGATTTCCGAGATTAAAAAGAGAGATAATCTAAAAATAGCAACAGAGGTTGCCAATGCCGAGCATATAGAACTTGCTCTTAAAAATGGTATTGATATTTTATGGATTGGGGCAAGAAGTACTACTAACCCGTTTCTTGTCCAAGAGATTGCAGAAGCTCTAAAAGGTGTAGATACTACTATTCTAATAAAAAATCCTATAAACCCGGATCTTGAATTATGGTGCGGAGCTATTGAAAGAGTTCTGCTTGCCGGTGTTGAGAGGGTTGGTGCTATTCACAGAGGATTCTCCTATTATGGAAAGGGTAAATATAGAAATATGCCTCAATGGCAACTACCTATCGACCTAAAACAGAGATACCCCGCAATTACCCTGCTTTGTGATCCAAGTCATCTATCTGGCGATAAGCAATATGTGACTGAACTATCTCAAAAAGCGATGCTTTTGGGATTTGATGGCCTTTTTATTGAGAGCCATATCTCTCCAGAAACGGCAAAAAGCGATGCAAATCAACAAATTACGCCAGATGAGTTAAAAAAACTTATCGACAATCTTAAAGTTGATTATAGTACATCAACTGACTCATCATATAGTATTAAATTGGAGGAGTTGCGTTCTCAAATTGATGGTATTGATAACGCACTTATTGAACTATTATCCCAAAGAATGGAGATAGTTAAAGAGATTGGTGAGTTAAAAAAGATGAATAATTCATCTATCCTTCAACGAGAGAGATGGGGAAAAGTTTTAGAGAGCGCTATTAAAAGCGGGCAAGAGCTTGGTCTCGATAGCGACTTCGTGTCAAATCTTTTCAAACTTATACACCAAGCCTCTATCGAAAAACAAACTAAAGATTTTTAACATTTTTCTGTATTACAGCTAACACATCAAATAGAGCTGTATCAAAATAACTCTCATAATTTCTTGAGTTACAAAGAATTACAGCGGCTGTACCATCTGTACTTCTATACCAAAGAGTGGCTGTTCCAGCCAAATTACCTCCGTGATAATTTTCCCAATTTGTAAATACTGTGTGATTAGTTCTCCATCCTTTTGAATATTGTCCTGGAGATGCCACAGATGGGGTGTACATCACATCAAGTGTCTCTTTTGATAGGATATCCGGAACCTTTGTTCCATAATCAATTGATGCCATTACCTTCATTAACTCTGGACCGCTGGCAATCAATCCACCAAGGGACTGAATCAACTCCATATCATTTCCATATCCGTCACGACCATCTTGAGAGTAGTAAACTACCTCATTTTCACGACGATGAAATTGATCTCCACCACACCAGATATCTTTAACTCCAGCTTTTGCATATACATCTTCGCGTAGAAAATCTTCGTACTCTTTACCAGAGATCTTCTTGATAACCTCTCCCAAGAGGCCATAGCCCATATTATAGTATGAGTATCTTGTTCCAGGTTGATATGTCAAAGGTACATTTTGAACAACATATTTCATTCTTCCCAAAACATCTTTACCTCTCAAAACAGCACTTCCGTTAACATAATTACTGAAAATATGCTCCCCTTTCCAGCCAGAAGCGTGCTCTAACATATTTTGAACTGTCACATTTTCGGCACCATCCACCAAATCTGTTCCTAACTCCTCTTCGAAAATACCACCCTCACCAAACAATCTGTCTGATAATTTAAGTTTTCCCTGCTCTACCAATGTCATTATACATAGTGCAGTCTGTGACTTACTGATACTTGCCAATCTGAATAGGTGATTTGGTGTAACTCTCTCCTTTGTTACAGTATTCGCAAAACCATAACCATAAGAGTATGCTAACTCTTCATCAACATTTGCAGAAATTGAAACTCCAGGAATATCATATCTAATCATAAGATTATAAACAGCGTCATCAATTGCTCTATTTCCTGGCTTACCACAAATAAGGTACTTATTGATTCGACCATCTTCTGATTCCAGAACCAAAGTAGAGGTCTCGGAAAAATCCACAACACTCTTACCTGACTCAACAGGAGCTCCATTGATATAAATTCTCGTTCCCTCTCCAGATGTTACAGTTGGAATAAGTTTTGTTAAATCTGATCCCTCATTTACAGTAAAATAGATCAAATTACTCTTAGGATTAATTCTGACTAAAGATGATGAGGTCATTCCTGCTGCTCCATTTATTGAAGCATCAAACGAGAATGAGTGAAGTGAGTAATCATTCTCCTTCTCCGGATCTTCAACTGGCTTAATCGCACCACAACTCGAAACACTCACTACAAGCAACAATGCAAATAGCGAATGAATTAAAAAGCGGCTCCACCTATTTTCGTGAAGTCCGCTATTTGTAAAGGATAATACTGTTTTCACTATTATTCTCTAATTGCCTTAATACCAGGTAGTTCGATACCTTCAAGGTACTCTAACATAGCACCACCACCTGTTGAAACATAGCTTACTTTATCAGCATAACCCATTTGAGTAACAGCAGCAACAGAGTCACCACCACCTACCAATGTAAATGCACCTTTTTCAGTTGCCTTAGCCAAAAGTTCAGCCATAGCATTTGTTGATTTTGCAAAATTAGGTTTCTCAAATACTCCTAATGGACCATTCCAAAGGATAGTTTTTGATTCATCAATAATTTTTGCCCATTTTTCAACTGAAGCAGGAGATGCGTCCATAGCTTCCCAACCATCTGGAATTTCAAAGTTACATACGATTTGAGTATTTGCATCGTTGTCAAAATCATCAGCAACAACAACATCTCTACGAATATCCAAATCAACACCTTTCTCTTCTGCTTTGGCAAGGATAGCTTTTGCTGTTTCAATTTGATCATCTTCGCAGATAGAGTTTCCTACGTGTCCGCCTAATGCTTTAACGAATGTGTAAACCATTCCACCACAAATAATCAAGTTATCAACTCTATCCAAAAGGTTGTGAATAATACCAATCTTTGAAGAGACCTTAGCTCCACCCAAGATAGCTGTCAAAGGACGTGCAGGATTATTCAAAACTTTATCAATTGCTTTGATTTCGCCCTCCATTACATAACCGAACATCTTGTCATTAGGGAAGTAAGCAGCGATTAATGCAGTTGAAGCGTGAGCTCTGTGTGCAGTACCAAATGCATCGTTGATATAGCAGTCAGCGTATGATGCCAATGTCTTAACGAACTCTTTTTGGCTCTCTTTCACAGCTGCTTTGGCAGCTTTTTTCTCCTCTTCAGTAACATCAGCAGCAACTCTTGGTTTACCCTCCTCCTCTGCATAGAAACGTAGGTTTTCAAGAAGAAGAACTTCACCACTCTTTAGTGCTGCAGCTTGTTCGTGTGCCTTCATACAATCCTCAGCAAATTGTACCTTAACTCCGAGATACTCCTCAACACGACCGATAATATGTTTTAGTGAGAATTTTTCAGTTACTCCCTTTGGTCTTCCCAAGTGAGACATAATAATCAAAGCACCACCACCGCTCAAAACTTTCTTCAAAGTTGGGATTGCTGCTCTGATACGAGTATCGTCAGTAATTTGGAACTCTTCGTTTAGAGGAACGTTGAAGTCAACTCTAACAATGGCTTTTTTGCCACTAAAATTGTAAGTATCAATACTTTGCATATCTAAAATAGTTATAAATGTTATTCAAAAAAACACTTTTTCTCATATTAATGAAAAAGTTCAACCCACAAAATTAGATAAAAAATAAATAATAAGTATCTTTGAGGCCGAATAATTGTAAATAAGATGTTATTAGAGTCACCTTCAGTTAATTGGAAAGATTACGAATTGATAGATTCCGGCAACTTTGAGAAGCTGGAAAGATTCGGTCCATATACTATGATAAGGCCTGAGCCAAAGGCACTTTGGAATAAATCATTGAGCGAGGACAAATGGAAACAAATAGCTCACACTCAATTTATTACAGGAGCTGGATTTGGTAAAGCAGGTAAAGAGGATAGTGGTACCTGGAAGAGATTGAAAAGGATGAATGACCAATGGGTTATCTCATATAATAATGCTCCCTCTTTCAAATTAAGACTTGGACTAACCTCTTTCAAACACGTAGGAGTTTTTCCTGAGCAGGCACCTAACTGGGATTTTATCTACAATAGTGTAAATGAATTAAAAGAGAGCGTTGCTCAACCTAAAGTGCTGAACCTTTTTGCATATACAGGAGCTGCTTCTCTTGCTGCAAGATGTTCTGGTGCAATTGTTACACACCTTGATTCTGTTAAACAGGTCGTTACTTGGGCAAGAACCAATATGGAGTTAAGTGGTCTTGAAAATGTAAGATGGATTCTCGAAGATGCTCTTAAATTTGTAAAGAGAGAGGTACGTAGAGGCAATCTCTACAACGGAATTATTCTGGATCCCCCTGCTTATGGACACGGTCCTGATGGAGAAAAGTGGAAACTTGATGAGTGTCTTTTCGACATTCTTCAAAATTGTGCCCAGATTCTGGCACCTAAAAATAGTTTTCTTGTTTTGAATCTATACTCTAACGGATATTCATCTGTGCTGGCTCAAACATTGGTTAAATGTGCTTTTAACCTCACAGAAGATCCTAAGAGTGGAGAGAAGAATTATAAGAGTATTGAAAATGGAGAGTTAATACTTAAAGATAGTTTCGGCAAGGAACTTCCACTAAGCGTATTTGTTAGATTAAAAAGATAAATAATTGATTATGAATTTATTAGCCATTAATTGGAATGTCGATCCATTCATTTTTACCTTAGGTAATTTTGGATTAAGATACTATTCGGTACTATTCTTATTAGGTTTTGTTATCGGATATGCAATCTTTAAGTGGTATTATAAAAGAGAGGGGCTTCCTCAAAATCTATTAGATCCACTACTTTATGCACTTTTAATAGGTACAATTGTAGGGGCAAGACTTGGTCACTGTCTATTCTATGAACCATCAATCTACCTTGCCAACCCTATCAGGATTCTGAAGGTATGGGAGGGCGGTTTGGCATCGCACGGAGGTGCTATTGGAGTCCTTGTTGCTGTTTGGTGGTATGTACACAAGTATGGGAAAAAATATGGTTTCAGCTATCTTTGGCTGATTGACAGATTAGTTATAGCAGTTGCCTTTGCAGGTTGTATGATTCGTCTGGGCAACCTAATGAACTCAGAGATCTATGGTAATCCTACAAATCTTCCTTGGGGATTTATCTTTGAGTTGAGAGGAGAAACTGTTGCCAAACACCCTACACAGCTTTACGAAGCTTTGAGTTATCTATTTTTAGGAGTTGGATTATTACTTAACTATAAGTATAGACTTCCTAAACTTAAAGAGGGTTGGACATTTGGTGTATTCCTAATTGTGCTATTTGGAATGAGATTCCTTATTGAATACATTAAAGAGCCACAAGTTGCATTTGAAGAGGGAATGTCTTTGAATATGGGACAATGGCTATCTGTTCCATTCATCATTGCCGGTATCATAATGCTTGTTTACTCATATGTACGCAAGAAACCAGCTGCTATAAAAAAGCAATAAATAGTATTTGAAAGAGATATCGTCAAAGATCTTAGGAGTCGTATCTTCTAAGATCTTTTTCTTTTATAGATTCACGTTTATCGTACTCCTTCTTACCACGAGCAAGAGCAATGTTTAATTTAGCATAACCATTTTCTGCTATAAAAAGGCGTGTTGCGACAATGGTCATACCCTTTTCTTTGTATGCTCTTTGGAGTTTTTTCAACTCTCTTTTTGTCAAAAGAAGTTTCCTGTCTCGACGAGGATCGTGTTGGTTGAATGTTCCCCACCAATAATCTGCCACGTGCATATTCTTTACAAAGAGCTCATTACCAACGAAATAACAATAAGAATCCACCAAAGAAGCCTTTCCAGCGCGTATAGACTTAATCTCTGTACCTGTAAGTACAATACCCGCCGTAAACTTCTCGAGCAACTCAAACTCAAAAGAGGCCTTCTTATTCTTTATCTCAACTTTACTCTTTGCTTTTGGCATAATCATAAAATTTATTGGGCAAATATAGTAATTTTAGCACAATTCAATAAAACTCTATGGAATGTGAGTAACTATATTTATTAACTTTGTAGGATAATTATCGATATTGATGGAGTACGATTTAATAACCATTTTAGGACCAACAGCAAGTGGTAAGACAAAATATGCAGTAAGAGCTGCAAAGAGTTTGGATGCTGAGATTCTCTCGGCCGATTCCAGACAGGTTTATCGTGGTATGGATATCGGTACCGGCAAGGATCTATGCGAATATGACGGAGTTCCGTACCACCTCATAGACATAGTTAATGCTGGAACAAAATACAATATTTTCGAGTATCAACGAGATTTTGAGAAGGCGTATCAGGATATTGTTTCAAGAGGTAAAAAGGCTATTCTTTGTGGAGGTTCAGGACTATACATTGAGAGTGTTACTCAGGGATACAAATTGCAGGAAGTGGCTCCTAATCCGGAATTAAGAGCAGAGTTGGAAAGGTATAGCGACCAGGAACTTATCGCCAAACTTGAAGCTCTAAAACCCCTGCACAATAACACAGACTACGATACTCGCAAAAGACTCATACGCGCATTGGAGATTGCAATTTATCAAAATGAACATCCAGCGGTTGAGAGTAATTTTCTTCCTAAAAAGACAAAATACATTGGAATCAATGTAGATAGAGACACTCGTAACTTCAAGATAGACAAAAGGTTAGATCAAAGATTGGAGGAGGGAATGCTTGCTGAGGTACAAACCCTGTTAGATAGTGGGATATCTCCGGAAGATTTAATTTATTATGGCTTGGAGTATAAATTCATCACACTCCATCTGATTGGAGAACTCTCTTTCAAAGAGATGAGAGATAAACTTGCCATTGCCATTCATCAATTTGCAAAACGCCAAATGACTTGGTTTAGAGGGATGGAGAGAAGGGGAATTAAAATTGAGTGGGTGGAGCCGGATTCTGATATAAATGATATATTATAAACAAAACAATATGAAACTTAAATTATCTCTACTTACGCTTTGTTTGTTACTATTTGCTGGCAACATCGCAGGACAAAAGGCATCAGAACTAGTATATGTAGATGCCTCTGAACTCACACTCATTAACAAAGGATTTGATAACACAGAGTTAGAATATTCAAGACTTCCTTTGGATCTTAAAGATCGCACAAGAGAGGCAGTATGGAGTCTTGGTTTGAATTCTGCAGGTTTAGCTGTAAGATTCTCTTCAAATGCTCACGCACTTGGTGCAAGATGGACTCTTTTGAACAACTTCCATATGAACCATATGGCTGCAACAGGTATTCGCGGAATTGATCTATACACATTAGAGGGAAATACTTGGAAATTTATTGGAACAGCTCAACCAAATGGAAAAGAGTCTAGTAATGTTTTTGTAAGAAATATGGATGGAAGTGATAGAGAATATTTGGCCTATCTTCCTCTATATGACGGAGTTACAAAGGTAGAATTTGGTGCTGACTCAGGAGCTGTAATAGCACCTCCCAAAAAGAAACATCTGCTATCAGCAGAGAAACCATATCTATTTTATGGAACAAGTATAACACAAGGTGGATGCGTTTCAAGACCAGGTATGGCATACCCTTCAATAATTGGAAGAAGAACACAAAAACAGATTGTAAACCTTGGATTTAGTGGTAACGCACGAATGGACCAATCAATGGCTGAGGCAATAGTAAGGGTTGATGCTGAATGTTATGTTATTGATTGCCTTCCTAACTGTACTGCTCAGATTATTAGAGATAGTGCTTACAACTTCATAACATACCTCTGCAAAGAGAGACCGGAAACTCCTCTTTATATGGTTGAAAATGTAACATATCCTTACACCACAGTTGATGTAAAAAGTATGAATGATTTGATTGAAAAGAATAATCTTTGGAAGGATCTTTACTACCAACTATTGGATGAGGGATACAAAAATTTGAAATATATCTCAACTGATGGACAAATAGGATTTGACAATGAGGGAACTGTTGATGGAAGCCATATGACAGACCTCGGTACATATAGAATGTCAAACTACTTAATGGAAAAGATGGGATTGGAAGAGTATATCCCATCAGAGGCACAAAAGGATGAAATCAACTACTCTTTGAGAAATGTAGTTATTGTCTTACTTATCTTCTTCTGCGGCTATTATGCCTTCAAAATTCGTTGGAGAGGAGCTAAAACTCAAGAGTCAACCCCAGACAAAGTGGAGAATCAAGAATAGTCTATAAGAAACATTGCTCCATAATACCATCCGAGATAAAGAATTTTTCGGGTGGTATTTTTATTGTTTCTCCCTCTTGTAACAAATAACCACTCTTGACAAGATTTGAGATAACACCTTCCACTTCGCGATATAAACTTTTATCTAAATCGCTTATTTTCAACCCTTTGGATTGCCTTAAACCCAGCATTATCTGTTCATTGAAGGTCTCTGTTTCTGTAAGCGTCTCACCGAATTGATCATAATCGGTCAGGATTGAGTATTTTGCAAGTGAAGCGGGATTCCAAAGACGGGTAGATACTCCATCGAAGGAGTGAGCAGATGGGCCCAGTCCCAAATATGGAGTACGTTGCCAATATGAACTATTGTGCCTTGAGTGATAACCAGGTAGTGAGAAATTTGATATCTCATAGTGATCATAACCTGCCTCTTTAAGACGATTAGAGAGATGATAATATTGGTTAGCACATCTATCTTGATCTGGCTCTGAATACTCCCCTTTTCTGTAAAGACGTCCAAGTTCACTCCCCTTCTCGATACTCATTTGATAACAGGAGATATGTTGTGGCCTCAAATCCAAGATTGTTGATATATTATTATCCCATTGTGAATCGCTCAAATGGGCAAAACCAAATATCAAATCCAGAGAGATATTGTTAAATCCTGCCTCAACAGCCATTCTGTATGCATTTATAGCTCCCTCAGCTGAATGTCTTCTTTTGAACCAACGAAGATGTTCATCACAAAATGACTGCACTCCCATACTCAAACGATTTACCCCTATTGACTGCAAAAATTTCAAATAATCAGGTGTAATATCATTTGGATTTGCCTCTATTGTAAATTCCTCAATCTCAACATTTTGGAAGAATTGAAATTTAATCTTTCTTACAATTTCTCCCAAAATTTCAGGTGGTAAAACAGAAGGAGTCCCACCTCCGATATATAATCTCGTCGGTGAAACTCCCTTAAAAAAATCTCCTCTGCAATCTACCTCTCTTGATACTGCCTCAAGATATTGTGACATACGTTTTGGAGATGATAATAACGAATAGAAGTCACAATAAATGCAATAGGATGCACAAAAAGGCACGTGAAGGTAGATGCCAGACATCGTTATCTTAGCAATAGATCAGCTGAACCCAATTTTGCATCTTTTGAGTAAACATCAACTGTGTAAACACCCTTTTGATACTCTTGAGTTCCTGAGAAGAAGATACAAATTTCGATATCTTCACCTTGATAATCAACCTCACGTGATGCAGAGTAAATCAACGATTCTCCATCGAATTCAAAGATTCTTTGTTGGTCATCTGTCAAAAGGATACCATCTGGACCTTTAATACGGATAAATACCTCCTTATAACCACGTTTGGCAATGCTATTCTCAACAAGACTTACACAGGCTTTAAGTTTATCAGCTCTACTGCTTCTGTCTGTCTCTTTGCCTGAAGCATTGATTGCAACCAATGAAATATCACGTCCCTTGATAACAGAACCAATCTCTACCTGTTTAGCATATTCATCTGTTGTAGAACGCAACTCTTCGTACTGTTTCTTATTCTTTTCAGCCTCTTTTCTTGCCGCTGCCGCATCAGCTCGCAAAGCAGTATTCAAGGTGTTTAGAGAGTCAATCTGTACGATATAATGCTTCATAATTGAGCGAAGAGTTCCCAACTCTTTCTCATATTGTCTGATTTTTGAACGATTGGTAGCTTCTGTCTTCTTTACTCTTTCGATTAATTGCTCAACCTTCTCTCTTTCGCGTTCAAGTTGAACATTCAAACTATCGTTATCTGTTGATAGAATTGAGTAATCGTTTTGTAAAGCAACCATTTCTTCTGTTAAAGCAGCTTTTTCTCCATTCAAATCATCTACAAGCTTATTTTTGGAGATCCACACATAAGCAAGAGTTCCAACCAGAATAGCCGCAACCACAGCTAGAGCAATAACGATTTTTTTCAAAGTTCCTTCGTTTTCCATAAGAATATTATTTAATGTTTTGCAAAATTACTCATTTTTATTCAAGAAAGGATATTATATATTGCAAATGGCCTATTTTATCCCCTTCCCGTCTCTTTTTCGTGCAAATATTTAGCCAAAAACTATTGGATTATTCACTTTTGCACTATTTTTGTTCATAGATTATAAAAAATATTGATATGAAATACCTTATACGCTCTTTAAAGTACCTAGTTTACTTCTTTATAGTTTTTGTACTGCTTGTTGGAATTATATATATGGCAACCAAATCTGATGGTGTGACTCTTGACAATATGTTTAAGGAGGGCTCTTGGATAAAAATTACCATTTTGTTTATTGTGATTGCAGCTATATATCCATATTTCGGTTTCAAGAAGATGACTGCAAGGGTAGAAGGAGATTTTTCCAAACATATTGACAGCGTAATTGAAATGCTTAAAAATTTTGACTATTCTGTTGAGAATCAAGATGTTAATGGAATTATTACATTCAGACACAACCGCAAGGCGGCAAGATTGTCAAGAATGATGGAAGATAGAATAACTGTAGATTATAGTGGTGATACTGTTACTGTGGAGGGACTCCGCCGAGATATTACCAGAATAGTCTATGCAATAGAAACTGCAACACGAAAAGAGGAGTAAATTCAAATGAAAACAATTAAAGAATTCCCATCACTCTTTGAGGCACAGGTTGCACAAGGAGCATTAGAAAATGAGGGAATCAATGCTCAAATCCTTAATGAGAGCAGTTCATTCCCTGCATTTGCCACTTTTAGCAAACAATTTGCGATTAAATTGGTTGTAAGTGATGAAGATTATGAAAAATCACTCGAAATTCTAAATCATTTGAGTGATGAAGCGGCGGCTTCGAGTGCTGAATAAAACTCTTCGCCGTAAGCTGTTATAAGGGGGTCTCGTAAAAATTTATATACGTGGATCCCCTCTTTTTTACCCTTTGCGAATGCATCTTTGCACAAATCCCATCTATGAAGATTAAGTGCAGTCATCCCATTTGAGAGTTTTGATGCTCTGATTGGATATAGTGAGCAAGAAATTGGCTTTTTGAAACTTCCTTTACCCTTACAATAACACCTTTCAATAGCACAGAAACAGCTATCATTATCATCAAACCAAGTATATACGCACTCTTGTGAGTCTCGTACCAAAGGTGTCACCATATCCCCGTCTGAATCTATTACAAAAAATCCATCTCTATCAATAACCTCCTTCTCTTCATCTGTCAACAGGTGAGAAAAATGGTGATAATTCTTCTCAATCTCCTCAGCTTCGCCCTCCTCCATTGGAGCTCCACTATCTCCGATTATACAACAGGCACCTTTGCACTTTTCATAGTCACAGGCAAAAAATTCTGTTAAAATCTCTGAAGAGACCAAAATATCATCAATCTGGAAAATAGGATAATCTTTCATAATTATTTCATTACGGTACATCTTAGGCACCCGTTATTAAACTGTTTCAAAAATTCTCTTAAAGAGTTTTCTGTTACAATATTGAGTTTGTTGCTATACGAAGTGTGGAAATCTTTTCCCAAAAAGTATCTGGATGCAATAGCTTTTACCCAATAATTGTCATCAGCAATAGTCAATGTAAATTGATTATTGAATTTATTGACAACTCTCTCTATCTCTTTTGGGTCAAGATGTTCCGAGATATAGGATACAAGTCTTTTAATTTCTTCTGTAATATTCTCATTTTTAGGCACTTCTCGGCAAGTATATCTAATGGTCAGTACACCAAACTCTTCTGGATAGAACTGCATATTTCCATCCACAGATATCTTTATACCCCTCTCCGAAAAGTTTCTATTCAAAATCTCACGAAGAAGAGAGATTGTTACATTGAAATGGGCATCATTTGAAGCTGTATATGGTAACGAAACTATATATTTCATATCCACATATCTGATAGGATCCTCTAAATCTCTATCAATTTCAACATTCTCACTTCTCTTATTCAGATATAGTGGAAGGATATTCCAATTATCTTTTACATACTTGCTTGGCAATGAAGCAATATAGCGTTCGATTAATGGTTTAAGTCCCTCCTCCTCAACATCACCGACAATCACAAAGACGAAATTATTTGCATTAGAGAACCTCTCGTTTACAAAGTTCAATGCCTCCTTATACTCAAATCCAGAGAAGGTCTCAAGTGACTGAACAGGAGCATAAGCACTATTATTGTATGTTATCTTAGTAATTGTATCATTGAAGAAAAGTTGAGGAGAATTCTTTCTCATAGACAACTCTATGTTCTTGTCTCTCAAATAATTAGACAATGATTGCATGTCACCTTTCCTCTGCGTAAAGGAGTTGTAAACCAATTTGAAAAATAGATCTAACTCCTGAAGTGGCGCTTCACCTTTCAGATATTCGGAGTAGAGATTGACACCACTGTTAAGTTTGATATTCTTCTCAGATAGGAGCAAGTCCAAATCTGATGGAGTATAACCACCAACAGAGCTATTAGCAATAACATCATTGAGATAGTAGATGTTATATCTATTGGAACTCCTTCCTAAATGAGAGGCACCACCCTTTCCAAGTGCCAAAAGTGTAAGTTTATTCTTCTCATTCTTACTCTTTTTGAAGAGCACTGTTGCTCCATTCTCAAGCTCCCATATACTTGTAGCTATACTATTATCAAAACGGGAAGCACTTATCAAGCCACTCTTAGGAGGAAGGGATAAAATTGATGAATCAACTACATCAGTAGAGATATACTTAGTATGAGCTCTATTAACATTTTCATAGAACTTCCACATAATAACCTCTTTTGTCGGCTTCTCGAATGGCTCTCCAAATAGAGAATCTCCAACCTCTGGCAAGGTATAAATTATTGACACATCACTCATTGGATCAATCATAGTGGCAATATAACTGTTCATCTGCGGGAAGGAGAGTGTATCATCAACATTTATCTTTGAGAGGTAAAGGTGCTTTAACTCAATACTTGTCAAAGATTTATTATCAAAGAAATTATCGATACACATCTGAGAATAATACTCATTAGTCGATGTGGAAATTCTATTACTGTATTGATTGTTAAGGTCTTGCCAATACTTTTTATTTGCCTTCTCATACTCATCCTTTCCAATACCCAAAGTATGCAACCTGCCTATTTCCGAAGCAATTGTCTCCATTGCCTCATTGATATTATGTGGAGATGTCTCAATTGTAATTGATAGAGCATCCTTGTTGTCCGAATTGAGATAATTTCCATAATTAACATCAATATCAAAAATAGGGAACTGAGCCCTTAAAGAGCGCTGATTAAATCTGTTTTTAATCAAATTACAAGCAACATCATTCATATAATCATAGACCAATCCCACACCTGTATTCTTGTACTCTTCAGGTATAGAATTCGAAAGATAAGTAATTGTTGCTGAAGCAGTTGTGAGCTCTTTATCATAAACAATTGCCACTTTTGGCTCATCATTGTCTTCGATTAATGCGACCCTATCTTTAAGTGAATTTCTTGATTTAGGGATTGTTGAAAAGAGCGACTTTATGTGGCTCTCAAGACTCTTGACATCTATATCTCCAACTACTATAATTGCTTGTTTATCTGCAGTGTACCATTGATGATAAAAGCTTCTGAGATGACGTGATGTAAACTGCTTGATACTCTCCGCCTTATTTTTTGCAGTCAAATCGGCATATTTCCCTCCTGGGAATAACTCTGCTGTCACCTTTTCATTAACTCTATCTTGAGGTTCTCTGGAAGAGTAGAGTCTCTCTATCTGGTTATCTATTTCAGCATCAACATCATCCTGATCAATATTGATAGAATATGCAACGTTATAGAGGAAGAGCAGACAGGTATCTGTTACCTCTTTTTTAGCACTTATTGGGACAGACTTTAATCCTAAAAGTGAATTATTAAATCCATTTTCAAGAACAATATCTCCTCCAATATTCAATCCCAAATCTTCAAAATAATCTTTAATGGCTTGATCCGGAAAACTTCTTGTACCTCTTAATGCCAATCTATACATTATATCTGACATCCCATCCTGATTCTCATCTTCGGATATCTCTCCTATCCTCTGTGCCAAATAGAAATCTGCATACCCCTTTTGAAGAGTATTTTTTACCAGGTAATATGTCAACCCATTTGACATCACCCCTTTTGTAATTCGTGGGTCATTAGGCAACTGTTCACTCGATTGCGCCCAAAGAGGCAAAGAGAGCAGAATTAGAAGTGGAACAATTATTGCTTTATGTAGTTTTGGTGCCATTTCAACAAATATTTTTGGCAAAATTACAAATTTGTACTCTTATTATTGTAACTGATACAATAAAATTTTAATTTTGCACCTTAATGCTTTAAAATTGACTAATAACAATATAACACATATAGAGATGAGAAAATTATTATTTACAGCGTTTGCTCTATTCTTTTCAGTTGGAGTTATTTGCGCACAGGACTTAGAACAAACTACTAACACCTACAACGAAGCTGCAACATTGTTGAACGAAGGTAATAACCAAGCTGCAATTGATAAATTTAAAGAGGCTCTATCTTATGCTACTGCATTAGGAGAAGAGGGTGCAGAATTGGTTACAAACTGTAAAGACATCATCCCTAAAATTTACTTGGCTCAAGCTAAGGACCTTCTTGGCGAGAAAAAAAATGACGAAGCTATTGCTCAACTAAAAGCAGCAATCTCTACAGCTAATGATTATGCAAATAATCAAGATGTTGTTGATGAAGCCACTCAACTTATTCCACAAGTAATGATGTCTAGCGCAGGTTCTCTTCTTAATGCAAAGAAATATAACGAAGCTGCTGCTTTATATCAAGAGATTTGTACTATCCAACCAGAAAATGGCGTTGCTTTCTTAAGATTAGGTATGGCTCTAAACGCTGGTGGACAACAAGATTCAGCTGTTGAGGCATTTACAAAAGCATCTGAACTTGGTCAAAGTGCAAATGCAAATAAACAACTTACTAATCTATTCCTAAAAAAATCTGCTGCAGCTCAAAAGTCAAAGGATTGGAAAGGCGTTGTTGAAAATGCAAACAAAGTTCTTGAATACAATGAAAACCACCCTACAGCTCACAAACTTTTGGGTATTGCTAACCTAAGTTTGAAAGATTATGCTGCTAGTGTTGCTGGTTTCGAAGCATATTTGGCTCTTCAGCCAAACGCAAAAGATAAAGTTCAAATCACTTATCAACTTGCAAGTGCTTTGGAAGAGAGCGGTAAAACTGCAGAAGCTTGTGGTTATTACAAATCAATTTCACAAGACCCACAATGGGGTGAAGCTGCAAGATATAAAGTTACAACTTTGAAATGCAACTAAAGCTTGAGCTACTTGCTCCGGCAAAAAATAGAGACATCGGCATTGCGGCAATAACCTGCGGTGCCGATGCCGTATATATTGCCGGACCATCTTTCGGAGCCAGAGAGGCAGCCGGTAATTCGTTATCAGAAATAGCGGAATTGGTGGAGTTTGCCCATAAGTTTGGAGCAAAAGTCTATATGACAATTAACACCATCGTTTATGATAATGAGTTGAGGGCACTTCAAAATCAGATAGACGAGGCATACAAAATTGGTATTGATGCATTTATTGTACAGGATTTAGGTGTATTGAAATTAAATCTTCCACCCATACCTCTTTTTGCATCGACACAGACAAACATTCGCACACCAGAACAGGCAAGAATGTTGGAAAGTCTTGGTTTTGAGCGACTTATATTGGCAAGAGAACTCTCACTTGAACAGATTTCCGAGATTGGTTCGGCCGTAAAATGTGATATAGAAAGTTTCGTTCACGGTGCTTTGTGCGTAAGTTATAGCGGACAATGCTATTTGAGTGAACGACTCACAGGCAGAAGTGCCAACAGAGGAAGATGTATCCAGGCCTGCCGTTCAAAATATGATTTGATAGATTCTTCTGGAAAAGTTCTGGTGAAAAACCACTCTATTCTATCACTAAAAGATTTGAAACTGGATGAACATATCGGAAAACTTATTGAGGCAGGTGTCAGTTCTTTCAAGATTGAGGGGCGTTTGAAAAACATCTCATATATAAAGAATGTTGTGCGCCACTACAGAGGAATCATTGATAAATATATAGCAACACATCCTCAATACTCTAAAGCATCGTTTGGTGCCATTGAAGGAGGGTTCAAACCAAATATAAATGCCACTTTCAATCGTGGATATACATCACTCTTTATTGAAGGAAAACGTGGAGATTGGAACTCACAAGATAGTGCCAAATCTCTTGGCGAGTATCTTGGAGAGATCTCCTCTATTAAGGGAAATAGTATTGCCATAAAGAGTAAAAAAGAGCTTAAAAATGGCGATGGTCTTGCATTTATTGGCAATAAAGGAGAGGTTAGCGGTTCAAGAATTGAACGATATATGAATGGTTGGATAGAGTTAAAGCAGTGCGACAATCTATCTATTGGAATGAAGGTATATCGAAATCTCAATCAAGAATTTGAGAGAGAATTGGCCTCAAATATGCCAGAAAGAGTTTTAAGGGTAAAATTGGCAATTAGATGCATAGCAGGGAAAATGGTTATCACTGCCTCTTGCGAGAATGGAAAATCATACACTATGGAGATTGAACAGGGAGAGGTTGCAAATAATCAAGAAAGAGCTCTTGAAAGCATAAAGGCACAACTCCAAAAGAGGAGTGGAATTTACACCTTCTCTATCGAAAACTTTGATTATGATGATAAGTTGTGCTTCTACCCTATCTCTCAGTTGAATAGTATCAGACGAGAGATTGCTAATAATCTGGATAGTATAGAGGTCAATTCTCCAACTGACAGCTCCCAAAAGATTGCACGAGGAGTGATTGATTATAATTCTGAATTTGCTTCTAAGAGAGAGCTATCATACTTGGCCAACTGCTCAAATAACTTATCACAAGAAGTTTACAAAGAGTTGGGTATCAACACTATAGCACCAGCATACGAACTCAAGCCAGTAGTAGATGCAGAGTTGATGAGAACCAAGTATTGCATTAAATATCAAATGGGGTATTGTCCCAAACAACATCCAAATAGACGATTACACGAGCCACTTTACCTTCTTAACAATGGATATAAGTTAAGATTAAAATTCGATTGTAAAAATTGTGAAATGGTTGTAATTTTGTGATATGAAATTTTCTGAAATTATAGGTAACCAAGAGCTTGCCCGTCAAATTGCTCAGATTATTGATGAGGGTAGATTAGGACACGCCATTCTTCTGGATGAGATGCCAGGTGGTGGTGCTCTTGCTTTTGCTTTGGCTATTGCTCAATACATCAATTGCAAAAACCGAAGCAATTTTGACTCTTGTGGCAGTTGCCCATCTTGCCTTAAAATTCAGAAATCTATCCACCCCGATATTCACTTTGCTTTTCCTGTAAACACCTCAAGTAAGGTATCAAAAAGCGATAAAAATCCAATATCTGATCTCTTCCTTCCAATATGGAGAGAGATGATTGCAAAATCGCCATATTTTACAGAATCACAATTATATAACGAAATTGGCATTGATAATAAAAGTGGAAATATTAGTGCTTATGAGGCAAAACAGATAATAAACAAACTTGTACTTCACCCTTATGAGGCAAGTCATAAAGTTATGATTATCTGGATGGCAGAGAGGATGAATTTGGTTGCTGCCAACAAGTTACTGAAACTTTTAGAGGAACCATCTCCGGATACAATTTTTATTCTTATCTCTAATAATCCGGACAAATTGCTTCCTACTATTATTTCAAGATGCAGAGCAATCAAGATTCCTCCAATGGATATTTCACAATTAGCAAAGATTTTAGAGGATAAAACATCATCTAAAGATCGTGCTGCTATCTGTGCAAAACTTTCAGGCGGAAGCTACGGAAAAGCATTGCAACTAATTGATTATCAAGAAGAAAGTGCAGAAAGCGAAGAGTTGATAATCTCAATTATTGAGGTAGGATTACGAAAGAATTTCGAAGAGATGTACCCTCTTTGGAATAAGTTGGCTGATTTAAAAAAAGAGAAACAAAAAGAGTTTTGCATAAAATCTGAAGAGGTACTGAGAAGACTTCTTATGATTAAAAACGGACTTAACGATATTGCCTTTATTGAGGAGGAGAGATTAGAGAAATTTACCACTCTTGCATCGAAAATTAAAGATGACTTCTTCCCAAAAGCAGTCGCAGCGTTGGATAAGACACTCTCTGCTATTGAGAGCAATGTTAATTCAAAATTGACATTCTGTGATTTATGCAATCGCTTTTTACTATATTTGTAGTTTGTTATGGAGAAAAATAATATTAAATACGATTGTTCACGCGGTTGCATTACCGAACGTACGCCACAAGGAGAGTTGAATTGTGACTACAGTTATGGTTGTTGCAAAAGAAGCGTATATAACTGGCTCGAAGATATTACAACCGAGCAGTGTAAGGATCTCTATGAAGTAAGGTTTAAAAATACACGTAAAGCAATATTTAAAAATACATCTGGCCAGATTTTGACAGTTGGAGATATCGTAGTTGTAGAGGCAACAACAGGTCACGATGTAGGCATTATTACACTAGAAGGGGCAATGGTTGGAAGACAATTGAACCACTATAAAATTAATCCCGAAACATATACATTCAAAAAGATTTATAGAAAGGCAAAAATTCTGGACATTGAGCGTTGGCAAGAGGCAATCTCTTTGGAACACAACACTATGATTCGCTCCAGACAGATTGCAGCAAGTCTAAATCTTAATATGAAAATTGGTGATGTTGAGTATCAAGGAGATGGTACTAAAGCCATCTTTTATTACATTGCTGATGAACGCGTCGATTTCCGTCAATTGATTAAAATTTTTGCTGAACAATTCAGAATTAGAATTGAGATGAAGCAAATTGGAGCAAGGCAGGAGGCAGGACTTATTGGCGGTATAGGTGTGTGTGGTAGAGCTCTTTGTTGTTCTCAGCATATCTCTGATTTTCAATCAATTACAACACAGGCGGCTCGTTGTCAGGATCTATCTCTAAATCCTCAAAGACTTGCAGGACAATGTAATAAATTGAAATGTTGCATCAATTATGAAGCATCTGTCTATGTTGATGCTCAGACAAAAATTCCAAATGTAAAAGAACCACTTGAGTTTGAAGATGGCAAGGCATACTTAGTTAAGAAAGATACACTTTCTGGTACTATGTGGTTCTCATATGACGAGGGCAATATGTCAAATATGTTCCCTATTGATGCTGAAACTGTTAGAAATATAATCTCTCTCAATAGAAAAGGTATTAAAGCGAAAGATACCAAGGAGAGTGAACATAAGAGTGAATTTGTCAGTGCAGTTGGAGATGACAGCATCTCACGTTTTGATGAATCGAAGAAAAAGAAAAAGAAGAAAAAAAGAGTTTCTCATGGTGAAAAGGGTAAATAGCATATTATTTATCACAACTCTACTACTGCTTGTTTCTTGTTCAAAACCAGATAGCTTTTACCAATTTAAGTATAGCGTTAAGGATTATAGAGATAGCGGATTAGTTTCCTACGCCGATTTTGAATATCCAATTGAAGATACAAAGGATAACTATTCTCTATATATTGTGCTGAAATACAATGCATTAGAGCTAAAATTGGATAGCTTAATGTGTGCAGTCCATCATAGAATTGATGACACAATACCCCACCATAACGATACCCTGTTATTGATGCCGAAGAATGCTCTAAAGGCCAAAAGAAGTGGATCGATAGTTGATATTGAGTGGCAAATCTGCAATAACTTCTCTTTTGACAAAGCGGGAAAGTGGAAAACTACTTTAGAAATTTATAATTACGAGGCAGCCAAAGCCATCAATGGTTTAGGTTACTCATATAGAAAAGAATAATTATGAGCGGAAAGGATAAACTTCGCAAATTTAGAGAGAATGAGACATTTGAGTGTCTGATCCAACCAACTACCGAAGAGGTTTTTAGAAAGGATTATAAAACAAAGGGTAAATGGAATAGTGATTATTTCAAAAATGATGCTCCTATAGTCTTGGAATTGGGTTGCGGTAAAGGAGAATATACAGTTGCCCTGTCTCAAAAGTCTCCTGATAAAAACTTTATTGGAGTTGATATTAAAGGTGCTCGTCTATGGAAAGGTGCCAAATTTGCCACAGAGAATAATCTTCCAAATGTAATGTTCTTACGCACTCGTATTGAGTTCATTGAATCAATCTTTGCCGAAAACGAGGTAAGTGAAATATGGGTAACATTTGCAGATCCGCAAATTAAAAACGCACGCAAAAGATTGACAAGTCCACTCTTCCTGGATAGATATAAGAAATTCTTAAAAAAGGGGGGTATTCTTCACTTAAAGACTGATAGTCAATTACTTCACGAATATACATTAGAGGTGTTGCCAGAGAATGGATTTACCATTTTAGAGCATAATAATGACATTTATGGTAGTGGGTATGCCGACGAAGTACTATCTATAAAGACATTCTATGAGTCTCAATATCTTGCTAAAGGAATGCCAATTACCTATCTAAAGGCAAGGTTAGAGGCTGATAATCAATAACTTATATCAATTACACTTTTCGGTCACAGACAAAACGGATTAGAGATAGAAGGTACTCTTTTGCTTGATTGTCCTCAAATTGAGACAATTCGCAAGCTGCCTCCTCTCCAAGTTCCGTTAGTTTGTGTTGTGCAATCTCTACACCATTCTTCTCCTTTACAAAGTCATAAACTTGTGCGACTATTTCCAAATCATTTGATTCAGAGCCGCCAATTTTTGCCAATTTTGCCTTTACACTATCAATCTCCTCTGTTGTAGATTGCTCAAAGGCAGATAGTAGAGGTATGGTAATTTTTCTCTCTAAAAGATCCAAGCCGGGCGTCTTACCTGTATTCATCTGAGGAGAGTAGTCCAATATGTCATCTCTCATCTGAAAAGCTAAACCTAACTTATGGGCATAGTTTGAGGCGGCTTCAACCTGCTCTGGAGTAGCTCCTGCCGATATTGCTGCACTTTTTATTGTTGCGATAAAGAGTGATGATGTTTTGCGGGAGATAATAGAGATATAATCATCGTATGTTGTATCAAGTTGCTCTGCTTTACTCAATTGAAGCATCTCACCCTCTGCCAGATCCTCTATTGTTCTGACATAACACTCAAAAATATCGTTATTTTCCGTCTCAAGAACTTGGCGCACTGCACGTGATAACCAGAAATCTCCAACCAAAACAGATACAGCACCCGAAAATAGACTATAAACTGTCTTTCTGCCACGACGATACTCTGCATTATCTGCTACATCATCGTGTAGAAGAGTAGCTGTATGTAGCATTTCTGAAGCAACTGCACACTTTATACTCTTCTCATTAACATCTGATATCATTTTAGCGGTAAGCAGAGCCAACATAGGACGCAACTGCTTACCAGTACCTCCCATCACATAATCATTAACTTGATTCATAAATGGGAATTCTGCCTGTAAACTCTTGGCTAACAATAGCTTATAATCTTCCCACGAATTTGCTAAAAAGCTCTTTACCGCCTTGATATCCATTACTTTTCTAATGCTTCTAATAGTTGATCAAGAGTCTCTGCAATAATCATTTTGTCGAAATCTGCTTTATCAAAAACAGATTCTTTAACAAAGTGGTTTAACATCTCAATAAATGGATTCCAGAAACCCTCATAATTGTAAAGAATAACCTTACCATCAAACTGTTTTAATTTTTTTAGTACTAGAACCTCTATAAATTCATCAACAGTTCCAATACTTCCCGGGAAGGCAACAACAGCATCAGCTTCAGCCCTTAAATAGGCCTTTCTATCTGCCATTGTGTGAACATAAACAGTCTCGGTTAGATTGGTTGAGTGTAAACCCCTCTCGCACATAAAGTGAGGTATAACACCCACGACATTACCTCCTGCGGCAGTAACTTCATCGCAGAATGTCTTCATTAAACCCAAATCAACACCTCCACATAGGATAGTGTAATCACGTAAACAAGCCGCCTGAGCAAATTCTCGAGCGGCTTGTTGATATTTTTCGTGAATTTGATTGCTTGATGCGCAATAAACAGCGATTTTCATTAGAATACGATTCCTACTGATACTTCAAATCCACCTGCATTTTCCAAATTTAGACCTTTAAGATCATCAACTACAGTGTTTTTGTCAAAATTTGTCAAATCACCAAAGTTCCAGACATATTTTGCTGCAATTTGCAATTTCCAAACCTCAACACCGGCTCCCAAGCCAACACCATACTCAAATTTGTTTATATTCTTTTTGAATACATCTGAAAGATCTACCTCTTTGCTTAAAATTTTAGCGTCAACATCAACATCGTTTATCAAGTTGTAACCAATAAATGGCGATACGAAGATGTATGGTCTCATAGCGATAAGATCAATACCCCATTGAATATTGACAGGTAATTGTAGGTAACCAACTTCCCAATCAACTTCTGCAATGTTTGCCACACCAAAATCATCAATTTTATTGTGTTTGTAAATCAATTCTGGTTGAATAGCAAGGCCTAATGGAAGAGGTGCATTTAAACCTACACCAAAATGGAAGTTTGTATAGTTCTCAGCGGCTTTTAAACCTGAAAGGTCAACTGATGTATATCCTAAACCTCCCTTTACAAGAAATCCGCCTCTTGCGTCTGCGCTAAACGATACTCCACATAGTAGGAATATTGTTAAAATTGAAATTATAATCTTTCTCATAGTAATTATTATAAAATTTTGTTAATCTTCTCTGCAAGAACTGCTTTAGTAGTAGCACCAACTACTTTATCAACCACCTCTCCATTCTTGAAGAATAGAATTGTTGGAATATTCATTACTCTGAATTGAGCAGGAACGTCGGCACAATCGTCAACATTACACTTTGCCACAAGAGCTTTATCTTTGAATTCCTCTGCTAATTCATCAATAATTGGAGATACCATTCTGCAAGGGCCACACCAAGGTGCCCAAAAATCTAATACTACCGGAATTGATGATTCTTTCACCAACTCTTGGAAATTGTTATCATTAATTGCTAATGCCATAATTTTTAATTTTAAGATTTAAGTTTATTGTATTTGCTAAAATAGAAATTATTTTATTAAACACGAAATTTTTAAACACTTTTTTCGACATTCCAGACAAAAGCCCTGACACCTACTTCTTTATTTCTTAAATCAAGTTTTTTTACTGTATCAAGCAATTCGTCAACTCTATCATCCTCAACCATAGTCATTACCGCTGAGTTCAATTCTGGCCAGGTGTGTGTACCACGACGGGGTTCTCCGCCATTAGTTCCACGTCCCTGAACCTCTTCGAACATAGTAAAACCACTGATTTTCAAGGCATCCAACAAATACTCCACGCGAGAGGTGTTGGCTTGATTAAATACGATAAATACACATTTCATACTAGTTCTCCTCCTTTGTGCTTATTTGCATAAAAATATACTCTTTACGTAATTTCTCCTCTTTATCTCTCTCTCCGTGTCTTGACATCAAGGCATATACTACAGGAACAATAATCAAAGTCACCATTGTTGATACCAAAAGACCACCGATTACCACAATTCCTAATGGATGCCACATTTCTGAACCTTCACCAGTACTCAATGCCATTGGAAGCATACCAAGAAGTGTTGTCAATGCTGTCATCAATACAGGACGAAGACGAGAAGCTCCTGAAAGGGCAATTGCCTCGTAGAGTTCATATCCTCTATCTCTCATCAAGTTGATATAATCGACAAGTACGATACCATTCTTTGTTACAATACCCACCAGCATAATGAAACCAAGTGCTCCAATCATATCAAGAGATACTCCTGTAATCCAAAGTGCTATAATAACACCTGAGATTGCAAATGGAAGCGAAAGCATAATAATTGCAGGTTTTGCTAAAGATTCAAATTGAGATGCCATCACCACATATACAAGTAGCACAACCAAAAGCAACAATATAATCATATCTGCGAAAGTCTCTTGTTGATCTTCATAACTACCTGATATTCTCACAGTTATACCATTAGGAGTACCTGTCTGGTCGATTACACTCTGAACATTTGCTGCAATTTGTCCAAGTGGAACATTATAAGGAGTAACACTCAATCTCATATAACGTTGACGGCTCTTTCTCTCAATTGTAGGTGGAGCCCAATACTCTTCGATAGTTGCAATCTCACTCAATTTAACATTGCCCATTCCAGTAGGAATCGAGATATCTTGAAGAGTTGTAATTGAGTTTCTATTCTCCTCTTGAAGTCTTACAACGATATCATACTCATCACCATCCTCTTTCAAATAGCCAACAGTCAAACCATTTACACGATTTCTAACATAAGTAGAAACTGTTGCTGAATTAAGTCCTAAATAGGCAGCTTTCTCTTTATCAACTGTAATTTTCAACTCTGAACGGTCTTCATCTCTACTTACAGCGATATCACGTGCGCCTTCTACTTTTTGAGAAATAAGGTTCTTTAACTCGTTAGCATACAAGTTTGTCTGATCGAAGTCATAGCCATAGATTTCAACATCCACAGTAGAACCACCACCCATTCCACCACCTGTACTACATTGATAGTCAATGATTTCAGGATAAACGGCCAACTCTTTACGAAGGACTTCAGCAATCTCTGTGATGCCTCTCTCTCTCTCATTTTTCTTACTACAAACAACAGTCATCGAAATTTTGTTATTTGTTGTAGAAGAGAATAGAGATGCAACACCACCTTGATCATTTGAACCTGTTGATGATGAGATTCGTTCTATTTCTGGAACCAATTCCATAAAACGTGCTTCAACTCTACGAGCAAGTTTTGCAGACTCTTCAACACGTGTACCACTTTGCAACTCAATGCTCACACTCAAACGACCATTATCTGTTTGTTGCATAAAGTCAGTACCAATCTTACCAGTCATCACAGGAATCAAAGTTAATCCAAAGAATAGAATTGCGATAGATACTGTTGTCAATTTATGGCGAAGACACCATCTTAATATATTGGCATACCAACCATCAATTTTATCCAATGTTCCTACAACTATTCTCTGATACCAGCCTCTCTTCTCTTTAACCTCAACTAATTTTCCTCTCTCATCAACCTTAACCTTTTTTGCTTTAAGAAGTTTCGAGCATAACATTGGAGTAAGTGTGATAGCCACAACTGTTGAGGTCGAAACCACGATTGTTACAATCCATCCCAACTCTTTGAATAGAATACCAGCCATTCCTGACAACATTGTCAATGGAATAAACACAGCAGCGATAACTAAAGTTGTTGCAATTACAGATGTCCAAACCTCGTTGGTAGCATAGATTGCAGCCTCCCTTGGTGATGAACCTCTGTCAATGTGTTTAGAGATGTTTTCAAGAACCACGATTGCATCATCCACAACCATACCAATAGCCACTGTTAATGAACATAATGATATGATATTCAATGAACTATCAACAAATAGCAAGTAGATGAATGCAACAATCAAAGAGATTGGAATTGTTATACCAATGATGAAAGTAGCTCTCCAATTACCCAAGAAAATTAACACAACCAATACTACAAATAGTAGCGCATAGAAGATAGATTCTATCAAACTTAAGATAGAGTTCTCAATCTCCTCCGAAGAGTCGTAAATAAGATCTATCTTAATGTCTGAAGGCAGAACTTTCTCTATTTTTGCCAACTCTTTTCTTATATCCTTACATACCTGTACAGTATTTGCTCCTGACTTTTTAGAGATAACCAACTTAACTGCCTCTTCTCCATTGACCTTTTCATCAAGAGTAAGGTCCTTGATTGTATCTCTAATAGTTGCAATATCCCTTACAAATACTTGCTGACCTGTTTGTGTTGTTGTTACAACTATATTTCCAATCTCGGAGCTCTCTACATACTCACTTCTTACCTGTAATTGATATTGCTCTGTATCCAACTTCACAGTACCTGAAGATAGGTTCAAGTTGTTATTTGCAATGGCATTTCCTACCATTTCCAAAGGAAGGCCGAATGCATCAATCTTCGCTTGGTCGATATCAACATATACATATCTCTCCGGAGCACCTGAAAGTGATGCAGAACCGATTCCATCAACTCTGTTCAGCTGTGTAATTAACTCATCATTCAAAATTTTATCCAAGCCGGGATAACTCTCTTTTGCAGTAATCGCATATTGGATAATAGGCATTGAACTTGTATTCAGCTTAAAAAGACTTGGATTTGAACAACCATCAGGAAGTGCCTCTTTAAGCATATCTATATATCCACGAGCATCATTTACCGCCTCATCAAGGTCTGTACCCCACTCCATCTCAAGGTTTACAACTGAGATATTATCCTTAGAGATAGAGGTCAACTCCTTAAGACCATCAACAGCATTCAAGCTGTTTTCAATCAACTTGGTAACGTTGGTCTCAATCTCACTGGCACTCGCTCCCGCATAGGTGGTCATCACTGTAATAAATGGTGGATCCATCTCCGGGAACTGGTCTATAGGGAGCTTACTCATAGAGAAAAGTCCCACTATAGCCACCGCAACGAAAATCAGTGCAGTCGTTACGGGCTTCTTAATCGCCGATTTATAAATACTCATAAACTAATTCTCCTTAACTACATTCAATTTACCGCCATCAATAAGTTTAGATTGACCTACAGTAACTATCTTATCTCCCTCTTTAAGTTCATCACTGAAAATCTCAATATTTTGGTCAAATCTCTGTCCTAACTCAACGAATACCTGTTTTGCAACACCATTTTCCTCAACGAAAACATATCTCTCATTTGAACCAAGAAGTTTCAAAACAGATTGATAAGGCACTACAAGTGTATTTGCTTTACCCATTGTCAACTCTGTCTTAACATACATACCAGGACGAAGTTTTGATGAAGAGTTTGGTATTCTCAATTTAACCTGGAATGTGTGTGATGCAGGGTCAATTGTAGGGTGGATAATCTCAATTGTTGCAGGGAAAACCTCATCAGGATAGATATCAGAGGTGATATTTACCTTCATACCAGTCTTGATATGAGGGAAATAGCTCTCAGGCACATTAATGTATGCCTTCAATACCCCAATCTGTACCAAACTCAAAATTGGTTGACCGCTATAAAGCTCACCATCTTCGTAATTCTTTGCAGAGATAACTCCAGGGAATTGAGCTCTTACAAAAGTATTACTCTCTAAGAAATCAAGACTTGCTTTTGTTTGGTCGTATGACAATTTAATTTGATCATATTGTTGTTGAGAAACTGCACCACTCTCTCTCAAAGCAGCCATTCTCTCCAATTCTACTTGCAAATTGGCAAATGTAAGTCTTGTATTATTTAATTGATTTTGGTCCATTCTAACCAAAAGATCACCCTTTTTAACATACTTTCCAACCTCAACGTAGATGTGTTCAATTGTACCCGTCAAAGATGGAGATACACTCATAGATTGGTATCCCTGTAAAGTTGTTGAAAACTCAATTACACGAGATATCTCAGTCATTTTCAATTCAGTAGTCTCTACATTATCTACTCTCTCTACACTCTCTTGTTGCGATTGTTGTTTTGGTCCTGAGCACGAAACAAATAGGATTAAAGCCGCGCTCATCAACAATAATTGTTTACTATATTTCATATCTATAATATTATTTATTCAAAAGTTTTTCCAATTCAATCTGTGCATTTACGAAATCCAACAAAGCTTGCACATAAGAGCTTTGAACAGATACTAAATCAGTTCCGGCAGTTGTTACCTCCATACTTGAGGCCATACCATACTGATATTTTTTACTAATGTTATCAAAAACACGCTGAGTCACCTCTACATTCTGCTTTTGGATATTAAATCGCTCAAATGCAGATGTCAGGTTGTAACACAATTGTCTGTGTTGAATATTTAGAGACTTTTCTGTGTTTTGGAGAGTGTTTAATTGTTTCTTATAATCCAATTTAGCACCTTTTAGAGTACTATAATTCTTTCCACTTGTGAAGATTGGAATAGAGATAGATAGTCCAATCATATTTGGAGGAGTCATATTCATAGTCATCTCATCACTAAAGTAGTGCTTTGCACTATACTGATGGAATAGACTTAGTGTAGGACCATAGTTCCAAGCTGCCATATCTACCTGTTTTTTAGATAGTTCAGTACTCTTTTGAAGAAGTTGGTAGTTGTAATTATCATTGACATCAAACTCTTCATTTACCAGTGAAAAAGCTGAGTCAACATTAAGCAGATCCGGAATCTCCTGAGTAAGAACTATTTCAGTTTCTGCGCTGATATTAAGCAACAGACGCAACGAGTTATATACCATTTCCAAAGAGCGTTGAGTAGAGTTTACAGAAGACTTCATAGTCTCAACCTGAACCAAAATCTGATCAGCACTTGTCTGCTCTGCAGTTCCAACCTCAACAGCTTTCAGTGTATATTGATATAGGTCATCCAGACTTTGAACATTCTGCTCTAAAAGAGATATTGTCTCTTCAGTAACCAATGCAGAATAGTAAAGCACCTTAACCTGATTGGCGATATCTTGCTCTGTCTGTTTCAGGGTAATATCTGACATCTTTTTAGAGATATTCGATATTTGCAATCCAACAACCTGCGCACCTGTCAAAGCGACAGCAGTTGTTAAACCAAGAGATCCGTAAGGTGGCATTGAGATAGACATACCTCCAAGATTCATCTCATAACCCAATTGGTTGGAGTAATCCGCCTTCAATGATACTTGTGGCAACATTGATGAAATCATCTCCCACTTACTTGCCTCCGCCTTCTGTACATCTATCGAGGCATTCTGAATCGAGTAGTTATGCTCCAATGCGTAACTCTTTGCATCCTCCAATGAAAGCTCCACTACCTCAACTGAATCTGCTTCAGAATCTCTATATTCTTGAGAGAATCCAATTGCAGTGGATACCATCATAAAAATCCCCACTAAAAGGAGTTTCTTTTCACATTTCATTCTCATCATATTTTTTAAAATTTCTAATCGTTTTAGATATTATGTCAATATTCGTACCAAAAAAAATATCCTTTATATCTAAAGTTGGCCACGAATATAGATAATCTTATCATATATCTCAATGAAAACCCAACTGTTTGGATTTTTGAGCACTATTTTACTGCAAAAAATATTCCCAAAAGCCCTTATAATGCGTTGTGACAATATTTTGACTATTATTTTTTCTCATTTTAAGAAGATATTTTATAACTTTGTTAAGATGTACTGATTAATTTATTGTAAAATATGTATACGGATCTACAAAAACACTTACAGGATACTCTTAAATCGATAGAGGAAGCCGGTCTTTATAAAAATGAAAGGATTATCACTTCTGCTCAACAAGCAGCTATTCAAGTAAATAATTCTCAGGAGGTTATTAACTTCTGTGCTAACAACTATTTGGGTCTATCAAATAACCCTGAATTGATTGAAGCAGCCAAAAAAGCTTTGGATAGTAGAGGTTTTGGAATGTCTTCTGTGCGTTTTATCTGCGGCACTCAAGATCTACACAAAGAGTTGGAGGCGAAAATCGCAGAATTCTTCGGAACTGAAGATACTATTCTGTATGCTGCCTGCTTTGATGCAAATGGTGGCGTTTTCGAACCTCTTTTTGATGAAAATGATGCCATTATCTCTGACGCACTAAACCACGCTTCTATTATTGATGGTGTACGTTTGTGTAAAGCACAAAGATATAGATATGCCAATGCCAATATGGAAGAGTTGGAGAATTGCTTAAAATTGGCACAAGCACAACGCCACCGTATTATTGTAACTGATGGCGTATTCTCAATGGATGGTAATGTTGCCCCTCTTGATAAAATCTATGAGTTGGCAAATAAATACAATGCTATCGTAATGGTGGATGAGTCTCACTCTGCAGGAGTTGTTGGTGATACTGGTCGTGGTGTAACAGAGCTATACAATCTAAAAGGCAAGGTCGAGATTATTACAGGTACACTTGGCAAGGCATTCGGTGGAGCAATCGGTGGCTTTACAACCGGTAAAAAGGAGATTATCGCTATGCTACGCCAAAGATCACGCCCATACTTGTTCTCAAATAGCATTCCTCCTATGATTGCAGCTGCTGGTATTCAGATGTTCGATATGATGGCAAGGACTAATGAGTTGCAAGACAAACTTCATTTCAACACAAAATACTTTGTTGAAAAGATGTTGGCTGCAGGATTTGACATTAAACCTACACAATCGGCAATCTGCGCTGTGATGCTTTATGATGCAAAATTGTCGCAAGTTATGGCTGCAAGATTACTTGAAGAGGGAATCTATGTAACAGGATTCTACTATCCGGTTGTGCCTAAAGATCAAGCACGAATCAGAGTACAGGTATCTGCAGGACACGAAGTGGAACACCTCGACAAGTGCGTGGCTGCATTCACCAAGATTGGTAAAGAGTTGGGCGTAATTCAATAATTACGCTCAATTCCTCTCATTCCCGCGATAAAGGAGCGGGAATCTGTTTTACTTACCTACTACATAAAAGATTGTGGTAACATCTAAATTGATTCGAGTAGGATCTACTTCGTAATTAATACCATAGATTACCCAATCTTTTTTCATTACCAGAGATATAGCTACGAGAGCTAAAAATAAAAAAAGGGTAACTTTTTCAAGCTACCCTCATTTTTTATTTTTTTGAATACTATTCGTCATTCAATGAATATCTTCTGAAGCAAACGATCTTAGCATCTTTATCTACGCTTTGTAGATACTCTTTAACTGAAGATTTGCCGTCACCCATTTGATAATCTTGATCTTCAAGAGTTGATTCTTTGAAGAACTTAGCAAGTTTACCTTTAGCGATATTTTCCAACATTGCTTCTGGTTTACCTTGCATCTTAGGATCAGCTTTCATTTGTTCTTTGTAGATATTAAGCTCTTTTTCAACGATTTCTGCAGGGCAATCAGCTGATGAAACTGATACTGGGTTCATTGATGCAACTTGCATTGCAATACCTTTACCAGCCTCAGCAGGAATTGGTTTGTTGAATCCAACTACAGCAGCAAGTTTGCCATTGATAGTGTGGATATATGATGAAATATATGGAGCTTCAACTGCTGCATAGTAAGGAATAGAGTGTTTTTCACCACTTTTACCTGTTTGTTGAGTGATAGCAGCTTCAACTGTTTGTCCATCAACTTCAACAGATTTAAGAGCTTCTGCATCAGCTGGGAATGCTTCAAGAGCTGCAGCAGCAATACCTTTTGCTAGAGCTTGGAACTCTTCGTTTTTAGCAACGAAGTCTGTTTCACAACCCAAGCATACAAGAACTGCTTTAGTAGCATCTGCATTTACAGTAGCAATAACTGCACCTTCAGTAGTTTCACGGTCTGCACGTTTAGCTGCAACCAATTTACCCTTTTCACGGATAATTTCTTGTGCTCTATCATAGTCGCCTTCAGCCTCAATAAGAGCCTTCTTGCAATCCATCATACCTGCACCTGTCATTTTACGTAGTTTAGCTACGTCAACTGCTTTAATTTCCATTTTTAAAAATTTTTTAAAGTTTGACAAATACTACTTAGAAATTATTCTGCTGTAGCTTCAGTTGCTTTTTCGCTAACGTTTTTGCGTGAACGAATTCTTTTACCTGGAACTTGAGCTGCATCTTTCTCTTCTGAAGCAACTTCTTTTTCCTTCTCAACTTTTCTTTCGCTAAGACCCTCTGCGATAGCTCCGCAAAGTGCATCCATAACTAAAGCGATAGATTTTGCAGCATCATCATTTGCCGGAATCACATAATCAATCGGTGTAGGATCGCAACAAGTATCAACCATAGCGATAACCGGAATGCTTAGACGATTAGCCTCTTTAACTGCATTAATCTCTTTTTGTACGTCAACTACGAAAATTGCTGAAGGAAGACGATTTAGGTCTGCGATAGAACCCAAGTTCTTCTCTAGTTTTGCTCTTTGGCGAGTTACTTGCAAACGTTCACGTTTTGCAAGAGTTTCGAATGTACCATCAGCCATCATTTTGTCGATGGTATTCATTTTTTTGACTGCTTTACGAATTGTAGGGAAATTTGTAAGCATTCCACCAGGCCATCTCTCTGTAACGTAAGGCATATTTACTGCTTTTGCCTTTTCAGCCACGATATCTTTTGCCTGTTTTTTTGTAGCTACAAACAAGATTTTACGACCGGCGCGAGCCAATTGTTTAACAACATTTGCAGCCTCATCTATTTTTACAACAGTCTTATGCAGGTCAATGATGTGGATTCCATTCTTTTCCATGAAAATGTATGGAGACATCTTAGGGTTCCATTTTCTCTTTAAGTGACCGAAATGAACACCTGCATCAAGTAAATCTTGGAAATTTGTTCTTGGCATTTTTTTAAAAATTTTCTTTGTTTTTGTTACGCTCATTTAAGAGCCTCTTTTCTTCAATTAAGAGTAGCGACTTTTGTCGATCTCTTTGATTTTCCGCAGCTAAACAAATCTAAGGTAGAATTGGTCCTCAAATTTTAGATTTAGCTGTGCATTTTTGTAAATCTTTGTTTCGCTAATGCGATAAATAATAGTACTAACGTTTGCTGAATTGGAAGCGTCTACGAGCACCAGGTTGACCAGGTTTCTTTCTTTCTACCTCACGAGCATCGCGAGTCAAAAGACCATTTGTTTTCAATACAGAACGATAAGCTTCAGTATCCACTTTGCAAAGTGCACGTGCAATTGCAAGGCGAAGAGCTTCTGCTTGACCCTTTGTACCACCACCATCGATGTTGGCTTTAAGGTCGAATTGTCCTAATGTACCTGTAAGTTCAAAGGCTTGTTTTACAATGTATTGAAGAGTTCCTTCTTTGAAATAAACCTCCAAAGGACGATCATTGATTGTAATGTTACCTTTACCTGAGCTAAGATAAACGCGAGCAACAGCTGATTTACGTCTTCCAAGGGCGTTGATTACTTCCATGCTCTGTTAATTTTCTTGTTCTAAATTAATTAATTTTGGTTGTTGTGCCTCGTGTGGGTGTTCGCTACCTGCGTAAATATACACATTACGGAACAATTGAGAACCAAGGCGATTTTTAGGAAGCATACCTTTGATTGCTCCCTCTAATACTGCAGTCGGTTTGTGTTGTAGCAACACTTTTGGAGTAGCAAAGCGTTGTCCGCCAGGATAACCTGTGTGACGTACATACACTTTATCAGTCAACTTTTTACCAGTAAAACGTACCTTCTCTGCATTGATGATGATAACATTGTCACCACAATCAACGTGAGGAGTGAAGTTTGGTTTATGCTTACCACGAAGCAATACAGCTACGCGTGAAGCAAGTCGACCAACTACCATGTTGGTTGCATCAACTAGCAACCACTCTTTGTTTACGGTTGCTTTATTTGCCGACACTGTTTTGTAACTTTGTGTGTCCACTGTGTTGATTTTTAAGTTAATAACTAAATTTGTTGCGATTTCCCCAAAATTTAGGGGCTGCAAATATAGTATTTTTTTTTAATATATCTCCAATATTATCTATTTTTGCTTCCCAAATTTTTCCGCATTGCATTAAAAATCAAGCAAATCGGAATTTTTTACTATTAAAAATGAAGATTTCTAACATAGAACTTGGCGATAGACCTCTATTTCTTGCTCCGATGGAGGATGTTACTGACGCATCCTTTAGATATATCTGTAAAATGTATGGAGCAGATATGATGTACACCGAATTTGTCTCTTCTGATGCCCTTATAAGAGATGTCCAAAAATCGATTCTGAAGATGGAAACCTATCCATACGAGAAACCTATAGGTGTGCAAATTTATGGTCATATCCCAGAAGCTATGGTTGTAGCGGCACAAATGGCAGAAAAGGCCAATCCAGACCTTATTGATATAAATTTTGGATGTCCTGTCAATAAAATTGCCAAACGAGGAGCCGGCAGTGGAATGATGAGAGAGCCGGATAAGATGGTGGAGATTACACGTCAAGTTGTGGAGGCGGTAAAACTTCCTGTGACAGTCAAAACTCGCTTGGGTTGGGATGAAGACTCAAAAATCATTGTCGAACTGGCTGAAAGATTACAGGATGTTGGAATTGCAGCTTTGACAATTCACGGCAGAACACGTTGCCAAATGTATAAAGGTGAGGCAGATTGGACTCTTATAGGTAAAATAAAGGAGAATCCGAGAATGAAGATTCCAATTATCGGAAATGGTGATATAAACTCTCCCGAAAGTGCAAAAATGGCCTTTGAACGCTATGGAGTAGATGCTATTATGATTGGAAGAGCCACTTTCGGACACCCTTGGATCTTTAGAGAGATTAAACATTACCTTGAAACTGGGGAACTGCTCGAACCAATGTCCGTTGCCGAAAGAGTGGATTTAGCTAAAAAACACCTCCAAAAAAGCATTGATGTAAAAGGGGAAAAAGTAGGTATTCTTGAGATGCGTCGCCACCTCTCTTGTTATTTTAAGGGGTTGGATAATTTCAAAGAGACTCGCTTGAAATTGGTTACATCGACCGATGTTCAGGAATTATTTAATTTACTTGATTTTGTAAAAACAAATTGGGGTTAAGATGAATTTTTTTATTGACAAGGTACTACTATTTCCATATTATATAACTCTGAAAATAAGACACTCGCTTTATAATAAAGGTGTGCTTAAGTCCAAAACTTTTAATGTGCCGGTTATCTCTGTTGGCAATATAACAGTTGGAGGGACTGGAAAAACTCCTCATACAGAGTTGATTATCAAGCTCTTACAGGGCAAGGCATCCCCTATTGCTGTGGTTTCTCGCGGCTATGGAAGGAGGGGTAACAAAGTTGTGGAATTAGATTGCGAAACCTCTGCCAGAATCGGTGGTGATGAACCCCTTCAAATAAAGAGAAAATTTCCTCGAGTAGATGTATGTGTGGCCAAAAAGAGGGCTGATGGTATTGATTTGCTTCTTTCAAAAGAGAGAAAGCCCGAAGCAATAATTCTTGACGACGGATTTCAACATAGAGCTGTAACTCCATCAAAATCAATTGTTTTAGTTGACTTCAATCGACCTATTTTCAAAGACAATCTGCTCCCTTTCGGACGATTGAGAGATTTACCCTCTGAGATTAAAAGGGCTGATATAGTAATTGTTACTAAATGTCCGGGAGAACTTGATTTGTGGGAGATAGAACAGTGGCGAAAGAGTCTTAAACTGAATGCCGAACAGAACCTGTTTTTTACAAAAATAGAGCATAAAGAGTTAAAAGCTCTATTTAGCGAGGGGGATAATCACTATCTTTATTCCAAAGAGGCAATTCTATGCACAGGTGTAGCCAATGATACTCCTCTTGTTTATCATCTTTGTGATACATATAACATCAAAGTTCATAAACAATTTGGAGATCACCACAGATATAGAAAGAGTGATATTAAAAAGTTTGAAAAAATCTCAAGAAAATACCCTAGGGCTATTTTTATTACCACAGAAAAGGATGCAGTCAAACTAAGAGAGTTATCTATGTCCGATTCTCTTAAGAAAAAATTCTTCTTTGCCCCGATGGAAATCCTATTTTCTGGCAACGGAGAGGAGAAGCGTTTTGTTGAACTATTATAGATTTTTATTAATTTTACGGAGATATTTAATAAATCCGTAATATGTTTTACAAAATTATTTACCAAAACAGACGCTCAAAACTTGTAAATAAAATTCAAGAGAGTGGAATATTACTATTCCTAGGCAACTCTGAAGCTAGTTGTAATTATCTTTCCAATCAATATCAATTTCGTCAGGATAGTACATTCTTATACTTTTGGGGTATAGATCAAAGCGATTTAGCTGCGATTATCGATCTCGAGAGTGGAGAAGAGGTTCTATTTGGCAATGATGTGGATATTGATGATATCATTTGGATGGGTCCACAACCTCTATTAAAGGAGAAAGGAGCCAAAGTTGGTGTAGAGAAATGTGAGCCATTTGCCAAATTGGAAGATTATGTAAAAAAGGCAATATCTCAAGGTAGAAAAGTTCACTTCCTTCCGCCATATAGAAATCACAATAAAATTCTACTGAACTCTCTTCTTGGTATTGGGTTTGACCAAATGAAGAGTGCTGCAAGTGTTCCTTTTATCAAAGGTGTTGTTGATTTAAGACTATACAAAGAGAGTTGTGAAATTGAGGAACTTGATGCAGTTGCAGATCTTGGCTACGATATGCACTACGCTGCGATGAAGGGAATGAGACTTGGTATGTTAGAGCAGGAGTTGGTTGGCGTTATGGAGGGCATCTGCCGAGCAAAAGGAACTATGCCATCCTTCCCTATCATCTTGTCTCAAAATGGTGAGACACTCCACAATCACTCTCATAATCAGATTATTACAGAGGGTAGAATGTTGTTGATTGATGCCGGTGCTGAAGCAAATTCTCACTATGCATCTGACTTCACAAGAACTCTACCTTGTAGTGGAAAGTTTACCCAAAAACAGGCAGAAATTTACTCTATAGTTGCCAAAGCCAATAATCTTGCGATAGAGATGTCTGCTCCGGGAGTAATTTATCGTGATGTTCATTTAGCTTGTTATAAAGTTATTGCTCAGGGTCTTATAGATCTTGGTCTTATGCGTGGTAATGCTGATGAGGCTGTTGCCGCTGGTGCTCCTGCCCTCTTTATGCCTCACGGTCTTGGTCATAATATCGGACTAGATGTTCACGATATGGAGGATTTAGGTGAAAATTATGTTGGGTATGATGAAACCTATGTTCGTTCAAAACAGCCCGGCCTCGGCTCATTGAGAATGGGTAAAGAACTTAAAGAGGGAATTGTCGTATCTGATGAACCTGGTATCTACTTTATTCCGGCACTTATTGAACAGTGGAAGGCAGATGGAACTTGCAAAGAGTTCATCAACTTTGACAAAGTAAAAGATTATTACAACTTTGGAGGTATCCGTCTTGAAGATGATATTTTAATTACTGCTGATGGTTGCCGACTATTGGGCTCAAAACGTCTTCCTATAGGAGTACAAGAGGTTGAAAATGAATTAATTAAATAGATATGAAAAAGAGTTTACTTATTATTACTGCCCTATTCTCTTTTGGAATTGTTTCTGCTCAGCAAATTAATGAATCCGAGTTGGAGCAGGTACGTCAGGGCTTTATGGGCACAACCAGCGATATAGCCTTGCAAAATATTCTTACTAATGATGCAAACATTAAAAATAATGCTGTAAATCATAGTAATATTGGCAAAATAGACCATTACTTCAAATATCGCGTTGGAGTTAAGGGTATTACTGACCAGGAGAGCTCGGGAAGATGCTGGATGTTTACTTCAATGAATGTTCTAAGACCTTCTGTGATGGAGCAATTCAATCTTACCAACTTTGATTTTTCTCATAACTATTGCTACTTCTGGGATATTTTTGAAAAATCAAATCTGTTTTTGGAAAATATTATAGCTACCGCTGACAGAGCAATGGATGATAGAGATGTTACATTCTACTTCCAATCTCCTGTAGGCGATGGTGGTGTTTGGAATCTTTTTTACAATATTGCTGAAAAGTATGGAGTAGTTCCAAAAAGTGTAATGCCTGAGACTGCCCACTCCAACAACACTTCGCAGATGGTTAGAATCATCAATGAACGCCTTAGAGCAGGTGGTTATAATCTTCGCGAAAGTATCGCTGCAGGTAAGAAAGAGAAAGCCATTCAGAATGACAAAATCGTTATTCTGAAAGATATCTACAGAATATTGGCTCTATGCCTTGGTGAACCTCCGACAGAATTTGCTTGGAGATATAAAGACAAAGATGGAAATATTAAAACACTGAAAACTACACCATTAGAGTTTTATAAAAGTATTGTAGAGGAGGATTATAACCCATCTCACTACATTATGGTAATGAATGATCCAACTCGCGAATACTATAAAATTTATGAAATTCAAAATTATAGAAACACTATAGAAGGTATCAATTGGGTTTATCTGAACCTTCCAAATGAAGAGATTAAAGCATCTGCACTTGCATCTATCAAAAACAATGAAGCAATGTACGTCTCTTGCGATGTTGGAAAGCAAAGTGATTACAAGAGTGGTATTCTTGATGTAAATAACTATGATTATGAATCACTGTTGGGAGTATCTCTTCAAATGGATAAAAAGGCAAGAATCCTTACTCGCCAAAGTGGATCTTCACACGCAATGACTCTTATCGGATGCGATACTGATGAAAACGATGTTCCTACCAAATGGGAATTTGAAAATAGCTGGGGTGCCGGCAGTGGAAATGGTGGTTATCTAACATTTACAGACGAATGGTTCGATGAGTATCTTTTCCGAATTGTTCTTCATCGCAATTATTTAAGCGAAAAAGCAATCCAAGCCCTTGATAGTGAGCCAATTATGCTTCCTGCTTGGGATTATATGTTTTAGTATTGTATTGAGATAGGCGTCATTCCCGAGCTTACCATACATAAGAAAACGTCATTCCCGAGCTTGTCTCGGGAATCTGTTTTAGATTGCCGCACTTTGTGCAGCAATGACGAAGAGTGAACAGATTGCCGGGCTGCGCCCAGCAATGACGGCCCTGGTGCGTGCAGCAATGACGGTCCTGGTGCGTGTAGCAATGACGGTGCAACTACAATAATTAAGTATACAAAAAAAGGGTAGCCCATCAGGACTACCCTTAATTATTACATAAAGTGTGGATTACTCAGTAAGAGCTTCCCATCCTTTATTTTGAACGATTGAATAAGTACCAGAAACACCTTCTGCATTAGCAGCATTCTTGTACTCATTGTAAATATCTTTACAAATTGGTTCTAGATAGTTTCTGTATGAGAATGGAGCTCTGTTAGCATAGTTAGTAGGAACAGAGAAACCAACCATATCAGCACCATTTGTACCATCATAAACAACCTTAGTACCATCCTCTTTCATAACTGTAAGG
>JAFXFS010000012.1 GCA_017513445.1 Bacteroidales bacterium | reverse complement strand
TGTGGATATATTCAATACTACATCCATTCTCAAGCATATGCATATACTTCAACCGTTCTGCATAGCCGTGTTTCTTTCTCTTTTTAGACATAACAAAACCCCGAAAGTTTTTTGTCTAACTTTCGGGGTTCATGTCAATTTGTCATCCCCGTTTTTATTATATAACCCTCATTGCTCTGCGTAATAACACTGTCGTCATTGCCGAGCAGAACATTATCGTCATTGCTAAACGGAGCAATTCCGTCATTGCAGAATGGATCTCTTCCGTCATTGCTGAACGAAGCCCGGCAATCTATTGAGCGTCAAATCATTAGTAAAAGCAAATTCCCGAGACAGGCTCGGGAATTATGGTATGCGAATGTAATTAGAATCACTATATTAAAACTTAGTCACGGGAATGACTAAAATATGCGTACGATTCTACTTTCAGACTAGTGATGAAACATAAATCCAATGTAAAATCTTGGACCGACCGGAATATCAGCAGCAGCTCCATTCATAGGTATTAGACAATCGGCCTTTAACACTATACCTATACGTGGAGAGAGGGCATATTCTGCTCCCACAAATGGATCTACGAATGAAAAAGCTGATTTTCTATATACTAAGTTAGTTTCAGATTCCCAGTCAGAGGTATTTCCAGAGAACATATATACCCCCTTGTATCCACCTCCACCAATTGTTGCACCACCAAAAAGAGTCCATCTTTTGTAATAGAATGGGAAGTCAATAAGGAGTCCTCCCCATCCCATATTAAGGTAACTTCCGTTCTTGAGGAATGAAGCTGAAGAACTATATCCTTCTGTACCAATCCTCAAATGACGACCAAAATTAAATCTTATAGCACCTCCTATACCTTTTGTTGCAGCAGAGAGAGCAAAATTGTTCATTTCCGGAAGTTTATTTCCCAAAAGGTAACCTGCGTGAAGCATCATTCCACCAGAAAAGCCTCCATAGCGAAATGTTTGATGACGAGGATGTTGGTTATGATATCTCGGAGGAATATTCTCTCTTGCTGAAAGAGATATGGAACTCAACAATAAAAGGGGTAGAATTATGCTATATATCCTTCTCATTACTATTTTTCGGCCTCAATTACGTCAAACAATGTCTTGAATGTATAACCCTTTTCTGTAAGCTTATCAATAATTTCACCTAAGTATGTATATGGACGATCTGCATCTGTACGGCAAGGATAGTTCATTGCGTGAATTAACAAAACTACGCCATTAAATGTATTCTCCTCCTCGTATTTCCATAGATTATCCATAATCATATCGATTGAGTGATAATTGCTATCTCCTGGAGCTGTCCAGTCCATTCCTGTAAAGAAACCACTGGTAGGATTAACCAATTTATATCCTAATTCCTTCATAACTGCCACTGATTCAGCATTATATGTCTCGTAAGGAGGGATTAACCAACAGAATTGATCTTTTGTAAGACCAAGACCTTCAAGCTTTTCCTCCATAATAGCGAAGTCTGCTCTGATTGAATCTGCTGAAACAAGCGAGATATTTCTGTCATTCTCATCGCATAGTAAAAGGTGAGCATAAGAGTGAGATGATAGGTAGTGACCCTCATCAATAATTCTTTTTACTGGTTCTTTGTACTTTTCAACATCAAAACAAACACCTGTTGGGAAGAATGAGCCTTTAACTCCCTTCTCTTTCAATGTGTTAAGAACAGGAACCAATCCATCAAAATTTTCAAAATAACCAGAATCAGAGTGGCTGTAGTGGGCTGTGAAGACCAAGTAAACCTCTTTTTTGTCTGGATTGATTTTTTCAACTACACCGTATTCATCCGTTACAAATGTTGGAGTTGAAGGTTGATTACCACAAGATGTGATAAAGAACAAAAGCATAAGCGATAATGCAGAAAGGATAATTTTTTTCATAAAAATGTATTTTAGATTCATATTTTTTACAAATATACATAAAATAAAACTCCGATGCTTCACAGCAACGGAGAAATTACTTTTAACTTTTAAGCTATCTTTTACTCTCTAACGTGTGGCTTCTAGAATCGAAGACCACACAAACATATGAAGAAGTATTAACTATCGATAACAAAGATAATATCCGTATTTCATTTTTCCAAATAAAAGTGAAAATAAATTACAATTATTTAGAAAGTATTACCAGATATTAACTCTCTCTTCAGGTGCCATATACATAGCATCTCCCTCTTTTATATCAAATGCCACATAAAAAGCTTCAATATTACGAAGAGCTCCATTTACACGCCATTTGCCAAGTGAGTGAACATCCATCTTTGTTCTTCTCAAAATCTCCTCAGGTCTAACATTTTGTGCCCAAAGATTTGCATATCCCAAATAGAATCTCTGTTGATGAGTGAATCCATCAATATCAGCAGGAGCTTCTTTATCCTTCAATGTATTCATATAAGCCTGATAAGCAACCAAAAGGCCTCCCTGATCTGCGATATTTTCGCCTAATGTATAACTACCATCAGCGTGAACATCATCTATCACAATTATCTCATTATATTGATTTACAAGCACTTGTGCAAGTTCATTAAATTTCTTTTCATCCTCTTTTGTCCACCAAGAGCTGATATTACCATCTTTGTCATAGTTACGTCCTTGATCGTCAAATCCGTGAGTCATTTCGTGTCCTATTACTACACCGATAGCTCCATAATTGACAGCATCATCAGCATTTGGATTGAAGAATGGAGGTTGAAGAATTGCTGCCGGGAAGCAGATCTCATTAGTTGTAGGATTGTAGTAAGCATTTACAGTTTGAGGACTCATTCCCCACTCACTTCTATCTACTGGTTTGCCCTCATCTTTCAACATTTGTTGCATAGAGAAATATGATGAACGGCAGATATTTGCCCAATATGAATCCTCTTGTATATCAAGATCTGAATAATCTTTCCATTTATCAGGATATCCCACCTTCACGATAAAGGTTCCAAGTTTCTCTTGAGCTTTTGCTTTTGTTTCATCGCTCATCCATTCAAGTGCGTTAATTCTCTCACCAAGAGCTACTTGAAGATTTGATACCATCTCCAACATCTTCTCTTTTGATGATGCAGGGAAGTACTTTTCTACGTAAAGCTGTCCGACTGCCTCAGAAAGAGATCTATTCACAACTGATAGTGAACGCTTCCAAAGTGGTTGCAACTCCTGTGTTCCTTGAAGAGTCTTTCCGAAAAATTCAAAGTTTGCATTCACAAAATCATCACTTAGGTATGATGCAGCAGAAGCAAGCAGCTTGAATGTCATATATGCCTTGTGTTGATCTAATGAGGTCTTTTTGAATACCTTATTCATACCTTCAAAGAAACCAATCTGTTTAGCATCCAACTCTGTTGAATTCTTAATACCTACATTTTTGAAATAGATATCCCAGTTGATAAAGTCATATCTCTTCTTGAACTCATCAATCGGCATCTTGTTATAGTTTTTGTGAACATCGCGAAGTTCGCCTCTGGTGTAAGAGATCTCAGCAATGCGAGTTTCCAAATCTAAGACATAGTTTGTAGCCACATCTGCATCCTCAACACTATATCCTGCAAGTACAAATAGTTTATTTACAAATGTACGATATGCATCTCTAATAGATTTTGTCTTTTCATCATCCAACAGATAGTAGTCACGATCTCCCATTGAAAGACCTCCCTGATACATCTGTAGAAGGTTCATTGTACTATTTTTCTCATCTGCTCCTATATAGAAAGAGAAGTATGGTCTTCCACTTTCGGTATGCATCTTTGCAACCATAGCTGCTAACTCATCACTATTAGAGATTGCATTGATCTCTGCAATCTGAGCTTGTACAGGGGCTGCACCATCACTATTTCTTTTAATTGAATCCAAACCCATAGCATAAAGGGTCTTGATTTTATCCCCTACGCTACCCTTCTCTTGCTCTTTACTATTAATCTCTTCGATAAGAGTGAGTAACTTTTCCTGATTCTCTTTGTCTAATTGATCAAAGACACCATATCTTGCATACTCTGGAGTTAATGGATTTGCCTTCATCCAACCTCCACAGGCATACTGATAAAAATCCTCTTGAGGAGTTACTGAATTGTCAAAATTTTTCATCTCAATTGCCGGTTTACCTTCATCTTTTGGAGTACAACCTGCCACTGCCAAAGCAATGCCCAGTGTAATAAATAGTTTTTTCATATTATTGATATTTGTTGATTTCTTAAGATGGTACAAATATATGTTAAAATGGATAAAATGGCATCACCAATTTCTCCAAATATTGTGAATAAATCCCCTTTTATTACTAATTTTATAGAGTCATACAGCTATTTCATACATTGACGGTAAAAACTGTTTCATAAAATTTGAAACTCTATTAAATTAGTTTCAAGAACAATAGAATGAAGAGCATAAATTAAATCCATTCAATGTAAATTATGAAAGAATAACAGACACAAGCGACAATTTGCGGGATTATCGAAAAGAATTGAATTGATGTTTTGATATTTTTAGTTTATATTCGCATATTGTAGTTACCCATTCAACTTAAATTTATGCAAACTAAAGTCTCATTTATCAATAGTAAAAATCTCACTCCTGTAACAAATTTGGAAGAACTGAAAAGGTTGATTAAACTCTCAAAAGAGAAGAATGAAGCCTTGTCTTCCCTTGATTTAAGGGGTATTGATATAATTAACCTCGATTTTAATAATTGCACCTTAACAGATGTTCTCTTTAATTCATTTGAGGCAGATGAGACCAACTATAAAGTCATTAAAAATTGTAGTTTTAAGGGGGCTAATCTGACAAGAGTCAGTTTTGCACATTGCAATTTGGTACAGTGTAATTTTGATAAGTTGGAAGAGACTAAAATAGAGGCAAATAAGTTGGATAATCAGCCAAAAGAGGTAGCGCAAGAGGATTGTGAAACACGCCTTGAGGAGGTAGATTTCTTTATGTGTAATTTTGAATTTTGCCGATTTAGACGCACTACCATCAATGTGGCAGACTTCAGATATTCACAATTCAACGATTGTTCATTAGGTGAATGCAAGGTTACTTTGGGTGACTTCTATATGGCAGCATTCAGAGGAACTACAAATCTGACCAATAGTTATTTCCAAAAATGCAGTATTACAAATGCCATATTCGAGCACGACTGTATAAGAATTAAGGGAATTGATAAATTGGTTCAAGAGTGCTACAAAGAGTATAATGAGATTATTATCGGGCATAAAAATTGGCATAAGCAAAATCCTTGTGCAGATTTTAGTTATATGAACGAAGCGGAAGATAAGCAGAAGAGTAGAAAGAGCAAGGCATTTATTCGCCACGAAGCGAGTGTTGTCTATGCCAACCTTAGCGGCTTCTATGGTGGAAAAGGTCTATTTCGAGACTCAAATATAGCATATGAAAAGGCCAAAAGGAACGAGGCGTGGTCAAAAGTTTTCACCTTGGCAGACGAATTCCACAAGTTATTCTCGAATATAAAATATTTACCAAAAAGAGCCCTGCAATCTATCTTCAAAAGGGTTGACGGTAAACCAGCAAGCGCTTCGAATATCAGCGAACGCACCTGGGAAAGAGTAAGTTTACTCCAAATCATTAAATGTATCGTCGGTCTTATCTCCTTTTGCTTAAGTTGGATTCTTGGCTTTGGATATAAGTTGAGAAATGTTATCCTATGCTATATTGCATTAGTACTATCCTACACAGTTGTATTCCATCATAATAAGGGAGAGCTGGTCGAAAAATACCAAACTGATTTCTCCGGTCTGGACGAATTTGGTTTTAGTTTGAACAACTCAATGAGTCCCCACAGCATCTTCACCGAAGCTGTAGGAATCTTCGCCTCTAGTCTCGAAACCACCTTCGGCATCCTCCTCATCGGATTCATCGGCTTCGTAGTCGCAAACAGAATCAGGAATAATTTTTAGGGATCCTTTACCACCTGCCCACTTGACGAATGGTTTAGCAACAATTTTGTGATGTTGTTCTCCAGTCATTGTTATTATCGCTCCTGAACACTAATCAGGGTCGATTATATTTTCATTGATAGTTTTTGAGTATGTTCACAAATAAACAAAACATCTTAATTTTACAGCATAAATGCCGATTTTGACCAAACAAAAAGCGCCGCACTTCATTGAAGTACAGCGCATTGATTCTTTTTGGTGGTGCCACCAGGAATCGAATTTCATTTCTAAATGGCTCTATATCTTTGCGTTAAAGAATCGCTACAAACGTAATCTCCCGCTATTGCTCCACCTCAGTTAGGAATCCCTGCTAGTAGGTGTAAAACAATGCAAAATATTATTTCCTTGGTATATCTTTTAATTTGATTTTACCACTTTTGATAGATGCTCCATCTGCATTCAAACGCCAACTAATTTCTATATCTTGATTAAGATTTGCATTTGGTTGCAAGACAATGCCCTTGTGTACACCTGTCATACCAGGAAGTATCGGCACAATACGAGGAAAACCATACTTTATATTTGTTGGAGTGCTACCTTCAAGAATATCACAATACAAGTTTTCACGACGCATAGTAACAAAACCGTCTTTCACTTCTGCGATATCAAACTCTTGTCCTGCAGCAACGATATTTCCGGGTAATCTTACAAAATAGTGAACATGTTCTGCTACAATTGTTCCAACATTTCTAGGAATACAATTTAGAACCAATATTGCTCTTTGCACTATTTGCGGCTGAGCAGGCATGGGTGAACCATATAGAGGATTATATGTTGGTTGTATCCAATATAATTCCTGTTTTGTTATTTGTCGAAATTCAAAGTCTAAAGTTATATCAGGATGGATGTTGCGATTCATAATATCTCGAATCTCGTAATCCTCCATTGAATTAATCGTAGTTGAATAACGCTTGTGATATTGCTTTGTCTTTAAATTCTGATGGGCTGTATGACTTTGTGGAATATCTACAATATATATAACTTCATTTGGCTTGGTCATATCTATAACCAAACAACTAATTTCTAATCCTTTAATTTTAGGACTGATATTACTTGATATAACTTGGGCTATGGTTTCCTTGGATACTTTTGTGGTATCTATCGGTGTTATATGGGATGGAATATGCCGTTTATCTTCTTCGTCAAACTCCTTAACACCATATATTATGGTGCCACCATTAGCATTAGCCATTGCACTAACATCCTTGGACATTTCGCCTTTCCAATTATCGCTAGTTGTGTTAATGTCGCTTTTGTACTCAAGTGTTGTGCTTTCTTCAACGCCGGCAGCAATCAATGCATTAATATCGTCAATTGAGGTTATTTTATTCATATCAAAATATACTTGTTAGCATAACCTATCATAAAATATAGAAAAAGTGTGGTTTTTGCATATTATATGATAGGTTGAGCAAAATTACTGATTGTTTTTTATGCTATTTTTCAAAGCTATACCCTTTGCTGTAAGACGGTATTTTTGCAACTTACTTTGTTTCTCATTGGGTAGAGTAAACTCTATATAACCTTCATCAAGAGCAGGTTTGATATATGTGCTACGGAAATATGTTCGGTGCTTTATGCTAATAAAGGATTGTAGCGT
>JAFXFS010000011.1 GCA_017513445.1 Bacteroidales bacterium | reverse complement strand
AGTACGAGAGGACCGGGATGGACGAACCTCTGGTTTACCGGTTGTGACGCCAGTTGCACCGCCGGGTAGCTACGTTCGGTTAGGATAAGCGCTGAAAGCATCTAAGCGCGAAGCCATCTCCAAGATTAGATTTCTTCAGAGGGTCGTAGGAGACTACTACGTTGATAGGCTGAAAGTGTAAAGGCAGTAATGTCAAAGCTAATCAGTACTAATCACCCGAAATCTTCCTATATTGGACAGTAATAATATACTGAACAGGAACAACAGTCAGATATCACGTATATCTCTCTCATTAATATAAAATACGTTATACAGAGAAAGTATAACAGCGAAATAACGGTGGTTATAGCGGTGAGGATCCACCTCTTCCCATTCCGAACAGAGAAGTTAAGCTCACTAGCGCCGATGGTACTGCTACACCAAGTGGGAGAGTAGGTAGCCGCCACTTTTTAAGAGTCGATTGTTTTTCAGTCGACTCTTTTTTTGTCTTTAATCTAAAAGATTTACTATCTTTGAAACTTTATTAATTAAGTCTAATCAATTTTTATAAGATGGAGAAATTATCAAGAATTTTGTGGAGTCTATTAGCTCTCTTTTTTATCACATCCTGTGTCGATCCAATCGATCCAGAACCAGAACCAGAACCAGAACCAGTTCCAGAAGTGCCACCAGTATTAGTTCATACAGCACCTGAGAATACTGAGTTCAGAAAAATAGCATACTTCCCTTACTATCGCGATTTTACAAAGAAATCTATTCCAGATAGTGTTTATCAAATGTTGGATATCGCTTGTTATGCATTTGCTGCATATACAGAAGAGGGTGTTGCTAAACTAAAAGCTGGTACATCAGATATCTCTGTTCTAGTTTCAAGATGTAAAGCTAACAATGTAGAGGTAGTTTTGAGTTATAATGTTCCAAGTGAACTTAGAGCAGACTACAAAGAGATGTTGCAAAGTGCCGAAAGACGAGCAAAATTTGTTAAATCACTTAAAGAAATTGTAGATAAATACAATTTGGCAGGTGTTGACAATGATATGGAGTATCCATCAAAAGGAGATGGCTCGCATTTAGGTAATTTATACCTTATGACAGATTTGAGTAACTGGTTACACGATCCAAAAGTGAATAAATATTTGACTATGTCAATTACTTCTGGAAAATATCCTGGTAATATCAGAGATGGTATTGTTGACGAGTTGCTTCCGTGCGTGGACTGGTTAAATATTATGATTTATGACGACTATTCAGAGTCTAAACCTGGTATTAACCATAGTTCAATTGAATTCTATCATGTATGCTTCAACTATTGGGTAAATGTTAGAAAATTCCCTAAGAATAAACTAACAATTGGCATGCCTTGTTATGGTCGTCCATCAGGTCTTGAACAAAGTGGTAGAGTACTTGGCTTTGAGGATATCATTAAACAAGGTGGTAATCCTGACGAAAATGAGGCAACAGTTACTTCATCTAAATATCCTGATTCTCCATTTAAAATCTATTATAATGGCCGTCCAATTATCAGAGAAAAGGTAAATCATGCTCTTGATAATGAAATGGGTGGATATTTCTTCTGGGAAGCAGGTGATGATTACTGTACAACAGATGCATCGCTTATTAGAACTGCTTATAAAGAGTATGAAAAAAGATTACTTACAGAATAGTAATTAATTGATAGTAAATTAGTTAAAAGAAACCGGCGCTGCTTGAATTAGCAACGCCGGTATTTTATTTTATATCTATTTCTATTACTATTTATTTAGATATTCAGCAACCTTTGCTTTTAGTTCTTCACCTCTTAGACCTCTGTGAAGAATAACTCCTTCAGGAGAGAAAAGGATGATATGAGGAATCGAAGATACGCCATATACTTGACCAGCAACTTGATTTGCATCAAAAATTTGATTCCAGTTCATACCGAGTGATTCAATTGCTGCAACGGCATTCTCTTTTTGATCTGAGATATTTACGCCAACAACATCGAAACCTTTCTCTTTATATTTTTCATAAATCTCTTTAATTACAGGAATTTCCTCTTTGCAAGGGCCACACCAAGATGCCCAGAAATCAACCAAAACATATTTACCTTTACCAACATAGTCAGAAAGTTTGCTTGCTTCTCCGTTAAAGTTTTCGCCCTCAAAATCAACAAATGGCTTACCTTCTGCACTCTTTTCTACTGATTCAAGTTGATCTCTTGTTCTTTGGAATTGAGGAAACTCTTTAACGAAATCCTTAGCGTTAGCCAAAATAGAATCTATCTCAGCAACAGTTTCAGCTTCATTTACAAATACAGATTTACCCACGATTGCCAACGCATTATTTTGGTTAGCAGTAAAGAGGTCTTCAGCCACTTTATTAATTCTTGGTTGATATAGAGCAAATATTGAATCGATTGCGTTTGGATTACTATTTCCAACTATATTTTTGTATTCAACCATTAAAGATTGAAGTACTGAATTGACATCCTTTGTGTATTGTTGCATTTGACCGTTAAGATTGCCACCCTCTACAGTTAGCTCACTTAAATTGACATTAATCGTACCTGGTTCAAAAATCAGATTCAAAGAGTTTCTTGTTGGGCGTCCTTCTGGAGTAATTGCAGCAAGTGTATAAAGAGTCTTAATGTCAGACTTCTTGCTGAATGTAAATGTGCTATCAACTACAGGAACAGTATCACTCTGATCTGTTGCAAGATTGTAAACAACGATTTGGCTTCCATTAGGTGCCATAATAGTTCCATTGATAATACTCTGTTGTGAACAAGAGATTGTTGCTAAGGCAATTAGTGCAAATAATAATTTTTTCATCTTTATCTATTTTATTGATTACTCATTTAGTTGTCGCAAATTTAAGTAAATAATTCAAAGATTGAGAGAAAAACTATAAATTGCTAAAAATGGCTTTTTTAACTACTTTTGTAGGATATTATATAAAAATGAAAGATATTCTAAAAATAGCAATTTGTGAACACGATATCGTCAGAGGAGATGCTTTAGCAACTACAAAGATGATAGAGCCGATTATTGCACAATATCTTGAGAGTAACGAGTGTGATATAATGATTCTAACAGAATTTTTCTCGTTGGGATTTCATATTGGTAAGGATAATTTAGAGGATCAGGATGGATTATCTCTAACTTGGTTAAAAAAGATGGCTACTGATTATGGTGTTGCATTTGTGGCATCTATACCGATTAGAATAGATAAACCAGATCGTGGAGTAAACAGAGCATTTTTTGTCTATCCGGATGGTAAGTTCAACTTTTATGACAAGAGGCATATTTTTGCACCAGGTGGAGAGAGAGAGTATATCTCACCCGGCACATCCAGAGAGATTCTCCATTTCGAGGGATGGAATATATTGCTCCAAGTTTGCTATGATTTAAGATTTCCAGTATGGTCTAGGAGTGTTGACAGCGAATATGACTTTGTAATAAATGTGGCAAATTGGCCGCAACAGAGAATATCTGTTGTCGATCCTATGGTTAGGACAAGAGCTATAGAGAATCAGGCATATTACGCTTTCTCTAATAGAATAGGAAGTGATGAGATTTGTGTGTATAATGGTAATTCATTGATATCTAATTATTTAGGACAATCAATAGGTGAGAGAATTATAATTGGAGAAACAAATTTTCTATCTGCAGAGATATCATTGTCAGCATTAAAAGAGTATAATAAAAAGTTCCCGGTAAAGGGAGATTCAGATAATTTTACATTAAATATTTAAAGATGAAAAGAAATATTATAAGACAATTACTAAATGTAGTAATAATTAATATCGTTGTACTTTTATTATCTTCTTGTGAAGCAAAATTGAAAGATAATACCTACTCAATAGATATAGTAACTACAAATGACCTTCACGGAAAATACTTTGATTCGCTTTATGTTGATGGAAAGGCCAATCAATCATCTTTAGCAAATCTATCATCATTTCTAAAGGAGTTCAGAGAGAGTGGAGCAGATCCTATTCTATTGGATATAGGTGATCATCTTCAAGGTGATAATGCTGCATTTTATTACAATTTTGTTGATACGATTCAGCCCCATATCTTCTCAAGAGTTATCAGATATCTTGATTATGATGCAATAGTTGTAGGAAATCACGATATCGAAGCAGGACACTCAGTCTATGACAAAGTGAGAGAAGAGCTTGGAATCCCATATTTGGCAGCTAATGCATTGATAGAGGGTACAGAAGAGAGTTATTTCGAGCCATACACAATTATTAAACGTAATGGAGTAAAGGTAGCCGTAATAGGTATGACTAATCCAAATATTCCAAGTTGGTTACCTAAAGACAAATGGAGTGGAATGGAATTCGTCAGAGTTGTTCCTTTAGCTCAAGATATTGTTAATCAAGTAATAGCAAAAGAAAAGCCACACGTTGTAATTTTAGCAATCCACGCTGGATTGGGAAGTGGAGAGGAGAGTGATTTTGAGAACGAAGGAAGATATTCGGCAAAAGTTATCAAAGGTATAGATATGGTAATCTGTGCTCACGATCATCGTGAAGCTATTGAATTTGTTGATGGCGCAGATGGTAACAAAGTACTCCTTATTGATGGATCAGCAAGAGCCAAACTGGCTAACAAGATCAATGTAGAGATTAAAGTGGAAAAAGGTGTGGTTGTTGATAAGAAAATCACTGCTGAACATATAGCTCTTGGAAAGGACTATACTCCTGATAGTGAATATGTTAGCTATTTTAAAGAGGACTATAAAGCGGTTCAGAAGTTTACATCAAGAGATGTGGCAGAGATTGTTGAAGATATTCAAATAGAGAAGGCATTGAGTGGTCCAAGCGAGTATATGACATTGATTCATAAACTTCAGTTGGCCTCCACTGGTGCTCAAATATCATTTGCAGCTCCTCTTTCTAGTAGAGGTGTGATTGAAAAGGGTGTTGTAAACTATCAGGACTTAACCACTATTTACCCATTTGAGAATCTTCTATATGTGATGGAGTTGTCGGGAAAACAGATTAAGGATTTCCTGGAATACTCTTACGAAGGATGGATCAATAAAAGCACCCCTACATACAACTACGATTCTGCAGATGGAATCATCTATAACGTCTATAAGAAGAGAAAGTATGGCGAGAGAGTTGAGATTATATCAATGTCTGATGGCAAACCTTTTGATATGGAGGCAAAGTATAGCGTTGCAATCAACTCATACAGAGCAAGTGGTGGTGGAGATCATATAACAAAGGGCGTAGCTATTCCAAAGGATGATATTGAATCAAAATATGTAGTTAAAAAATATAAAGATATTAGGTCTCTACTATTCAATTATTTAGAGTCAGAAAAGGTTGTGAAGCCAGAAATTAATAATAATTGGAAATTTGTAGAATAATTTTTTATCATTAAATTTGCGTATTGGATGCATTATGGAAAGATATAGCGCAATTTTAGAGAGTTTAAAGGGAAAAATTGGGAAACTAATCTCAATGTATGAGACTGCTTGCTCTGAAAATGCTCTATTGCAACAAAAACTTGATAAATGCAACCAAAAATTGGAAGAGAGTAATAATAGAATTAAAGATTTAGAAAAACAGATAGCAAATTTACAAATGATTGAGGCATTCAAGGTGTCATCTCAAGATAATAAAGAGGCGAAACAGAAGGTGGGACGACTTATCAAAGAGATTGATAAATGCATCGGTATGCTAAATGATTAACTATGGCAGAGGGAAAACAATCCATAAAGATAACGATTGCAGATAGATCGTATCCACTAAATATTACTGCTTCGCACGAGGAGGTAGTTAGGGCTGCGGTTAAGGAGATCAATAATAATGTAGAACATTTTATGTCCAGATATGCAAATCGTGATGTGCAAGATGCTCTATCGATAGCTGTGTTGGAGATGGCTGTATCCCTCATTAAATTGAAAAAGGATAATCAGGAGGCGGCAAAGTTTGCCGGTGATTTGGAAAACTTGAGTCTTCAATTAGAAGAGTATATTAATACAAAATAGACATTTTTTAGCCGTTAGCCTTGCTCTTTGCTAAAATCAACACTTAAATTTTACCGAGTTGACTCGAAGGATGAAGGCAGGCCTGGGTGACCCTACGGGGGATTTTATGCTGTTTAACAGATAAGACGTTGGAAGTTTGATTCCATATTCGGCACTCAAATCTTATTTTTTCAGATTTTTTGTCTGACAGCGGCTGACGGCTTTTTTCTATATGTAAATTTCTATCTGTAATAAGTAAGATAACACGTATTATTTATTATAAAAGATGGAAACAATTATTATAACAGCGGGACTTTCGGCGTTAGTATCGGTATCGGTGTATATTATAGTCCGCCAGATATTACTAAAAAACAAAAAATCTGAAATCATTAAGAGTGCTGAGGTAGAGGCAGAAAATATTAAAAAGGAGAAAATTTTCCAGGCAAAGGAGCGTTTTCTTCAGTTAAAAAGTGAGCACGAAGCATTTATAAATGAGAAAAACATCCAAATTCAACAATCTGAGAATAAGCTTAAACAGAGAGAGATTCAATTGAATCAACAAAGTTCTGAGCTTGGACGTAAAAATAAAGAGATTGAATCTTTGAGAGAGAATTTGACAAATCAGTTGAATGCTGCAACCAAAAAAAGTGAAGAGTATGAGGTGTTGAGAAAGAAGGTGTTGGAAAAATTGGAAGAGGTTGCAGGTCTTACTGCTCTTGAGGCAAAAAATCAATTGGTAGATCAAATGAAGGCAGAGGCGAAGACTCAGGCAATGTCATACATCAATGATGTTATGGACGAAGCTCGTCTTACTGCAAGTAAAGAGGCTAAACGTATAGTAATCAATACAATACAAAGAACTGCACCAGAAACTGCTATTGAAAATGCAGTAACAGTGTTCAATATTGAGAGCGATGAAATTAAAGGTCGTATTATCGGTAGAGAGGGTAGAAATATTAGAGCATTGGAAGCAGCAACGGGTGTGGAAATAGTTGTAGATGATACTCCTGAGGCAATTTTGCTTTCTGCTTTTGACCCAGTAAGAAGAGAGGTAGCTCGTTTGGCACTTCACCAATTGGTTACAGATGGTCGTATTCACCCAGCAAGAATTGAGGAGGTTGTAGCTAAAGTTCAAAAACAACTTGAAGAGGAGATTATGGAGACAGGTAAGAGAACTTGTATTGATCTTGGTATTCACGGTTTGCACATTGAACTTATTAAGTTAATTGGTAGAATGAAATATCGTTCATCTTATGGACAGAATCTACTTCAACACTCACGTGAAGTTGCAAATATCTGTGCTACTATGGCTGCAGAGTTGGGACTTAATGCGAAGTTGGCTAAGAGAGCTGGTCTTCTACACGATATTGGAAAGGTATCTGACGAAGATCAAGAGTTGCCACACGCAATTTTAGGTATGAAGTTGGCTGAGAAGTACAAAGAGAAACCTGAAGTTTGCAATGCAATTGGTTCTCACCACGAAGAGGTAGAGATGACATCTATCATTTCTCCGCTTGTTCTTGTAGGTGATGCCATTTCTGGAGCTCGTCCTGGTGCAAGAAGAGAGGTTATTGAATCATATATCAAGAGATTGAAAGATATGGAGGATATTGCACATTCTTACAATGGTGTGACTAAGACTTATGCAATTCAGGCAGGTCGTGAGTTGAGAGTAATTGTTGGAGCTGAGCAGGTTTCAGATAAGGATATCGATCAACTATCAGGTGATATAGCTAAGCAAATCCAGGATGAGATGGTATATCCAGGACAAGTTAAGGTAACAGTAATCAGAGAGACAAGAGCTGTGGCTTTTGCTAAATAGTATGGCAATTGTTAAACAAGTAAGAGGTTTTGTTCCGGAGATTGGTAAGGGTACCTTTCTTGCAGAAAATGCTGTGGTTGTAGGTGATGTTAAAGTTGGCGAAGATTGCAGTATCTGGTATTCGGCTGTCCTAAGAGGTGATGTAAATACAATAATCGTAGGGGATAGAGTAAATATCCAAGATGGAGCAGTTCTACATACTCTATATCAGAAATCTATTGTAGAGATTGGAAATGATGTCTCTATCGGACATAATGCGATTATTCACGGGGCAAAGGTTGGTAATAATGTGTTGATTGGAATGGGAGCGATCCTTATGGATAATGCCGTAATTCCTGATAACACGATTATTGCTGCAGGTGCAGTTGTGTTGAGTAATCAAGTCCTTGAACCTGGTGTATATGCAGGAATACCTGCTAAAAAGGTAAAAGAGGGTTCTGAAGCCGTTACTGCGGCAACAACAAAGAATGCTCAGGGATATATGATGTATAAAGAGTGGTTCTTAAGTGATGATTATCAAGATGTTGAATATTAAGATTATGAAAAGAATTCTATATTTTTTGCTACTTATTTTGGTAGTGGTAAGTTGTAAAAATAGCCCAAAAGGTGAGACTCAATCAACAGAAGTTGAGACTAAAAGTGAAGTAGTTGCAGATGAAAGAGGATATATCGTAAAAGTGGGAGATATGGTTCCTAATATAGATATAAATCTTCTTGACGGTACATCTTTCAATATATCAGAATTAAAAGGAAAGGTGGTAATGCTACAATTCACTGCAAGTTGGTGTGGAGTATGTCGCAAAGAGATGCCTTTTATTGAGAGAGATATCTGGAATGTTTATAAAGATAATCCTGATTTTGCTCTATATGGAATAGATCTTAAAGAGAGTAAAGAGGAGACAGAGGCCTTTGCTGCAGCAATTCCAGTTACCTATCCATTGACATTGGATTTGGAGGGTAAAAGTTTTTACTCTTTCTGTGGTGAGGGTGCTGGTGTAACTCGAAATATTATCCTTGACAGAGAAGGAAAGATTATTATGCTTACAAGACTATTTGATGAAGCAGAATTTGCTCAAATGGTGGAAGTAATTGATAATGAATTAAATAAAGAGTAGTTTTGCTCTTTTAAAACAGAAAACCGACTGATTTTTTGCAATCAGCCGGTTTTTTTATTTAGAGCACATTTCCATTAAAGAACTTGAACTTTTTCCATTCCAATTTCTATTGCCTTCTCATTCATAGGAATAAGATGGTGGTGTCTCTCTGGAATAGACTTTTTAAGTCCTTTAATTACATTTTCCATAGATACGATTGGCTTCATTTTTAGGTATGCGCCTAAAACTATCATATTGAAAGCTTTCGCATTACCAAGTAAAGCACTCTCTTCTGCTGCTGCAATTGAGCAGATAGTGATATCCTTTCTCTCAGGGAAACGGGTGATTCCGTTAGGATCATAAATCAAAAGACCTCCCGGTTTTACAGCTCCCTCAAATTTATCCATTGATTGTTGATTAAGGATTACAGCAGTGTCAAATTTGTTCAAAATTGGAGAACTGATTGGCTTGTCACTTAGAATTACAGTAACATTTGCTGTACCACCTCTCATTTCAGGACCGTATGAAGGCATCCAAGTTACCTCTTGATCTTGCATAATACCTGAATAGGCCAAAATTTTACCCATAGATAAAACACCTTGACCTCCGAAACCTGCAATTATTATCTCTTCTTTCATACTATTTACAATTTAATATTATCTATCTTTCATATCACCAAGTGGATAGAATGGGAACATATTCTCAACCATCCATTGATTTGCCTTAACAGGAGAGAGTTTCCAGTTTGAATTACAAGTACAAACAACCTCTACAAATGAGGTACCTTTATTCATAGCTGAATTCTCGAATGCCTTTCTAATGGCTTTTTTAGTTTTACGAGCCGATGCTGCATTTTGAACAGATTGGCGAGTAACATAGCAAGTTCCCTCAAGTTGAGCAATTAACTCAGTGATTTTCAATGGGAAACCATTTAAATCTGCTCTACGTCCGTAAGGAGTTGTGGCTGTAACCTGGCCAAGAAGAGTAGTTGGTGCCATTTGACCACCAGTCATACCATAGATTGCATTGTTAATGAATATTACAACAATATTTTCACCTCTGTTGCAAGCGTGAATAATCTCAGCGGTACCAATTGAAGCCAAGTCTCCATCACCTTGATATGTGAATACATATTTGTCAGGGCACAATCTCTTAGTGGCTGTAGCCAGGGCAGGTGCTCTACCGTGTGCTGCTTGTTGCCAGTCGATATCCAAATAGTTGTATGCAAAAACAGAACATCCTACAGGAGAAATACCAATAGTCTTATCTTGAATGCCCATCTCATCGATAACCTCTGCAATTAACTTGTGAACAGTACCGTGAGAGCAACCAGGGCAGTAGTGCATAATATTGTCGGTAAGTACAGGACTCTTTCCGTAAACCTTATTTTCGGGTTTAATTATATCTTTGATATCCATAACTCTCATTATTTAATAGATTTAACAAATGCTTCGTAAACCTCTTCAGGAGATGGAACAATTCCACCCAAACGGCCATAGAAGTTTACCGGAATACGTCCGTTAACTACAAGTCTAACATCTTCAACCATTTGACCAGCAGATAGTTCTACAGACATAATGCTCTTTAGTTGAGGTACTAGTCTGTCAATCTCCTTGTTTGCAAATGGGAAAAGTGTGATAGGTCTTAGAAGTCCCAATTTAATACCATTCTCGCGAGCAGTCTCAACTACACTTTGGCAGATACGAGACATACTACCATAGGCAACCAAAAGGTGTTCAGCATCTTCAGTCATATAGCTGTCGAATAGAACATCTTCTTCCTCCATTTTTTTATATTTAGCTTGCAATCTTTCGTTCAATTTCTCGTGAACAGCTGCATCAAGAGCCAAAGAGGTGATGATATTTTGTTTACGATCGTTAGTCTTACCTGTACAAGCCCAAGGAGAGTTCTTCTTAATCTCTTCGTCAGTCCAACGAGGTTTTTGTTCACTCATCTCCACTTTTTCCATCATCTGACCAATAACTCCATCAGACAGAATAATAGCTGGTGTGCGATATTTAAATGCTAAATCAAATGCTTTAGATACAAAGTCATACATATCCTGAGCAGATGCAGGAGCAAGAACGATACATTTGTAGTCACCGTGTCCACCACCTTTCACCATTTGGAAATAGTCACCCTGACCTGGTTGAATTGTTCCAAGACCAGGACCACCACGAACGACATTAACAACAAGACAAGGAAGTTCAGCACCTGCAAGATAGCTGATACCTTCGCACATTAACGAGATACCGGGGCTACTTGAAGAGGTCATAACTCTCTTACCGCAACTTGCGCCACCGTAAAGCATATTGATAGAGGATGTTTCACTTTCAGCCTGAAGAACTACCATTCCAGTAGTTTCCCAAGGCATCTCCTCCATTAGAGTCTCCATCACTTCTGATTGAGGAGTGATAGGGTAGCCAAAGTAACCGTCGCATCCACAATGGATTGCAGCTCTTGCAATGGCTTCATTACCCTTCATTAGAATTTTCTCTGCCATAATTATAATATTTAAATTTTAACTCTATAAACTGTAATTACAGAATCCGGGCATACAGTTGCACAATTTGTACATCCGGTGCATGCATCAGGATTTGCCATATAGGCGAAAGGATAACCTTTGCCATTAACCTCAGTTGAAATACCAATTGTCTTTGTTGGACAATTTGACTCGCAAATACCGCAACCTTTACACTTTTCGGTATCTACTACGATTGCTCCTTTTAGTGCCATAATTATTCTATTTTGTGTTATAAAAATTAAATCCTCTTGAAATACTATCTACTACATACTCCCACCTTAAAATAATACCAATAACAGATATTACTCCAATCCAGACAAGTGCTTTAACTGTGTCACTTTGGGCCTTATACCATTCAATAATCTTTTTCATTCTAATCCTTTTCTATTCTAATTCTCGCATCTACAGCAATAACAACTTTACTATTTCCCAGAAGTGGATTGATATCCATTTCGTAGATTTCAGGTGCAGCTTCGCATAGCGCAGAAACCCTTCTTATTACATCAATATAACTCTCCTCATTTACACCCTCTTTGCCACGAACACCCTGAATGAGTTTATAGCTCTTCAGAGTTCGTATCATCTCTTCTGCCTCTGATTTGGAAACAGGGGATAGGGCATAATTGATATCTTTAAGCACCTCGATGAAAATTCCACCAAGTCCGGCCATTATAAGATGTCCAAATTTATCCTCACGTTTGGCTCCCACAAAGATCTCTTGACCACTGAGCATCGGTTGAAGCAGAATAGAAGTAGTATCTTTGATCTGCATCATACGTCGGAACTCATTAGTCAATAGCTCTATATTAGTTACATTTAAAACCACTCCACCAACATCTGATTTGTGAACAGGGCCTATTACCTTCATAACCAATGGGAATCCAACAGATATTGCGGCATCTTGAAGATCCTCCTCTTTGCTTACAATCACCTCTTTTGCACGAGGAATTGAAACTGCATCAAGTAGTGCCTGTATCTTTTCAGGTGAGAGGTAACCATTTGAAGATGAGTCAATTATCTCTCTGATTGCTTTATGGTTTACTGATATTGATTCGTTTTCTGGAGTGTGGAATTTGGTATTGAATACCTTTGCGTAGGCACTTCCAAAATCAACCTCTTCAGGGAAAGAGATACCTCCTTTATTGTGGAAATACTCAATTTCATCCTTTGAATTTACGATTGAGGTCAATAGTGCAAATAGAGGTTTTTTGCATCCCTTCTGCGCCTCCAGAATAGTATCCATAACCTCATAAATATCTCCTAATCCAGGTTTGCCGAAGATTACACACATTGAATCTACGTCAAAATAATTCTCACAATAATCAATAATATCTTTCAATTGTGTTGCTGTACCTGTAGATAGAAAATCTATTGGGTTACCAACAGATGAGCCAGGATATAATTTAGTAAGTAATTCATCAGCTCTCTCTCCACTAATATGCGGAACATCTATTCCATTTGTAGTCAAGACATCTGTAAGCATAACTGAAGGGCCACCTGCGTGGGTAATGATTGCCATCTTGTTACCTTTACTGATTGCGTGAGATAAAATTGCAGCCACACTTACCAATTCCAATCTGCTATAACATCTGATAATGCCAGCTTTCTTCATCAATGCATCAACTGCCTTATCTGGAGATGACATTGCGCCAGTATGCGATGATGCTGCACGACTGCCAGCTTGACTATATCCTGATTTAATTGCACATATCTTAGCACCTTTTTTTATCAATGATGAGGCGTGTTTGTATAACTTTTCAGGGTTTGAAACACTCTCAATGTAGAGCATTTTTATTGGGGCGCTCTTGCCGTGAATATAGTTTTCGTCGAGATACTCCAAAAGCTCTTCTACGCCATTCTGGGCACTATTTCCTACTGAAAAAATTGATGAGAAGCGAAGTCCGTGTTGCATTGCCTCTTCAAGAATAAAAACGATAGTGGCTCCAGAACCGGAAATGAAATCAATCCCGTCGCTTGAGAGGTGAGGAATTGGTTTTGTGAAGACACCTGTATAATCTGGAGTGATGACGCCGATACAGTTAGGCCCAATAATTGAACAACCACACTCATTAGCAATCTCTACAATCTCTCTCTCATATTCAGCTCCAATTTTGGAATCTTCTGAGAATCCAGCAGATAAGATGATTAGTGCTTTACAACCCTTCTCTTTGCAAAGGACCTTCGTAGCGTGAGGACAAAGTTTTGCAGGAATTGCTAAAATAGCAAGATCAACATCAGGCAACTCCTCTACACTTTTGAAGGTTTTAAGGTTTTGGACATTATCGCTTTTGGGGTTAACAACATATATTTCTCCCTTGAATGAAGTGGAAATCAAGTTGTTAAGAGTAGTTCCACCAGGCTTATGCAAATCATCGCTACCACCAATTACAGCAATGGAGCGGGGAGAAATCAATTGTCTTGTTACCATATTCAAATATATTTAAGCAAATATAATAAAAAGATTCTATAGTTAATATACTTTCAATAATAAATTAAAATTAAAAAATGCCTTACATAATATTACTTTTTGACTCGGTTTTGTAAATAAGTATAATCTTTTCAAATAGCTTAAAAAAATCACTTATCTTAATAAAGTTTTTTTGTATCTTTGAAAAATTATAGATGAAAGATATGGCTACTTTATTGATTAAAAATATAATATTGAATGGTCAGAAGAGAGATCTTTTGATTGACGATAACAAAATCGCCAAGATTGATAATGCCATAAGTGGAGATGCTGACAAGGTTATTGATGGTAAAGGCAAGAGAGTTATCCCAGGTTTTATCAACACTCACTCTCACTCAGCAATGACTTTGACAAGGGGAAAATATGAGGATATGTCACTACAAAAGTGGTTGGATAAAATCTGGAATTTAGAGGCGAAGCTTGATGAGGAGATGATATATTGGGGAACAAAACTTGCCGCCTTAGAGATGATTAAGAGTGGAACGACTGCTTTTGTTGATCAATATTGGATGATTGAACAGGGAGTAAAAGCCACTAAAGAGATGGGTATCAGATCATTACACTCAGAAGTGGTGCTTGACGGTCTTGATGAATCCACTTTTGAAAAGAATTGTGCGAAGGTTATTGAAGCGCATCAGAAATCTAAAGATTGGGAGAACGATTTCACACAATTCTCTATTACTTGCCACGCTGCTTATACTGTGACTCCTAAGCTTTTCAAGTGGTGTGCAGATTATGCAAGAAAGAATGATCTAATTTTTCAATTCCATTTGGCTGAGAGCCGTAAAGAGACTCAGGATAGCTTTAATCAATATGGGCTCTCACCAACACAATACATAGATTCGATTGGAGGTATGGATTGTAAGGCAATAGCAGCACACGCAGTTTGGGTAGACGATAAAGATATTGATACTTTGGCCAAGAGGGGAGTTACTGTTGTCCACAATATCAATTCAAACCTGAAAATCAGTTCGGGTTATAAATTTAAGTATAATGAGTTCAGAAACAGAGGTGTTAATGTAGCTCTCGGTACTGATGGTTGTGGTACTTCCAACAATTTGGATATGATAGAGACAATGAAGACAACTGCAATGCTTCAGAAGGCCTGGAGAGAGAACCCTACATCTATGCCACTTAATGAACTCCTCGATATGGCAAGTATAAATGGTTATAATGCAATTGGTGTGGATGCCGGCAAGATAGAGGTTGGTAAAATTGCAGATATTATTCTGATAGATACCTTCAGCCCTGTATTTGTACCTAATTACAATTTTGAAGCAAACCTCGTTTATGCGGCAAATGGATCTTGCGTTGATACTGTAATTTGTAATGGTAGGGTGTTGATGGAAAACAGAGTGGTGGAAGGTGAGAGAGAAATACTTGAAAATGCTCAATATCAAGTAGATAGACTTAGTAAATTGATAAACGATTAAAACTAAATATTATGGACGAAAGAATGAATAGGTATTATGAAGCTGCCGATTATGTAAAGGGTAAACTAGAGGGGAGAGTCCCTTTAGCAGGAATTATTCTTGGAAGTGGATTAGGTAAACTTGCCGAGAAAATTGAAAATCCGGTTGTTATTCCATACAGCGAGATACCTCATTTTGCAAAATCTACTGCAGTTGGACATAAAGGCAATCTTATATGTGGAGAATTGGGTGGGAAATTAGTTTGTGCAATGCAGGGACGTTTCCACTATTATGAGGGTTATCCTATGGATGTAGTTACCCTTCCTGTAAGAGTTATGGCTCTTTTGGGCATAAGTTATCTCTTCGTTTCAAATGCAGCAGGAGGAGTTAATTTTGACTTCAAGGTAGGAGATTTAATGATTATTAGAGATCACTTGAATCTACTTCCTAATCCATTGATTGGTCCTAATTTAGATGAATTTGGAACCCGTTTCCCAGATATGACTCGTCCATACGACCTTGGACTAATTGCTTTGGCAGAGGAAATTGCAAATGAATCAGATATTACTCTAAAGAAGGGTGTTTATTTGGCTAGTACAGGCCCAACATACGAAACTCCTGCTGAGTATAGATATTTCCGTATGATTGGAGCAGATGCAGTAGGTATGTCAACAATTCCTGAAGTTATTACTGCACGTCATTGTGGAATACCTGTATTTGGTATCTCTGTGATTACAAATGAGGCACACGATGACTATGACGAAGATTATGTAAATGATGGAGATGATGTAGTAAAGGCGGCAGATGCGGCAGCAGATACTATGACATTCATTTTTACCTCTATTATTGAAAAACTTTAATTATGGATAGAATATTTCCCTATGATTCGGTTGAGTTGAGCGAAGATGCGCGTGAGTTAGTCATTCTTGATCAGAATGTCTTGCCAACAAATGAGGTTTTTCTTAAGCTCACTACAGCACAAGAGATATTTTTTGCAATAACTCTCTTAAAGGTTAGGGGAGCTCCGGCTATCGGAGTTACAGCTGCTTTAGGTTTGGCAATGTGTATAAACAGGGCCTCGGTATATAGTGTCGAGCAGTTGGAAGAGGAGTTCTTGAATACCAAAAAATATCTCAATATATCACGTCCTACAGCTGTAAACCTGATGTGGGCTTTGGATCGTATGGAGAGAAAATATTATGAGGTAAAATCAAAATTGAAACCAGGTTCTGATGGTGTTCAGATTATTAAAGATGCCCTTGTTGAGGAGGCGAGAGCCATAAAGAGTGAAGATATCGAGATGTGTAAAAAGATTGGTGAAAATGGTTTTAAACTATTAACACCGGGTGTCAGAATTCTTACTCACTGCAATGCAGGACACCTTGCTACCTCTCGATTTGGAACAGCGTTAGCACCAATTTATATTGCACAACAGATGGGTTATGCCCCAAAAGTTTATGCTGGAGAGACACGCCCTATGCTTCAGGGTTCTAGATTAACAGCTTATGAACTTACAAAAGCAAAAGTGGATACAACTCTTATTTGCGATAGTATGGCATCAATCGTAATGAAAGAAGGAAGGGTTGATGTTGTCTTTGTGGGTTGCGACAGGATTGCGGCAAATGGTGATGTAGCTAATAAAGTTGGTACATCTTCTTTGGCAATTTTAGCTAAACACTATGGAATCCCGTTCTATGTTTTAGGACCAACAAGTACAATAGATTTTACCTGCCCATCGGGAGAGAATATTATTATTGAAGAGCGTCCATCATACGAAATATCGGATACCTACTTCTCTAATCCTGTAACTCCTAAGGGTGTAAAATTCTATAATCCTGCATTTGATGTTACACCAGCTGAGTTGATAACAGGTATAGTTACAGAGAAGGGTATATTCAAGCCATCCGAGTTAAAACAATTGTTTGAGATTTAATGCTAAAGTTTATTAGCTTGTCGAGTGGTAGCAATGGGAATTGTTACTATTTGGGTGATGAAGAATTCTCATTATTGATTGATGTAGGAATAGGTGGAAGAACAATTAAAAAGAGATTACTCTCATTTGATATAGATGTATCAAAGATTGATTTGGTCTTGGTAACACACGACCATATTGATCATATTCGCTATTTGGGATCATTCTCGGAATACTATTGTAAGCCGGTCTATGCAACGGAGATCCTTCATAAGGCATTGAGTTACCATCCTTGTACAACAGGAAAGATAAACAGCTGTAAAAGATTTTCATATCTGAATCAGTCGTTTACAGTAAAAGGAGTCTCTATAACCCCATTTGAAGTACCTCACGACGCTACTCAAACTTTAGGATATTTTATTGATTTTAAGGGAGTTAAGTTTTTATTCGTTACCGATTTGGGTGCAATAAACGATGATTTGCTTCGCTATGCAGGTATGGCTGATAATATTATAATTGAGTCAAATTACGATATTGATATGCTTATTCACGGGGGATATACTCCCGAATTAAAGGCGAGAATTTTGAATGACTCAGGTCATCTTTCAAATGATCAGACAGCAGAGGTAATTAAGCGGATTTATCATAAAGGTTTGAAGAATATCTATCTTTGCCACCTGAGTGAGAATAATAATACCCCACAGAGTGCTACTAATTGTATTAGGTCGATTCTTAAACAGATTGGTGTAGATGTTGAGAGGAGAGTAAAGGTTCAGGCACTTCCACGTCGTTCTCCATTTGAAGAACTATTTGACTTTTAATAAAAATTCATATATTTGTTAAAATTGAAAATTGTGAATATGATGAAAATTGCGATAAAAAGAGTACTGTTCTTTGTTCTAACTATTTCATTAGTAACAAGTTGTGCCTTTTCTTTTAATGTAAATGTGAATGACTCTATTTTAGAAGGTAAGTGGGTTTCAAACACTATTTATGATCCAAACGATCCATACAGTACACAACAAGCATATAATGATGAAACCTATATATTTGATAATTTAGGTAATTTTCAATACTACTATAAGAGTAGATTATCTTTCAGTGGAACATACACCTATAATGACCTGAATGGCATTATGGTATTGACAGATGGTCGCGATACAGAGTTCGTTCAAGTGGTAGATGTTGATAACTCCACACTCATTCTTGATTATAGCGATCAGTATGGAGCTCTCTATGTTGAGTTCTATAAGAGATATTAGTATTATCTAAGAGAATCTCTATATTTTTTTGGTGTAATTCCCATATTTCGTTTGAAATATTGGACAAAGAAGGATGCATTCGGAAATTTTAATTCGTATGCTATCTGCTGAATAGTCATATCTTCTTTATTAAGCATAGTCTTGGCCCTGTTTACTACAATTGCATTTATCCAGTCGTTGGCACTCTTTCCTGATGCTTTTTTTATGAGAACTGAAAGATATTTTGGTGTAATACACATCTTTTCGGCATAATAGTTCACCTCTCTTGATATAGTATGTTCATTTGCAACCAATGTGATGAACTCTTGGAAGACCTTCTTACTATGGGTAACTTTTTGCTCTACGATTGGCTCATTGTGGTTATATATAGCAGCAATTTCATATACAATAATTTCAAGAATGTTTCTTACAATCTCCTCTTTATAAGGGTGTTCTGTATTTAAAATGAAGTCGCGACTCTTTTTGCACAATTTAAGGATCATATTCTTTTGATGATCGTTGATTGAAATGCAAGGACTATTGCTTATCAAGACAAAAAGACTTATTGCAGAGTGGTCAATAATTGGAATAAATGATTCAGTATTAACTCCGGCAATAAAACCAGCAAAATCTTCAGAAACATCGCTAATAGCTACGACCATAGTTGGGAAGAATATACACATACTTCCATTATGGAGATCATAGCTTTGAGAGTTAATCATAATTTGAGCACTTCCTGATGTGCAGATAAAGAAGCATCCATACTTTATTTGTTGAGGAAGTTTGAATTTGTTGATAACATTAGTGTCAGAGTATGATACACTTTTAAAGTGAATATGCATCATCCTTTGGCTCTTGGTCTGATTAACTACGAAGTGTCTGTTTTGTGTCATTTTTGCTATTTTATATTTAAATAATTAAGCAATAATCATACCGAATAATTAAATTAAATCCATTGCTAATCACAAATAGTCAGATAAATAAAATAAAAAAAGGTGCCTTAAGAATAAGACACCTTTAAGTATGAAAATGTTTTATTTTTCTTATAGCTTTGGACCAGCAGCAACTAGTGCAAGACCTGCAGGGTTACCAGTGAACTTAGTAAAGTTCTTGATGAAACGACCAGCTAAGTCAGTAGCTTTAACTTCCCACTCTTGAGCTGAAGCGTAAGTGTTACGAGGGTCAAGAATGTTAGTGTCAACATTTGGAAGAGCAGTTGGAACTTCCAAGTTGAAGATTGGAATATTGATAGTTTCAGCTTTATCCAATGATCCATCCAAAATAGCGTCGATGATAGCACGAGTATCTTTGATTGAGATACGTTTGCCTGTACCATTCCATCCTGTATTTACAAGGTATGCAGTAGCACCTGATTTTTCCATTCTCTTAACCAATTCTTCACCATATTTTGTTGGGTGTAGAGATAGGAATGCAGCACCGAAGCAAGCTGAGAATGTTGGAGTTGGTTCAGTAATACCACGTTCTGTACCAGCCAATTTAGCAGTGAAACCACTCAAGAAATAGTATTGAGTTTGATCTGGAGTAAGTTTTGATACTGGAGGAAGAACACCAAATGCATCAGCAGTCAAGAAGATAACTTTCTTAGCGTGACCAGCTTTTGATACAGGTTTAACGATATTGTCAATGTGGTAGATAGGGTAAGAAACACGAGTGTTTTCAGTTACGCTCTTATCAGCGAAGTCAATCTTACCATTTTCGTCAGTTGTAACATTCTCAAGAAGAGCGTTACGTTTGATTGCGTTGTAGATATCTGGTTCTGCCTCTTTGCTCAAGTTGATAACTTTAGCGTAGCAACCACCTTCGAAGTTGAAGATACCATCATCATCCCAACCGTGCTCGTCATCACCGATTAGACGACGTTTAGGGTCAGTTGATAGGGTAGTTTTACCTGTACCTGAAAGACCGAAGAAAATAGCTGTGTCATTATTTTCGCCAACGTTAGCAGAACAGTGCATAGCTGCGATGCCTTGTAGTGGAAGTAGATAGTTCATATATGAGAACATACCTTTCTTCATTTCACCACCATACCAAGTGTTGATGATAACTTGCATCTTTTCAGTCAAGTTGAATACAACAGCAGTCTCTGAATTTAGACCTAGCTCCTTGTAATTTTCAACTTTAGCTTTAGAAGCTGTAAGAACTACGAAATCAGGTTCGCCATAATTTGCCAACTCCTCTTCTGTAGGACGGATGAACATATTCTTTACAAAGTGAGCTTGCCAAGCAACCTCCATAATGAAACGGATTTTGATGCGAGTGTTTTCATTAGCACCGCAGAAAGTATCCATAACATATAGAGTTTTGTTTGAAAGTTGTTCGCTAGCGATAGCTTTCAACTCTTTCCAAGCCTCTGGAGTTACAGGTTTGTTGTCATTTTTGTATTCATCAGATGTCCACCAAATAGTATCTTTGGTAACATCATCTTTTACCCAGAATTTATCTTTTGGAGAACGACCGGTATAAATACCTGTCATAACATTTACAGCACCAAGTTCTGTCTCTTTTCCAACTTCAAAACCAGTTAGAGAAGGGTCAATTTCAGCATTGTAAAGCTCTTCGTAAGAAGGGTTGTAAATCACTTTTTGGACATCTTTGATGCCATACTTAGTTAGATCAATTTGACTCATTTTATTGTGTGTTATATATGTTTATAATAATAGTAATTATTCCTTTTTTAGTACCCCTTTTTAAGGCGCTACAAAAATAGTTCTTTATATTTATTCCACAAATTTTACCGCAAATTTTCTGCCAAAGAAGTGAGATATTCTCCTTTTTATCTACTTTTGTAGTATGGAGAATGGAGAAAGAATTGATGAAATAATATATCCTATTTTAAAGGATGTCTGGGGATATAGTGATTTCCGTCCAATGCAGAGGGAGATCATTCATCAGATTATGCTTAATAGGGATCTCCTTGCAATACTTCCAACCGGTGGAGGAAAGTCTATCTGTTTTCAAGTTCCCGCATTGGCAAAGAGAGGTATCTGTATTGTTGTCTCTCCATTAATAGCATTGATTAAAGATCAGGTTCAGAATCTTAAGAAATTGAATATCAAAGCATTATCTGTCCATTCGGGTATGTCTTACAGAGAGGTGGATATTGCATTGGATAATGCTATTTATGGCAATTATAAATTTCTCTATCTCTCTCCAGAGCGTCTTAATACGCAACTTTTCAGAGCAAGAGTATCGAGAATGGATGTCTCAATGATTGTTGTAGATGAAGCACATTGTATTTCTCAATGGGGATATGATTTTCGCCCGGACTATTTGACAATTAGTCAAATAAAGAGTGAGGTGGCGCGAAACAGACGAGATGTCGATTCCGAATTTATCCCACACGATGTGCCAATAATTGCTCTAACTGCAACTGCAACTGAAAAAGTGGCAGATGACATATGTGACAGATTATCATTCGCGTCAAAAAATATTATCCGTTCGGGATTTGATAGACCAAATCTCTCATATCTTGTTAAGCAGACTGAGAATAAGTTAGGGAATCTTCTTGCTCTCTGCAATAAGATAAATGGCTCAGCTATAATCTACGCCGGACAACGAAAAAAGTGTGAGGAGATTGCCTCTTTTCTGCAATCTCAGGGAGTTGATGCACAGCCATATCACGCAGGAATGTCGAAAGAGAAGAGGGAGGCAAAACAATCTGCCTGGAAGAGCAATAAACTCAGAATTATGGTCTCAACCAATGCATTTGGAATGGGTATCGACAAACCTGATGTTAGATTTGTATGTCATACATCTCTCCCCGATAGCATTGAGTCATATTTTCAGGAGGCAGGAAGAGCTGGACGTGATGGGAAGGCAGCTATCTCTTTGGTGCTTTTTTCAAAGAGTGATATTGCAAGATTGAGGCAGATTCACTCAAATTCATTCCCAAAGTTGGAGTATATTGCTGATGTATATCAAAAGGTATTTCAATATCTCGAAATACCATACGAATATGGCGAGGGATATAATATCAAATTCTCCCTTGAGGATTGTGCAAAGAGTATGAAATTGAATTTATCTATGCTCTATTACTCGATGAAGTATATTGAATCTTTGGGTTATTGGACTCTTTCAGACGAGATTACAATCCCAACCAGATTGTTCTTTAATGTTAGTAGAGATTCTCTTTATAACTACAATTTCAGTGAGGAGATTGAGGATTTTATGGTCTCTCTTATGAGACTTTATCCAGGTATTTTTAGTGATTATGTTGCAATAGATGAGGGGTATATTGCACGAAGTGGTCGTTTTACAAAGGATCAGATTGATTCAATGATCAGATTCTTGAGTCGAGAACATATAATAAAGTATATTCCAAAAATAACATCTCCAATGCTCTTCTTGAATAGTGAGAGATTGGTCCCTGAGAATCTGAATCTTAAATCTGACATCTATCAAATGAGAAAAGAAATGGCTTGCCAAAGATTGGAAGCCATTATAAAATATGCAACTATGACAGAGGGTGACAGAAAGAGATATCTATTAGATTACTTTGGTGTAAATTCCTAATAATCAATCAATTATCCGGTTCGCCAGCAATGACATTCAGTGAGGCTATGCCTCCTCTATAAATTTTACAAGTTCTGTGTAAAGTCTCTGGACAGGAAGTCCCATTACATTGTAGAAAGAGCCATTAATTGAGTTGATTCCTACATAACCAATCCACTCTTGAACACCGTATGCACCGGCTTTGTCGTATGGTTGGTATTTATCAATATAATAGTAAATCTCCTCGTCAGACAACTCATTAAAGGTAACATCTGTTACTGCACTGAAGGATCTATAGCATCCCTTTGAACGCAATGCAACACCTGTTATAACTCTATGTGTATTTCCTGATAATCTTTTGATAATGTTATAGGCATCATTGCGATCTGATGGTTTTCCAATAATTTCCCCATTGCAGAAAACAAGGGTGTCTGCTGTGATAAGTATCTCATTATCAAGCAGTTCTCTATGGAATGTGTCGGATTTGTGTCGGGCTAAAAATTCAGGCACCTCCTCTTGAACCATATCATCTGTAAAGCTTTCACTCTCATCTTTGTTTGGTTCAATAGTAAAGTCGATATCCAAACCAGAAAGTAACTCCCTTCTTCGTGGAGATTGCGACCCAAGTGTTATCTTAAATTTCTCAATTTTCTGATAAAAGTTCATTACAGTGACTCCTTAACTTTAACAATATGTTCAGGATGCTCTCCTTTCCAGGGCTCTGTAGGGTTGAATATCCATTTGCCGTGTAGTGTAAGAACTCTCTCAATAAACTCTCTTACACATCTCTTTCCGCCAGGGTTAGGGGAGATATATTTGCAGACCTCTTTTACTTGCTGTACAGCATCGCTTGGGCAGACAGATACTCCGCAAATCTTCAAAACTTCGATATCTGGAATATCATCGCCAAAATATGCGACCTCTTGAGGATCGAGATTGTACTTTTTGCAAAACTCCATAAATGGATCTATTTTATTTTTTGCAAGCATATAGATATCATCTCTCTCAATTCCCAATGAGAGGGCTCTGTAAATCAAACTTTGAGAGACGCCTCCTGTAAGGAAAGCTGCAATATATCCATTATTTACAGCTGTCCTTACTGCGAAGCAATCTTTTGAGTCAAAGGTGCGAAGCAGGTCTCCGTCAGGCATTGATAATACTCCGCCATCAGTAAAGACACCATCCACATCAAAGACGAATGCTTTTATCTTGCTGAGATCCAACATATTACGCCTCTCCTCCTCCTGTCGAGAAAGGAATACTGCCAACAGGTGGATTACCTTGTCTCTCCTTAATCTCTCCAAAATTGGCCTCGTAAGTGCTGATATTATCCTTAAGTGCCTTTAGAAGACGTTTGGCATTTTCAGGAGTCATAACAATACGGCTTATGACCTCCGGTTTTGGAGTTCCAGGCATCATCACAATAAAGTCCATTACAAAATCAGAAGGTGAGTGTGTAATGATGCTAAGATTTGAATAAGCGCCTTTAGCTATTTCAGGACGGAGTTCTATATTGATCTTTTTCTTATCATCCATAATTAGAATTCCTTAACAATGTTACCCATTGCCATAACACCAACTACATCATAATTACTGTCAATGAATAGAATATCAGCATCTTTGCCCTTAGCAAGAGAACCCTTTCTATCATAAACATTCATAATCTTTGAAGGAGTTTCTGAAATCATTCTGATAACATCAAAGAATGGAACCTCTGCCTTAAGAGTCATTGTTCTGATAAGTCTGTCCATTGTTGCGATACTACCAGCCAAGGCTGAACGGTCTGCAAGTTTGCAAACACCATCTTCGATAATTACGCGAGGGTCGAATGCTGTTTGAGAATCACTTGCTGCACAAGCAAGAGAGTCTGTAATCAAAGCACATTTCTCTACACCTTTAATATTATATATAAGTCTCAAAATAGGAGCAGGAACGTGGATACCGTCAGCAATAGCTTCAACAGTCATATCTTCAATTAGATAAACGCTCTCAACAGTGCCTTCATATTTGTATTCACCTTTCTTGTGGAAACCTGGCATTGCATTGTAGAAGTGTGTTACGTGAGTATAACCAGATTCGTATGCCTCTTTAACGATTTGATAATTTGAGTGAGTGTGTGCAATTGATGCCAAAATACCTCTCTCTGTAATATATTTACCAAATTCCATAGCGCCAGGAAGTTCTGGAGCAGCATCCCATCTCTTAACGCAAGAGATCTCTTCAAGAAGTGGAATATACTCTTTTGGATCAGCATTTTTGATATTTTCAGGAATTTGACCACCTGCCATCTTCATATTGAAGTAGTGTCCTTCAAGGTGAAGTCCCAAAATTGGGCTATTCTCCTCAGCCATAAGTTTTTCTGTAGTTGCAGCAGCAGCTTTAATCATCGGAATAGTAGATGAAGAAAGAGTAGGGAAGATACTTGTTGTTCCGTGTTGCATATGTGCTTGAGCAGCAGCTCTGAACGCATCTTCTGTGCCCTCCATAAAGTCTCTTCCACCACCACCGTGACAGTGAATTTCAACACCACCAGGAGTGATATAATAACCTTTTGCATCAATAACTTTAGCTCCAACAACAGGAAGATCATTATTAGAGATTTCTACAATTTTATTTCCGTCAATTATAACAGAACCTCCCTTCACCCAACCTGAAGGAGTATGGATAATACCATTGATAATTTGTGTAAGCATAATTTTATATTATTATAATTATTATCTTGAAACTATTCAGGTGCAAAGTTACAAATTCTTTTATTACATTTGCAGGTTATGATATCTTTTTGAGATTATTTGAGAATTAGTAATAAAATAATAGATATATTTATGGAACTACCTATTAAATACGATCCATCTCTGACCGAGGACAAATGGTATTCGTACTGGCTTAAACACAAATTCTTTCACTCAGAACCGGATGAACGCGAACCTTATACTATCGTGATTCCTCCACCAAATGTTACAGGTGTGCTTCATATGGGGCATATGCTAAATAATACAATCCAAGATGTTCTTGTGCGTAGAGCAAGAATGTTAGGAAAAAATGCCTGCTGGGTGCCTGGTACAGACCACGCATCAATTGCGACAGAGGCAAAAGTTGTAGCAAAATTGAAGTCTGAGGGGATAGAAAAGAGTGATCTTACACGTGAACAATTCCTTGAACATGCTTGGGAATGGCGTCACAAACACGGTGGCATTATTTTGGAGCAATTAAAGAAATTGGGAGCATCTTGTGATTGGGATAGAACAAAATTCACAATGGATCCTGAATTGAGTCAGGCAGTTATTGATACATTCGTCTATTTCTACAAGCACGGATTGATTTATAGAGGCGTTCGTATGGTAAACTGGGATCCTGAAGGATTGACAGCTGTCAGTGATGAAGAGGTTATACATAAGGAGACAGATTCAAAATTCTATCATCTTAAATATCCTATCAGTGATGGAAATGGAAACAAAACAGGTGAGTATGTAATTATTGCAACAACTCGTCCGGAAACAATTATGGCAGATGCTGCTGTATGTATCCACCCTGAAGATGAGAGATATTTCCACTTGAAGGGCAAGAAGGTAATGATTCCTCTTATCAATAAAGAGATTCCAATTATTGAAGATGATTATGTTACGATAGATTTCGGAACAGGATGTTTAAAGGTTACTCCTGCTCACGATATCAATGACTATGAGATAGGTCTTCGTCATAATTTGCCTGTTATTGATATTATCGATCAACACGGTAAATTGAATGACAAAGCTCAAATTTTGGTGGGTGAAGATAGATTTGTTGCCCGTAAGAAGATCGTGAAGATGTTAGAAGAGGAGGGATTACTTCTTAAGGTTGAAGATTATAAATCTCAAGTAGGTTACTCTGAGAGAACAAATGCAGTTATTGAACCAAGACTATCATTACAGTGGTTCCTAAAGATGGATGTTTTGGCGAAGAAAGCGTTGCATTATGTTGAAAATGACGATGTTAAGTTGATTCCTGATAAGTTCAAAAATACATATCGTCACTGGATGGAGACTGCTCACGACTGGTGTATCTCTCGTCAGTTGTGGTGGGGACAACAGATTCCAGCATACTACCTTCCTGATGGAAAAGTGGTAGTTGAATCATCTCTCGAAGAGGCATATAAGGCAGCTAAAGAGATAAATCCTGATATTAAAATTGAGGATTTGCGTCAAGATGAGGATGTTCTTGATACTTGGTTCTCGTCTTGGTTGTGGCCAATCTCAGTATTTGATGCTACAATTCCTGGCCACCCTGACAAGACTCCAAATAAGGATTTGGCATATTACTATCCAACAAATGACCTTATTACTGCTCCGGAAATCCTATTCTTCTGGGTAGCAAGAATGATTATGGCAGGTGATACATTTATGAATGAGAAACCATTTAGAAATGTCTATCTGACAGGTATTGTTCGTGATAAATTGGGTAGAAAGATGTCTAAACAGCTGGGTAACTCTCCAGATCCAATCAAATTGATGCAGGAGTATGGTGCAGATGGTGTTCGTCTTGGTATGTTGATTTGCAGCTCTGCAGGAAATGATATCCTATTTGATGAATCTCAAGTAGAACAAGGAAGAAATTTCAGCAATAAAATCTGGAATGCCTACCGTTTGGTTACAGGCTGGCAAGTTGCTGATATTGAGCAAAGTAAAGAGGCGGCGATCGCTATTGAGTGGTTCAATAACAAGTTGAATAAGACTATTGCAGTCATTAACGACCACTTTGATAAATTCCGTTTGTCAGACTCTTGTATGACAATTTACAAACTCTTCTGGGATGATTTCTGTGCGTGGTATCTTGAAGCAATCAAACCGGCATACGGAGCCCCAATTGATAGAAAGAGTTATGATGCTACAATTGAAATCTTTGACAAATTGTTGAAATTGCTTCATCCATATATGCCATTTATCACTGAAGAGTTATGGCAAAATCTTCAAGCAAGAGAGGATGGTGAGACAATTATGTTGCAAATGATGCCTAATGCAGCTGAATATGATGAGAAATTTATAGAAGATTTCGAGTTGACACAACAGGCAATCGTTGCAATCAGAGCTTTGAGACAATCAAAGAATATCTCTCCAAAAGAGTCTTTGGAGCTTAAAATAAAGGGAGCATTTAATCCAGAGTTGTCTTCAATTCTTGAGAAATTGGCTAATATCTCCTCTGTTGAGGTAGTGTCTGACCTTTCTCAATTCACAGATGGACAAATTTTGATGGTTGGAACTGTTGAGTTCTTCGTTCCTCTTGCTGGTATGATTAATGTTGAGGAGGAGATTGCAAAGGCGAAGGCAGAGATTGAGAGATATAAGAAATTCTATAACTCAGTTAATGCAAAACTTTCAAATGAGAGATTTGTTGCAAATGCACCTGCAGCTGTAGTAGAACTTGAACGCAAGAAATTGAGCGATGCTCAAACAAAAATTGAAAACCTTGAAAAGGTTATTGAAAATTTAACTAAATAGTTTATAAAAGATTAATTATGAGATCATTACTGCTTTTCGGATCATTAGGATGGGCTGAGATTCTAATCATTGCCTTTATCGTATTACTCCTATGGGGAGGTAAAAAGATTCCAGAATTGATGAAGGGTTTAGGAAAGGGTGTTAGAAGCTTCAAAGAGGGTGTGAAGGATGTTGAGAAGGAGATTAACTCTGAAATTAAAGAGTTGGATGAATTAGATAAAAAAGAGTAGTTCTATTGGGTATGTCTGATAAGGAGATGTCCTTTTGGGATCATTTAGATGAGTTGAGATCGGTTCTTATAAAATCGGTCTCAATCGTTATCATCTTTATGCTCGGTGCCTTTTTTTGTAAAAATTTTCTATTTAATACAATAATTTTGGCTCCGACAAACTCTGACTTTGTCCTTTACAGACTATTTAATACACTAACAACATCTCTCGGACTGGGAAAGATTCCAGATTTTGATATAGATTTAATAAATATTGAGGTCGCAGCGCAGTTCTTTACCCACGTCAAGGTCTCTCTCTATGTTGCTATAATAGTAGCAATGCCATTCATACTCTATTTCCTATGGGGTTTTGTGGCTCCTGCTCTCTATAAAAATGAGAAGCGTTCCGTAAAGGTAGCATTTGGCTTTGCCGGTCTGCTTTTCTATGTTGGCATAATTGTGGGATACCTATTTGTTTTTCCGCTAACTCTCAGATTTTTAGGCACTTATCAGGTTTCGCCAGATGTGGTAAATACCCTTTCGTTGAAATCATACATATCAATGTTTCTATCATTGATTATGATAATGGGAATTGTATTTGAACTACCAGCTTTGGCCCTTCTTCTATCTAAATTTGGAATAATCAACAGAGAGATGTTGGTAAATTATAGAAAACACGCTATAGTGGTATCGCTTGTAGCAGCAGCATTGATTACCCCTTCTGGAGATGCTATTACTCTGTTGTTTGTGGCCATACCAATATATTTCCTATACGAAATAAGTGTTCTTGTAACTAAACCTGCTAAGAAGGAGGAAGAGGATGATATCGATTAATGATTTATCACTGTCATTTGGAGGTTTTACTCTACTTGATAATATTAATTTCCATATTTCAGATGGAGATAGGATAGGTCTTGTTGGTAAGAATGGTGCCGGAAAGAGTACTATTCTTAAATTGATTCTCGGTATAGAATCGCCCTCTTCTGGCAAAATTCTCAAACCAGTAGATCTGAAAATCGGCTATTTGCCACAACAGATGGCACACAATAAGGATAAGAGTGTTATTGATGAGACAATGACCGCCTTTGCCGATATTTTAGCTTTAAATGATAAATTAGATGCCATTTCGCAGGAGCTTGCTGAAAGAACTGATTATGAATCAGATACTTACCAAAAGCTTATTGTAGAAATGAATGATATAACAGATAGATTGAGTTACCTTAGCGGAGAGTCTCCACAGATGTTGGCAGAGAAGACATTGGTTGGACTTGGATTCAAACGAGAGGAGTTCAATCGTGCCACCTCTACATTCAGTCAGGGGTGGAATATGCGTATCGAATTGGCGAAAGTTCTTCTCCGCCGCCCCGATATCCTTCTATTGGATGAGCCAACGAACCACTTAGATATAGAGTCTATTCAGTGGCTTGAAGAGTACTTACAGGGCTTTTCCGGCTCATTAGTGCTAATCTCACACGATAGAAAATTCCTTGATAACTGTACAAATAGAACTGTTGAAGTACTTCTTGGTCATATTTACGATTATAAGGTTAATTATAGTAAATATGTGACATTAAGGGCTGAAAGAATAGAACAACAGAAGGCTGCTTTTGAAAATCAGCAGAGAATGATAGAGAAGAGTGAGGAGTTTATTGAGAAATTCAGGTATAAACCAACTAAGTCCAATCAAGTGCAGTCAAGAATCAAGCAGTTGGAAAAACTTGACAGAATTGAAATTGATGAGGAGGATCACTCTACACTAACTGTAAGATTTCCACAAGCTCCACGCTCAGGTGATGTGGTTTTTGAGACAAAAGATGCCAAAATCGGTTACAAAAATCAGGATGGAAGTGATAAAATTATTTTGAAATCGGCCAATCTTTTAGTCAAGAGAGGAGAGAAGGTGGCTTTTGTGGGAAGAAATGGTGAGGGTAAGACTACTATGATGAGAATCCTCACTAACGAGTTGACTCCATTCGATGGTGTCGCAAAGATAGGGCATAATGTAAATATTGGCTATTATGCTCAAAATCAAGAAGATATCCTAAATGGAAACGATACAGTTTTCGATACTTTGGATAAAATTGCTGTCGGTGATATCCGAATGAAACTCAGGGATATTCTTGGAGCATTTCTATTTAAAGGTGAAGATATTGATAAAAAGGTATCTGTCTTAAGTGGAGGAGAGCGTTCACGACTTGCAATGGCAAAGTTGATGCTAAATCCATACAACCTTTTGGCACTCGATGAGCCGACAAACCATATGGACATTCGCTCTAAAGATGTTCTAAAACAGGCGTTGATTGCCTATAATGGCTCTATAATTCTTGTATCTCACGACAGAGATTTCCTTGATGGACTTGTAGATAAAATTTATGAGTTTAAGGATGGAGAGGTAAGAGAGCATCTTGGAGGTGTAAATGACTTCTTAAGAAGAAAGAGAATTGAGAGTTTCAGAGATTTGGAGATACAATCTTCATCAAAATCTTCTCAACAGGTTGTAAATAAAGATGTTAAGAAGTCAGAAGAGAAAAAAATCAGTGGGGCAGCACAATATCGCGCTCAGCAAGAAGCAAAGAGGATTGCCAATAAGCGCAACTCAATAGAGAGAGCAATAACTCAATTGGAGGAGAAGATGGCAGAGATTGAGAAACAACTCTCAGAACCGGCACCAGATACTGATGTCATCTCATTGACACGTGATTATTTAGAGTTAAAAAGAGATTTAGATTATAAAATGGAGCAATGGGCTCAATTAGAGTAATATTTTATGGAAGAGAAACAACACTACCTATTTGGGATGCATCCCGTTTTGGAGGCAATTGCATCTGGAAGAAAATTTGAAAAGATAGTTCTTAAAGCTGGTCTTGAAGGTCCTCAATTCAGAGAACTAATGGAGTTGATAAAAAAGAATGATATTCCATTCCAATTTGTTCCTGCTCAAAAGATGAATTACCTTGTGAAGGGTTCCCATCAGGGTGTAGTGGCATATATGTCACAAATTGACTATGTGCCGTTTGAAAAATTGATGGAGAGGGTAGATGAGAAGGGGGTTAAAGCTCCATTGGTAGTTTTACTTGATGGTGTTAGTGATGTGAGAAATTTTGGGGCAATTGCCCGTACTTGTGAATGTGCTGGTGTTGAGGGAATAATTCTTCCTGCAAAAGGTGGCGCAGCTATAAATGCTGACGCAATTAAGACATCTGCAGGTGCTTTGTTGAGAATTCCGGTATCTAAGGTAACTAACCTGAAAGTAGCAGCATATTATTTGTTGGAATCTGGTTACCAATTAGTTGCAGCAACAGAAAAGGCAGACGGTGTTATCTATGATATAGATTTCAACAAACCAACTGCTATAATTATGGGTTCAGAGGGTAAAGGTATCTCTCCGGCACTTCTCTCAATCTGTTCAGCTCAGGCAAAAATTCCGATGATGGGAGAGATTGGTTCACTGAATGTATCAGTAGCAACCTCAATTCTTCTATTTGAAGCAGTTAGACAAAAAATGAAATAATATATAATATGAAAAGAGTTCTATTTTTATCCTTAATTCTATTTTTGGCATCTTGCGCCAATCCTAATGAGAAAGTTATCAAGATTAATGATGTGAAAGTCAGGATGATAAAGGTTGAGGGGGGTACATTTACAATGGGTGATGACTACTCAGACTACCTTAATGATAAACCAGCACACGAAGTTACTGTAAGTGACTTCTGGATTTCAGAGACTGAGGTTACTAATCAACTTTTCTATGCTGTAACAGGATCCACAATCGGAAATTTTCAAGATGAGTCGCAATTCCAAGAGCCAGCAGGAATATCTTCATATTATGACTGTATTATGTTCATTGATACTTTGAGAAAGGTATCCTTATTACCATTTGATCTTCCAACAGAAGCGCAGTGGGAGTATGCTGCAAAGGGTGGAAACCTATCAAAAGGCTATAAATATAGTGGAAGCGATAATATTGATGAAGTTGGTGTATATATAAACAATTCCCCATTGACGTCTGTTGATGTTAAATCGTTGAAACCTAATGAGTTAGGTATCTATGATATGACAGGAAATCTATGGGAGTGGTGTAAAGATGATTATCTTCCATATATGGATATTGAAGAGACAGATCCACTGCATATCGGTGAAGTTCCTACACCAAAGGTTCTTAGAGGTGGTGGATTTGAGGATCAAGAATCACGTATTTTAGTTACATCAAGATTATCAGAATCAGACTTCTTCAACTCTGCAAGGGGAGTGAGGTTGGTATTGCCAATTGATGCTATTTAGTACTATTAAGAATAGTCAATCTTAAGAAATTCAGTGCATTAGAGGTAAATCTCTCTATATTGCGACTTCTATCAGAGGCAAAGTTTACTCGTTGAGATAAGACTTTTGCCTCTTTTTTGTCATAATAGCCAACAGCTATCCAACAGGTGCCTACCGGTTTCTCTTCAGAGCCACCTCCCGGCCCGGCAATGCCTGATGTTGCCACTGAGTAATCTGTATCCATCAATTTAAGTACACCCAATGCCATCTCTTCTACACACTCTCTGCTGACAGCACCATATTTGTCAATTGTCTCTGAATTAACGCCTAAAGAGTTGATTTTTACCTCATTAGCATAGCTAACTACGCCTCCTCTATAGTAATTGGAAGAGCCGGCAACTGAGGTAATCAGGTGTGCAATATTGCCACCTGTGCAAGATTCTGCTGTGGATAGAGTCGCAGATCTATCCTGTAAAAGCTTCCCAATCTCCTTTTGTAATGATGTCTCTCCCCAACCATACAGAGCATCACCAATAATCTCTTTTAAAATTGAGAATTTTTCATCAATCAAATTTTCACCCTCTTCTATTGAGTCTCCATAATATGAGAGTCTTAACCTTACTCCAATGGTAGGATTAGGGAGATATGCCAGTTTCATTGTAGAAGGGAGTCCATCTTCCCACTCTTCAATCATTTTTGCGAGTGTAGATTCAGGGATACCGAAAGTTACAGCAGTTTTATATAGGACATTCTCAATGCAGAACTCACTTTTAATATCTGTACAGATATCAGGAAGCAATCCCAATGCTTCAAACGGCACACCAGGAAGGGAATAGAGCAGACTCTTTCTCTTCTCTTTCTCAAAGGAAAACTTCATACAAGGTGCTGTACCAAGCTTATTTTCAATAACTTGGCAATTCTCTGGCACTAATGCTTGGTCTCTGTTTATATCAGTGATTGCAATCCCTCTGGTAGTGAGAATTCGCTTGATGATAGCTGCCTGTTCTTCGGAGTATTTGTATCCATTGGAATTGCTTAATTGTTTTAGAGCAACCTTGGTTATATCATCTTTTGTTGGACCTAACCCCCCTGTAACGATAACGACATCACTCTTTTTTATACATTTTTCCAATTCAGAGATAATCTCATCAAGAGTATCTCCAATAGCACTCTTGTAATTGACCTTTACTCCAATTTTGCTTAACTCCTGAGCAATGTTATAGGAGTTAGTGTCTAAAACCTGCCCAATCAGAATCTCATCTCCGATGGTACAAATAGAAGCTGTTAACATTTTTTAAGGTGATTTATAATCTTCTTGGCGAATGATGGTCCGTTATAGATAAAACCAGTATAAACCTCTACAAGTGATGCGCCTGCCTCTAATAGCTGTTGAGCTTGTATAGGAGTCATTACACCGCCAGAGGCAATAATTGGAAGTTTGCCTTCGGTCTTCTCATAGATGTATTTAACTCTTTCCAAAGTGCGTTCAAATAGGGGAGCACCACTTAAACCTCCATTTCCGATAGCATCTATAACTGATTGATTTGTAGTTAGTTTATCTCTTGAATTTGTAGTATTACAAGCAACGATTCCATCAAGCCCACAAGAGAGGACAAGATCAACAATTTCATCAACTTGTGCCTCGTCAAGGTCTGGAGAGAGCTTTAATAGAATTGGTTTATGAGTATCGTAGAACAATCTTTGAGATAGCAGATGCTCAATAATCTCTTTAAGTGTATCAGTGTCCTGCAACTTAGCCAAATTTTTAACATTTGGGCAAGAAATATTGAGTACAAACATATCTACAAAGTCGTAGAGTAGGGAGAAGGACTTCTCAAAATCCTTGTATGCCTCTTCGTTTGGTGTAAAACTGTTTTTACTAAGACTACCTGCAATTATCAATTTAGGAGGATTCTTCTTAAGATTATTGGCAGCACTATTTACACCATTATTATTAATACCCATTCTATTGATAAGTGCCTTATCTTTTGGAAGTCTGAAACAGCGTGGTTTCTTATTTCCCTCTTGTGGACGTGGAGTAACAGAGCCAATTTCGATGAAACTGTAGCCAAAATTGGCCATTTGGTTGTAACACTCCGCATTTTTGTCCAATCCGGCAGCAATTCCAATAGGATTTTTGAATTTCAAGCCGAACAGATTTCTCTCAAGTGTTGGAGACTTAGGAGAATAACACCATTTAATAATAGAGTTTGCAAAAGGAATGTGCGAAACTATATTAAGGGCTTTGATTGTAAAGTTGTGAGCCCTTTCTGGATTCATTAAAAATAGAATAGGTCGAATGAGTTTATACATTGCTTTCTCTTTTAGCGACAAATATACTCAATTACTATCTATCTTCAAAAGTACCATCAGAATAGTAGATGGTAATTCTTACAATCCTCTTATTATTGGAAGGAGCTTTGCTCGAAAGGAGAGGAGTCGTATTAGAAATCGGCTCTTCCGAATTTACCTCATTTTCAAATTCAAATTGAGGGGGTTGAATGTACTCACTCTTCTCAACTACTACCTGGTGAACATGAGTTGAATCCTCATTTTGATCTCTATACATTTTACCCTTTCCGGTAATTAACCAATCTGGATTTAGAGCCGGATATTTATTCAAAATTGTGAGGATAAAATCGTAGCTCGGCTTGTTGCGTGCAGAGAGAATATGAGACAATCCTGAACGCTGAACTCCAAGTATATCTGCCAATTTTGCTGCAGTAAGGTTTTCTGCCTCTAAAAATTGCTGTAAACGCCTATTCATATTTGTAAATCTTTAATGCTACAAATGTAAATATAATTTTTGAAACATTTGTAACTTTATCTCTGTGTAATTTTGTAAACAGTATATGGAAAAGCAAATTTTTAATATGCAAAAAATAAAATAAATTGCTATTTTTTGCCAGATCACTCATTTATTTAGGAAAATTAGGATAAATGGCTTTACAGATATCTACGAGGCGTATTTTTCTACCTGAATTCTGCCTATATTTAGCCAAAAATGGTAGATTTTACCCTGAATATAGGCAAGAACTGGTGCGATGTGAATCATTTGCTATTTCTAAATGATTGATAATCAATATATTACAAATAAAAGCAAAGTAAATTATTACATAATTTTTCTAAAATACTGGGAATGAGATACTTATACCTGTATTTTTGTTGAAAATGTTCCATTTTTCTACATTTTGAATAGGGAGAGATATTTCACTCGACAATAAATGATGAACAATGATTTAGTTAAACCTTGCAACTAACTGAGTTTGAGCGAGTTATGAATTGGCAGTTGAATACAGAACATCGGTAAAATTGAGATTTTTAACCAATTGAACATTTGTAAAATTGTTTAAATTATTACACAGTTAAGCGTTACAAAATGGAATTTACCGTGTTTATAAATGTGAATTACATTTGTAAACAAAAATTTGAATTTCAACGAACTCTATTTTGATTAAATATTGTACCTTTGCAACCTGAAAGTTGATATACGGGGCTAAAAATGGCCTTTATTTTAATCTAGCTTTTTATGATACCAAAGATTGATATTAGTGATTATAACTATAATTTACCTGACGAAAGGATCGCAAAATTTCCTCTTGAAGTGAGAGATCAGAGCAAGCTTCTTCTCTATAATTGTGAAAATCTGGGAGCAAATTCAAAAATTGCCTCTACAGATTTTGCCTCTATCTCTAAAATTCTTCCGGATAACTCCTTGATGATCTTCAATAATACCAAAGTAGTTCCAGCCAGACTCTTTTTTAAACGAGACACAGGGGCTGTTATTGAAGTATTTTGTCTTGAGCCAGATACTCCAAGCGATTATCAATTAAATTTTGCATCTACAAGCTCCTGCAGATGGAAAGTTATTATAGGTAATATAAAACGTTTTAAATCAGATAAAATTAAATTACTTATTTCAAGTAGTGCTTTAAGTAATGACGACGATTTAGAACATATTAACCTGCTTAAAGAGATAGATCTACAAGCAGAACTAATAAGTAGGGATGGAAATAGTGCGGTAGTTGAATTTACTTGGCAACAAGGTCTCCCTTTTTCAAAGGTTCTTGAATTATGTGGTAAAATACCGATTCCTCCATACTTAAAGAGAGAGACGCAAGAGATTGATTATCAACGATATCAGACACTTTATGCTAAAATACGTGGCTCAGTGGCTGCACCTACTGCAGGTCTCCACTTTACCGAAAATGTTTTAAAGGAGATTAAAGAGAGGGGTATTATTAGCGACAATGTCTGTCTGCACGTAGGTGCTGGTACATTTTTACCAGTTAAAAGTCAGTTTATTGCGGAGCATAAGATGCATACAGAGCCATTTTCGGTCTCTTTAGCAATGCTCAAGACTCTTCATTCAGCTCTTTCTGAGGGTAAATCAATAATTTCTGTTGGTACTACATCGACCAGAACTCTCGAGTCACTATATTTTATAGGTGTACACTGTATCGAAACTGGCACTCCAAGTGATGTTGAGCAGTGGGAACCTTATAGAGAGGAGGGTTATTCATATAGTTCTTCTCAGTCAATTTTTGCAATTATTAAATATTTGGAAGATAATAATTTAAAAGAGCTTATTTCAAGAACAGGTATAATTATAGTTCCTGGCTATAAGTTTAATATAATTGACTATTTAGTAACTAATTTCCATCAACCTCAAAGTACACTCCTGCTTCTAATATCGGCATTTGTGGGAGAGGGAAATTGGCAGAAAATATATGATTATGCTCTTGCCAATGGTTTCAGATTCTTGAGTTATGGAGATAGTTCGCTTCTTAAGAGAGTTGGATAACTACTATTTTACTTGTTATTAGCGATTTTTTTATTACTTTAGCATTAAATTAGGTGACTAGTGTACACCTTATTAATATTAAGAATAAACTAAAACCTTATATTATGAAACACACAATTATCGACCTATTCGAACAATCTGTTAAAAAGTATTCTGACAATACCTATCTGTGGGAGAATACAACTGGAACTTTCGAACCGACAACCTATTCACAGCTACACCAGTTGGTGTATAGATATGGAGCGGGTTTAGTTAAATTAGGCGTCAAACCAAAAGACTCGGTTGCTCTTCTATCAGAAGGACGCAATTTGTGGATTGCCAGTGAATTGGCAATGTTCTATGCAGGTGCAATGAGTATTCCGTTGTCTGTTAAATTGGAAGAATCTAACGACTTGATATTCAGATTAATACACGGTGAGGTTTCTACAATCATCGTAAGCTCGAGAGAGTTGAAAAAGATAAGACTTATCAAGGATCAGCTCCCTAAAGTTGAAAGAATAGTTGTTTTAGATCAGCTTGATGAATATGAAAATCTTGAAATTCCTTTATCTGATGTTCTAAAATTGGGCGATGAATACCTTGCTGAGACTAAGTTGGAGGATTTCTTGAAAATCGGTCAAGCCATTCAGAATGATGATGTAGCTACAATATCTTACACATCAGGTACAACAGCAGACCCTAAGGGTGTAATGCTTACTCACAGAAATTATACTGCGAATGTTGAGCAGGCGCTCACCTGTGTTGATGTTAAAACAGAGTGGACAATGTTGATTCTATTGCCATTGGACCACTGTTTTGCACACGTTGTGGGAATGTATGCAATGATGCACGAGGGAGCATCTTTGGCAACTGTGCCTCAAGGCAGATCACAAATTGAGGCATTGAGAAATATTCCTAAGTCAATACAGGCAGTTAAACCACATATTATGCTTTCTGTACCATCATTGGCAAAGAGTTTCAAGAAAAATATCGAAACAACTGTTGCAAAGGGCGGAAAGACAACACAAAAACTATTTAATTTCGCACTTAACCTATCAATTAAATATAATAAAGAGGGATGGAATAAGGGAAAAGGTTTGTGGATTCTTGCAAAACCGCTTATTTCACTATTTGACAAATTGGTATTCTCTAAGGTGAGAATGGGTCTTGGTGGTAGAATGCAATTCTTCATTGGAGGAGGCGCACTTTTGGATATTGATCTCCAAAAATTCTACTATGCAATTGGTATCCCAATGTTTCAGGGCTATGGTTTGTCAGAATCAACACCGGTTATCTCAACTAACACCCCTCCACTCCACAGATTGGGCTCATCAGGTATCCTTGTTAAACCTATGGACTTGAAAATTTGCGATGAAAAGGGAGAAGAGGTTCCTGTTGGCCAATCGGGAGAGATTGTAATTCGCGGTGAAAATGTTATGAAGGGCTATTGGAAAAACCCTAAAGCAACCGCAGAGACAGTTAAAGATGGTTGGTTGTACACAGGAGATATGGGTTATATGCATCCAGAGGGCTTCTTGTATGTACTTGGTCGCTTCAAAAGCTTGCTTATTTCAAGTGATGGTGAGAAGTACTCTCCAGAGGGAATTGAGGAATCAATCGTTCAAAACTCTAAAATTATCCAAAATATTATGCTTCATAACAACCAGAATCCATACACAATTTGTGTAGTACAGGTTGATAAGAGTATGGTAGCAAGAGGCGAAGAGGGCTTGCACCAAATTAAGGCAGAATTGGATAAATATCGTTCAGGAGGACAATTTGCAGGAACATTCCCTGAAAGATGGTTGCCTACAACATTTATTTTGGCTGATGAGCCATTCAGCGAGCAGAACAGAATGATCAATAGCTCTTTGAAATTGGTTAGAAAAGCAGTTGAAAAGTGTTACGGTGATAGAATGAACGCTGCATACGTTAACAAAAATTATGTCAATGAAGCCAACTTAAAGGCAATTGACAATGGTATGTAATCAAAATGAGTAAATTAAGAAAATTTATAACTGTAGCGATAATTGCTTTAGCGGCATTTATCGCTTACGGTTTATGGACACTTCCTTCTCCTAAAGATAAGGATTATAGTGGCTTCTCTGCTGCAAGGGTGGCAGAAGATATTGCAGTAATTAGTAAGGATTTTCACTCTGTAGAAGAGCTTGAAAATAAAATAGTTGTAAGAGATTACTTAATTGAAAGATTAAAGTCTCTTGGAGCAGAAGTCTCTCTCTACAATTATGACTCTACTTACTCAGAAAGAGTGGATTTTCCAGTGGATCTCTCAAATATCTACTGTGAATTCCCTCCTCAAAACGGAGACTCAACATATTTGATGTTGGTAGCTCATTACGATTCTCGCAGCACAAACATTGTAAGAGGTGATACCTTGAACTCATACGGTGCAGCGGATGATGGCTATGGTTTAGGAACTATTCTTGAACTGTTGAGATTGGCTCAGGAGTATAGAAGTGAGTGGAATCAAGGTCTGAAGATATTGATTACAGATGGAGAAGAGATTAGAATGGCTGGTATGCAGCATCAATATGATAATAATCCAGAGGTTTTCGATAATGTAGGACTGTTAATCAACCTTGAAGCACGTGGAAATAAGGGCCCAGTCTTATTATTTGAGACATCTGACAACAACCGAGAGTTGATTAATCTATATAAAGAGAGTGCAAATTACCCATTTACATATTCTTTGACATCGGTTGTGTATAAATTCATCCCAAATTATACAGATTTTACCGTTGTGAGAGATACTATTTGCGGTATTAATTTCTCCACTATTGATGATATCAACCATTATCATACAGATTTGGACAACTACGAAAATATTAGCCATAAGAGTATTCAGCACTATGGAGAGCAAATTGCTCCTATGGTACACAAATATTTAACAGATAAAAAATATAGTAGTGTAGATGCTCTTAAATCTGATTCAGATAATATTGCTTTCACAATTCCATTATTAGGTATGTTTAACTTTACAAAGGGTTCATACTACCTTCTAAATGCAATAGTTTTTGCTCTATTCTGTATTGCTTTTTCTATCTCATTAATTAGGGGTAGAGTAAAACCTTTATCAATGCTGAAGAGCTCGGGAGTGATCTTTTTAGTAGGATTAGTAGCCCTTGTTGTTGGAGAATTGGTAGCATATTTGGTTACAGTTATTGGTGGATCACCTGAATCTTTCAAACTTTTTGGTGTAATTCAGGGATTTTTGTGTGATGGTGTAGTTATGATAGTAACTATTTCATTATTAGTACTTTTAACAATTTTGTTATATGTTAAAAAAGGCAAAAAAATAGCAATTCAAGCATCAAGTGGTTCAATCAGAAGGAGTGCATCATCCTCTGCAACAGCAAAGTTTGCTTATAATACACTTTATGGAGCGCTATTATTATTACTGGTTTTAAGTGCTGTTCTATTGTTTGCCATAGGAGAGAATTTATTCACTTTGGTGCCTCTTGCTCTTGCTCTTTGTGGAGTATTTTTATGGAGAGTTACTACATTGAGATTATTCTTGATTGTATCAGTGTCAGGAATATTGCTACATTCATTTTCGTTCCTCTACTGTCTGGCTGTTGCATTGACATTGGGAGCTTTTGGTGTAGTGGTAATGATTGCATTTTTTGATTTGATGGTATTAATACCTTTAATTGATTTATATGTACGAAGAGATAAGGCCTTATAATGATGCAGAAGCATCGGAAGCACTGAAAAGGGTTGCCGACCATCCATTATTAAGAGGTGTTTCCAAATATCTTTTTCCGGAAGCAGATCCTACATTGCTTGCCGGATTGTTAAAGTCTGTCAATTCTGTAGATGAATTTCAGGCAAAAGTTATGTCTATCGCTGTGGAAGGGGTAATTAAGAAGACAATGGCCTCATTCACCTATAGTGGTTTAGACCCTTTTATGGCCGATTCTAACGGAAATTATCCACGTTATTTGATCGTATCAAATCACAGGGATATTGTATTGGATTCTGCTCTTATACAGATTATATTGTTTAGAAATTCTATTCCTTTGACAGAGATTGCTGTTGGAGATAACCTCATATCCCAGAAGTTTATTGAGGATTTGATTCGCTCTAACAGAATGGTAAAAGTAACTCGTGGAGCCACTGTAAAGGAGGCATATCAATCTTCAAAAATCCTTTCTGAGTACCTTAGAAAGCGTGTTGTTAATCAAGAGTCTTCAATTTGGATAGCTCAAAGAAATGGACGCACCAAGGATGGCTATGATATTACTGAGCAGGGGCTTTTGAAGATGCTGAATATGAGTGGACAGGGAGACTTTGCGTCAAACTTCAAAGAGTTGAAGATAATTCCTGCTGCTATTTCATACGAATTTGAACCTTGTGATATTCTTAAGGCAATTGAGAGTTATAAGAAGAAAAATCTACTTGCCGGAGAGAAGTATGTCAAAGCTGAAAATGAGGATTTGAATAGTATTATTACCGGTATTATTCAGGGTAAGGGTAGTGTTAATATTACCTTCTGTGAACCAATTTCCGTTAAGGAGATTGAGATTGCTGATGAGTTCGAAAAGAATGTGAAATTCCAGAGATTAGGTGAGATTATCGATAAGAAAATTCATCAGGCATATAAACTAACTCCAAACAATTATATTGCTTACGATATGTTGAAAGAGGAGTCTTCAAATAGCTTAGAATTTACTTTAGATAACACTGGTAAATATACTGAAGAACAAAAGGATATATTCTTAAAATATTTAGAAAAAAGATTGGCAAAAGTCAATGGAGATATGGATGTTAATGCTATCAGAAAGTATCTTTTGGAGATTTACGCCAATCCATTAATTAACTCAATGAAATATTAAAAATGAAGAGAATTATTTTACTCCTCACAATTATGTTTTCGCTGATGTCGTGTCAAGTTTCGACCAATAAAAGTGGTACTAAAAGTGGGGAAACATTAAAATTTAATGAAAAGGAGGCAGAGATGGTGCAAGGTGTCAATGAATATTCATTCAGACTATTTAATGCCGTATTGGATGCAGATCAGTCAGATAATATTCTGATTTCACCATTGAGTGCTTCGCTTGCACTCTCAATGACTGCGATGGGAGCTGAGGAGGAGACTCTATCTCAGATGATGTCTGCTTTGGGTTTTGAGGGTGTTGAAAAGGGTGAAGTTGCAAAATTTTACTCTTTGATTTCATCCAAATTGAGTAATGCTGATCCAAAGACAGTTGTAAATGTTGCAAATTCTATTTGGGCAAATAAAGAGCTTACTATTAAGAAAGATTTCATCAAAGATGCAGAGGAGTTTTTCCACTCTGATGTCTATAGTTTAGATTTTGCTAAAGAGGAGAGTGTTGATAAGATTAACTCCTGGTGTGCTGAGAAAACAAATGATAAGATAGAGAAGGTTTTAGACGAACTTGAACCTTCACTTCAAATGGTTCTTATCAATGCTTTGTATTTCAAAGGAGTATGGAAAGAAGAGTTTGATGAAAAAATGACAAACAAAGCAACTTTCAAAAAAGCAGATGGTACTACTCAAGAGGTGGATATGATGTTCCAGAAGGATAGTTTCAAATATGCAGAAACTGATAATTTCAAAGTTGCAGAACTCCCATACGGAAATGGAACTTATTCAATGGTAGCTATTCTTCCAAATGAGGGTGTGGAGTTGAGATCTGTTTTAAAAGATATTGATGCTAATGGATGGAATGAGTTGAATAACTCAATGGTAGAGCAGAAGATAAATCTTTATGTGCCTCGTTTCAAACTAAGTTATAGTGTAAAACTTAACGATATCTTGAAGTCACTTGGTATGGTGGATGCTTTTGATGGTGAAAAAGCAGATTTTTCATCAATTTCAGATGGTCTATTTATTGACTTTGTTAAGCAGGATACATTTATAGAGGTCAATGAGAAGGGCACAGAGGCAGCTGCAGTAACGACTGTTGGTCTGATGAAGATGTCTATTGATTATACTCCTACATTTAGATTGGATAGACCATTTGCACTATTTATCAAGGAAAATAGCAGTGGAATTATACTATTTAATGGTGTTATTGGAGAGATAGAGTAGTCTATTTGCTTGGAAATCGCTACGATTTCCCTATTATACAAAAGGAGGTGGTATTTTTTTCAATTATTATTGATTGAAGAGATATTATTACCTCCTTTTTTTTATTTTTGCACGTTCAAATAATTATTCAGAGTATGAAACAAGATATGATTGTTATTCTTGACTTGGGAAGTCATCAGAATACCACTCTTGCCAGAGCAATTCGCGCTTTGGGAGTTTATAGCGAAATCTATCCACACGACATTACAGTAGCTGAGTTACAAGCTTTGCCAAATGTAAAAGGTATCATCATCAATGGAGGTCCTAACAATGTTATTGATGGAGTAGCCATTGATGTAAATCAAGACATTTATGATGCAGGTTTTCCAATTATTGCTGCGGGACACGATAAAGCATTGTGCGACATCAAGTTATCTGAGTTTGAGGATGATGAAGAGGCAATCAAAGAGAGTGTTAAATCATTTGTTTTTGATACTTGCAAGGCCGAAGCAAATTGGAATATGAAAAATTTTGTGGCCGATCAAGTTGAACTTATCCGCCGTCAAGTGGGTAACAAAAAGGTTCTTCTGGCTCTTTCTGGTGGTGTGGATAGCTCTGTTGTGGCTGCTCTGCTTCTAAAAGCAATTGGAGAGAATCTAGTATGTGTCCACGTAAATCACGGTTTGATGCGTAAGGGAGAATCAGAGAATGTTATAGAGGTATTCAGAAATCAGTTAAGCGCAAATCTTATCTATGTTGATGCGACTGATAGATTTTTGGGTAAACTTGAAGGTGTAGAGGATCCTGAACAGAAGAGAAAGATTATTGGAGGAGAGTTTATCAGAGTATTTGAAGAGGAGGCTCGTAAATTGGATGGAATCGATTTCCTAGGTCAAGGTACTATATATCCTGATATCGTTGAAAGTGGTACAAAGACTGCAAAAATGGTTAAATCACACCACAATGTAGGTGGTCTTCCTGAAGATTTGAAATTTGAATTGGTAGAACCATTAAAGCAACTATTTAAGGATGAGGTACGTGCTTGTGGTGTTGAGTTGGGTTTACCATACGAGATGGTATATCGTCAACCATTCCCAGGACCAGGCTTAGGTGTTCGTTGTTTAGGCGCAATTACTCGCGACCGTCTCGAAGCACTTCGCGAAGCAGATGCAATTTTGCGTGAGGAGTTTGCAAATGCAGGTTTGGACAAGAAGGTATGGCAATATTTTGCTGTAATTCCAGATTTTAAGTCTGTAGGTGTTAGAGATAATGCTCGTTCTTATGATTGGCCGGTGATTCTTCGCGCTGTAAATACAGTAGATGCAATGACTGCAACCATTGAGCAAATAGAGTGGCCAGTACTATTAAAAATAACAGAAAGAATTCTAGCAGAGGTCAAGACAGTAAATCGTGTATGTTACGATCTATCTCCGAAGCCATCTGCTACAATCGAATGGGAATAATTAATCGTATTTCGGATTTTTTAGCATAATTGCACAAAAAGTTGATTATTTTTGAAAATAATTTTGGAGATTAAAAAAAAGTGCATATATTTGCAATCCGAAAACGAAAGGGAGCATAGCTCAGTTGGTTTAGAGCATCTGCCTTACAAGCAGAGGGTCGGCGGTTCGACTCCGTCTGCTCCCACAAAAAAGGTCTCAATATCTTATGGATGTTGAGACTTTTTTTATTCACCTATATCCAGATATAAGTTATAGCATTAAGTTTTATGATACTGTGATTACCTTAAAGTAGATAGAGATACAGCTTTAAGGGTGATCTTTGTATTCTCGGTACTTCTTCTTATATTTGTAGGGAATTATTCGTCAAAAAATCTCATTTAATGAATTTGATTCTGCTTTTTAAGAAGATATCTTCCTTTGTGCGTCCATATCGTTGGTTGGTATTAATTACATTGATTTTGACGCTTATTGGCTCATTTATTGCCCAGATCAATGCTGTGGTTCTGGATAAAACAGTAGATGCAATAAATAATCTTATTATTTCTAAAACACTTGTCTGGAGTACTGCGGCTAAGATATTGATAATCATATCAATCGTATTACTCGGGAAAGAAATTCTGGCTGCATTTATTACCTATGCTCAGAATTTTTTCGGAGAGAAGATGCGAATCAATGTTTCGAAGGATCTCTCTCAAGCTGTAATTGATAAGATGCTTTTGTATAGGATGTCCTTTTTTTCAAAGAAAGATAATGAGACAGGAAAGTTGCAGACGCGTATAGATCAGGGTGTTAGTAGTCTTTCTTCTACTGTGCAGAATTTCTTTATTGATTTGTTGCCTCTCTTTATGAGCTCTGTATTGGCATTGATTCTGATGTTTTCAGCAAATATATATGTTGGTCTTACTGCACTTCTTATAGTCCCAATCTATATCATTATTACTATTCGTCAGGCAAACAGATTGCGTGGATGGCGCAGGAATATGCGTTCGTTCAGAGAGCAGAAGAGCCACGGAGTGATGAATATCATAGAGAGTATCAATGTCATTAAATCCTTTAATAGAGAGGAGATAGAGAGTGATAAACAGTGGGATTTACAGACACAATTTACTGATAATCAGATGCTTGTGCGTAAGACATCTTTCTATTTTGATGGTTTGAAAACTTTTGTCAGACAAGTTGGTACTGTTTTGATTATTATCCTTACTGCTTACCTTGTATTGATTGAATATCCAGGGATGACCATTGGTAAAATTATGTATCACGTGATGTTGTTTTCAAATGTAACAGCACCGATAACCCAATTGCAGAGGATATTTGACCAGATGAATGATGCTTTAATCTATGCAGAAGGTTTTTTTGATATTTTGGATGCAGATGGTGAGATTGAGGAGAGTGGGAAGTTCCGTCCAAGACAAATTGAGGGAAATTTTGAGATATGTAACGTGGATTTTACCTATCCAAATGGAACAAAGGCACTCCACAATATAGATATGAAGATCGAAAGTGGTAAGATAACTGCCCTTGTCGGACTTTCGGGAGCTGGAAAATCTACAGTTTTGAATCTCCTTGTAAAGTTCTATAACCCTGATAGTGGTACCATTAAATTAGATGGTGTTGATCTTAGAGAGTATGATACACACTTTTTGCGAGAGAATATTGGAATGGTGCTTCAGAAGAATCACATTTTTGATGGATCAATCGAGGAGAATATTCGTTATGGAAATCCTAATGCGACATTTGAAGATGTCGTAGATGCAGCACAAAAGGCATACATTTACGATCAGATTATGGCTCTTCCTCAAGGTTTTAACTCAAAGGCACAACTTCTTTCTGGTGGGCAACAACAGCGCATTGCCATTGCAAGAATGTTTTTGAAGAATCCACCAATTATCTTTCTTGATGAACCAACAGCAAGTCTTGATGCTATTGCAACTGAGCAGATTAAGGCAAGTATTGATGCCATCAAGAAAAACCGTACAGTAATAATTATATCACATAGTATCTCCCAAATTATTGACAGTGATATTATTTATGCTATGAAAGAGGGTAGAGTTGAACAGAGTGGTGATCCGGATTCTCTTTACAAAATGGGAGGCGTCTATAAAGAGATTGTAGATGCATCGGCAAGAAGTCTGAATATAGATAAACTTGCACATACATTAGACCAAAATGGTGATGGTGTGCTATTTGATTGATAATCAAAAAATTAATAGATATGAACAAATTGGCGTTAAGACTTTTGTTAATTACATTCTTGTTATCAGGATGTAAAGGGAATACTATTCCTCCTGCAATCCCTCAGGATAGCGAAATTGAGGCAAAAATAGAGAAAATATTAAAGGGGATGACCCTTGAGGAGAAGGTTGGACAGATGGCTCAAATTACCATTACAGAGCTTCAAAGTCCGACAAAAGATGGTGTTATTACCTTTAATGAAGCCATTTTAGATACGATTTTCGGTAAATATAAAATTGGATCTATCTTGAATGTTTTAGATGGAGTTGCCCAGGAGAGGGAGACTACAGCCAAATATATGGCAAAACTTCAAGAAAAATCAATGGTGGAGATAGGAATACCGATGTTATTTGGCCTGGACCAAATTCACGGGGCATCCTATATTTCAGATGCCACTCTATTTCCACAAGAGATAAATATTGCTGCTACATTCAATAGGGAACACGCTTTTAATATGGGAGAAATTACCGCTTATGAGGCGCGTGCAGCACTTAATCCTTGGAGTTTCTCACCAACACTTGATTTGGGTAGAGATCCTCGTTGGGCTCGTTTGTGGGAAAGTTTCGGCGAGTCTGAATATCTACAGTCAGAGATGGGGGCTGCAGCTGTAAAAGGTATGCAAGGTAATGATCCAAACCACCTTGATCAATACCATATTGCAACTTGTATAAAACACTATATGGCCTATGGAGCCCCTGTTTCCGGAAGAGACAGAACACCTTCATCAATTACGGAGAGAGAGATGAGAGAACTCTATTTCGAGCCATTCAAAGAGGCAATTCAGGCAGGTGCATTATCATTAATGGTTAATTCAACAAGTAATAATGGAGTGCCATTTCACGCCAATTATGAATATTTAACAAAATGGTTAAAAGAGGATTTGAATTGGGATGGAATGATTGTTACAGATTGGGCTGATATTAAAAATTTATATACTCGTGAAAGAGTTGCAACTTCACACAAGGATGCAATTCGTTTGGCAATCAATGCAGGAGTAGATATGTCAATGATTCCGGATGATTGGAATTATTGTAACTATCTAATTGAACTTGTAGAGGAGGGAGAGGTTAAGATGTCCCGTATTGACGATGCTGTGAGAAGGGTTTTGAGACTAAAATTCCGTTTGGGACTATTTGATAATCCAAATTGGGACCTCACAAAATATGATAAGTTTGCCTCTGACGAGTATCAACAAAAATCTTATCAGGCAGCTGTTGAGTCAGAAGTTCTATTGAGAAATGATGATAATATTCTTCCATTGAAAAAGGGTACAAAGATATTGGTAACAGGTCCAAATGGTAATGAAATGCGCTGTCTGAATGGTGGTTGGTCCTACTCTTGGCAAGGAGACAGAGCTAATGAATTCACAGAGAGATTTAATACAATATATGAAGCACTTGCCAACGAGTTTGGTTCGAAGAATGTCATTTATGAAGCTGGAGTATCTTATGCTCAAAAGGGCAATTGGCAGGATGAGATTGTTTCAGATGCCTCCATTCAAAGAGCTGTGGCTGCTGCGCGTAGAGCAGATGTAATTGTGGCTTGTATTGGAGAGAACTCTTATTGCGAAACACCAGGTAATATGGATGATTTGAATCTTTCAGCCAATCAGAAAAGGTTGGTTAAGGAGTTGTCAAAGAGTGGAAAGCCGATAGTTTTGATTATCAATGGTGGCCGTCCAAGAATTATCAATGATATTGAACATTTAGCTAAAGCTGTTGTAAATGTTTTATTACCAGGTAATTATGGAGGTGATGCTTTGGCTGCTCTTCTATCTGGCAGAGAAAATTTCAGTGGAAAAATGCCTTATACATATTCTCGTAATATTAATAATCTATCTACTTATGATTTCAAAGTATCAGAAATGGTAGGTACAATGGAGGGTGTCTATAATAATAATGCAAGAGTAGATCAGTTATACCCATTTGGTTATGGATTGAGTTATACAACTTTTGAGTACAGCGATTTGAAGGTAAGTCAGAGTAATTTTACAGCTGATGATGTGATTGATGTTGAAGTTACTGTTACAAATAGTGGCAAAGTTGCAGGAAAAGAGGTTGTTATGCTATTTTCAAGCGATTTGGTGGCTTCTCTCGTTCCGGATGTGAGAAGACTTAGGAACTTTGAGAAAATCGATTTAGAGCCATCTGAGAGCCAAAGAGTTAAGTTGAGCATTGATGCTAGAGATTTAGCTTTTGTAGGTGCAGATAATAGATGGAGACTTGAGGAGGGAGATTTCAAGATCCAAGTTGGAGATCAGGTAGCAGTGATACATTGCGAAGAGACGAAGATTTGGGATGAGGCAAATATTGATTAAATAGATAATTGATAATGACAGAAAACAATCAACCTAAAGTATTTGTCTTAATTAGGACAAGATCGTTTATTTGCTATCTCAATAAGTCATTGAAGAGAGCGATAAGTTCTGTATTAAGACAAGATTACGGCAATATTAAAATTATGATATTGCACGACCATAGATTATGGTGTGGAGTTAAGCGATATGAGAAACTACCATCCTCTTACAAAAAATTATTAAAACTTCACAATTTTTCCCAAGTTGAGAACTCATTTGTAGATTCAATATATCTCTTTAAAGCGAAGTTTGATAGTGCAGCTTCATCTTTGTATTTTCTAAGAAAGGAGCTTTCAAATGAGACAATTGGGGTGAATAATGATGATATTGTAATCACTTTGGATGATGACGATGAATTATTAGATGAAAATGTTATATCCAAAATTGTTGAAAAGATGACAGTTTCAGGTTATGCAGATTTATGTATAACATCATATAGACATTATGGTAATAAGTTTTTGGATATAACTAATGGAGCTGGCAGAATTCATTCAGATGAGGTCAAACGTATAAGTGAGGGTGGGGCAATAATTGATGAGAGGTCTTCATATTTGGATAGTTTGGGTTGGACAAAGAGCTATAGATATGGTTATTTGAAAGAGTATCTATATTCAATAGAAAATGCTATAGTCAATCTTAAACCAAATTCAAAACGAGAAAAAACAAAGATTATTAAAAATTTTTTTAAGGTAAACAGTTCTTATGAAGATTTTCCTGAAGTAATAAGTTTGAGTAAAAACAAGAATATCGTTGCGTGTAATATTGAAAGTCATCTTTATAAAAAAACACTCTCATCAATTACATCTAGACAGAAACTTAATGATTTTAAAATTAAGAGGGCAAATTATTTATCCTTGTTGCTGAAAATGGTTGAAAATAAAGCAATTAGCAAGCCTGAAGTTGTTGCAAGATTCATCGTAGTAAAGGTATTGTTAATTGAGAATATACTTGCCAAGTTTAGAAACGATAAAACATCGATCAAGTGGTACGCTTTATTGAGAAAATGGAGAAGATGGTATATGCGAACTTATTCTTACCAAGGTTATTTCTATGATCAATTACTATCGTTACTTGAGAAAAGAAAGCAGATCAACTTTTTTGCCGAAATATTAAAGAAGGTTAATGATTATAAAGAAATAGTTAATATAAAAGACTCTTATTCGGTAATAAAAAAAGCTTGTGAAATAGAATCTGATATATGTAGAGTTGATGTTCAAGAGTGTATTAGAGAGAAGCATCTATTAATGGAGAAGCCAATCAATAGATATCTCAAAAGATTCAAATGGCTCGTTTGTATATTAGTCTCCCTTTTTCTTATTCTAGTAGCTATTATACTTTTCTTTATAGCTATAAAGTCCGCAAGTACTATTAAAGTAGAAAAGTGGCTGGACTTATTAGCAATCATTGTCTCATTGATAACAGCTCTTGGTACATATATTGGCACATCATATTTGAAATATAAAGATAGGGATGATAAAGATTTTGAGATTCAAAAGGTATATAGGGATGAATTGAATGATTTAATTCGACACCTTGTTGCGAATCTTAATATAATGCTTCAGATGAAATTGTTTGTTATTAAAAATCCTAAATCAAAGCCTTTGACAATACACTCTATTAACTTTCATTTCCCAACAGATTCCTTGATTTTTTCAGAAGATGGAATGAAAGATATGATGATTAATAGTTTGGATAATATTAATAGAGTTAGATTAAATGTTAGGAATATTAATAATTCGGCAGCATTTATAACAGATTTTCTATCCTCACCTTCTTATAGTTCAATTACTTTTTTGAGAATGCTGGATTGGGAGATAACACGTTATTTTGGTTACATTATTAATTTTAAGTATGTCGCTCAAGATCCTGAATTTATGTTCCCTAGTCCAAATGAACTTGATAGATATATTTATATTAAGGGAATTGATAAAGAGTTATGTGACTCCATTTTAGGAGATTATTCTATATATTACCCAAAAATGACTCCTGAAAGTGCAAAGGAAAAAATGGTAAAGGATTATATAGATAAATATAAAAGTGATAGGAGAGAAGTTAGAAAAATCCTTGTTTAGTTTTATGAATATGAAGTATTTGAGTTCTTTTATTATTGCAATAATGTGCTCATTATTAGTGAGTTGTGGCATTAATAAGAGTGAAGATGTGACACTGCTCTATTGGAATATCCAAAATGGAATGTGGAGTGATCAACCGAGAAACTATGATACATTTGTTGAATATGTAAAGGGTTATGATCCAGATATTTGTGTTTGGTGTGAAGCTCAATCTATTTACCATAGTGGCACAGATAAAGTTATGCCGAAAGAGGATCGTTATCTGGTAGATGGTTGGGGAGAGTTGGCCTCTCGTTATGGTCATAATTATTGGTATATTGGTGGGTATAGAGATAGTTATCCACAAGTGATAACTTCTAAATATCCTATTGAGGGAATTAAACAAATTGTTGGAAATGAACCAGATAGCGTGGTGACTCACGGAAGTGGATGGGCCAAAATCGAGATAAATGGCAAGAGTTTGAATCTTGTGACAACTCACACCTGGCCACAAAAATATGCATTCAGAGCTACCGATATTGAGAAGAGTAAGAGTGAGAATGGGGGAGATGCATATCGTTTGATGGAGATGGATTTTATATGCAAAAGCACAATCAACTCTGTTGAAGATGGTGAAACAGAGTTCTGGATGATGTTAGGTGATTTCAATTCAAGATCTCGTGTAGATAATAGCATTTATAATTATCCAGAGGATGATTCTCGCTTTTGGGTACACGATTATATTCAGGAGAATACCCCTTATCTTGATCTCATTCACGAATTTCACCCTGATGAGTTTTGCAAAACAATGCCTGGCAATTCAAGGATAGACTTTGTATATTGTACAGAACCGCTATTTGATTGTATAACAGACGCTTATGTGATAGTTGATGAATATACGGAGCCAGTCAGGGATTCATTAAAACTCTCAAACTTCTACTATCCTTCAGACCATCGTCCTATTCTGGTAAAGATGGAGTTGTAAAAACCTCTCAAGAATGATGTCACGATTTCTTCATTCTTGATTTGTCTTTATCCGTCACTTTTGCGACGCATTACACTATCGTCATTCCCGAACTTGTTTCGGGAATCTGTTATAGATACCCAATTAATTCACAGACAGCTTCTCTTTCAACCATTTAGTCCACTCTTTCACATATTCAGGATATACCCAGTGACCAGCATCTCTTATAAGTTCGAGCTTTTTAGGTGCTGTGATAACATTATATGCACTGAATGTAGATGTTGGACAACAAACAATATCATTGAATCCCCAGGTGTAAAAGCCCTCAATTTCAACAAAACGAGCAAAATTTACAGTATCATAATATTTTGATGTCTCAATTTTTGCCTCAATATTGCTCTCGTTTTTATTTCTGAATAGGTGAGGCCAACCTCCACTTCTTCCATAGTAATAACCTGTTACATCACAGAATGCAGGGAAGTAGCAAACCATAGCAGAGACACGTTTGTCAAGTGCTGCAGTGACGATAGACAACATTCCACCCTGACTACCACCATATACTGCAATTCGTTCACTATCAACATCTTCGCGGCTACATAGGTAGTCTATTGCTCTAACACAACCTAAATAAACTCTTTTGTAGTAGAAGGTGTTTTTATCCTCTAAGCCAATAGTTGCATATCCTCCTAATGGGCCACTTGAAAGTGCTCTGTACATTTCAGGATCGTGATCTACCGGAATTCCGTGTACTCCGATTTCAAATACAATAAAACCCTCGTATGCAAGAGAATTTGGTCCACTGAATGAACGAACTGCTGCACCTGGTAATCTTAAAATAGCAGCTTTCTTACCTTCACTCTTTGGCACAGAGAGAACACCATAGATATAATTGCCATGTTTATAAGATTGAACACGAACATTATAGACATCAACCTTATCATCGCTCTGTTCTGCAACATATTCGACCCGAGTAAGCATAGGTACCTTTGCTGCTTTTGCTAACTCATTGTCCCAGAACTCTTTAAAATCTTCAGGAAGTGTGGTTGTTGGTTCAATTTCATAAGGCTCATACCCAATATTTGTCATATTTTGATACTTTTTGCCATTATGGTTTGTCCATACTTTAACCGTTGTAAATCCCGGCTCTTTTCTACCTTTGACTTTAATTTTAGCAAACCCATTTTTATCTGTGGTAACTTTGCCGGTGTAGATAGGATCCAACTTTTCCGGACCGTAAGAGTACTCTATTTCAATATTCGGCATCAATGAGTTCTCTTTAATCGCATAAAGCGTAAAATGAGCCTCTTCTGACAGCTCATAAACCCAGTCAGAGTGGTCAGGTTGTGCATAAACTGTTATGTACTCTTTGGATGGTTGTCCCCATAGTGTAAGGGAGACAAGTGTTGATAGCAGGAATGTCAGACTCTTTTTCATCTTTATAAAGTTTTAATAGATATTGTAAAGATAGATAAAATCTTGACAGAGTGCGTTGTTATATGGGTTAGATTTTGCCATAATTTTTATAAAGAAATAGATATTTAAAAAATGTGTAAAAATTACACAAAATATTTGGAGGATTAAAAAATTGATTATATCTTTGCGTTGAAATTACACAAGGGGGGGGGATTAATAGTCCCATTTTTTTGAGTCAAATAATTAATGCGTAAATATTACACTAAAAATTAATAATTATGGTTACAACAGCTAATACAAACAAGACAAAGATTTATAATCTTATTATTTTAGATGAAAGTGGTTCAATGGATTCTATTTATAATCAAGCACTTTCAGGGGCAAACGAAACAATCCAGTCTATCAGAACTGCCCAGTCGCAATCTGATGATCAGGAGTATTACTTAACATTTGTTACATTCGATTCAGATTCATCTAAAGAATCTGTAAGAACTATTATCAATGCTGAACCAATTACAAATGTTAAAGATTTAACCAAAAAGGATTATAGCCCAAATGGTTTTACTCCGCTTTATGATGCAATTGGATTTTCTTTAACACAACTTCAGAAAAAGGTAAAAGGTGATGATAAAGTTCTTGTTACTATTATAACAGATGGAATGGAAAATAGTTCTGAACATTTCAATCATTTCCAGATCAAATCTATGATTGAAAGATTGAGCGAAGAGAGTTGGACATTTGTCTATATTGGTGCTAATCAGGATTCTCTATCTGTAGCACAGTCAATGAAAATTGATAATGCAATGAATTTTATGGCAACTGACGAGGATACAGACCGAATGTTTAAAGAGGTAAACAGACAGAGAATCTCTTATTATGAAAAAGTTCGTGCATCTAAAATGAGAGGGGAGACTCACTATAAGGACAAGGAATTTTTCTCAAAAGTCTCTATAACAAATAGAGTGACACCTTCAAGAATTGATTATCTTGGGCATAACGAGATATTTGTATTTGGCAGTAATGTTGATGGTTTACACCGTGGGGGAGCAGCAGCTGCAGCTTTCAATAGATTTGGAGCTATTTGGGGACGTGCAGAGGGAATGCAGGGACAATCTTATGCAATTCCAACAGTTGGTTGTAATATTAATGAAATTCAACATTGCATTTATAGGTTTATCGATTATGCAATTAATCATCCTGAATTGAATTTTTTAGTCACTCCTATCGGATGCGGCAATGCAGGTTTCTCGCCAGTAGATATTGCCCCAATGTTCAGAGATGCGGTAAATGTAAATAATATTTATCTGCCCATTGATTTTTGGCAAGTTTTAATGTAATTTAATCTCTTTATCAATAAATTAAACTTAAATAATGTAAACGGTATGTTAGGAGCAATTATTGGAGATACAGTAGGTTCTATTTATGAATTTAACAATACTAAGAGTTTGGACTTCCCCCTTTTTTCTGAGGGTAGTATATATACTGATGATTCAATCATCTCTTTAGCCGTAGCAAAGTGGCTAATCGTTGATAAAGAACATACACATAGAGAACTTGAGAGGATTATGGTTGAGTTTGCGGAGAGATATCCCAATCCTTGTGGTAGTTATGGTGGAGGTTTCCTAAATTGGCTCTTTTATCCTGAAAAAATTGATAAAGGAGAACATTCTGAGATCTCAACTATCAGGTATCCATACAAGTCGTGGGGGAATGGTTCAGCAATGAGAGTCTCTGCTGTGGGATGGGTATTTGATACCCTTGAAGAGACTGAGCGTGTGGCAGAGATCTCAGCATCAATAACTCACAATCATACAGAAGGAATTAAAGGAGCGCAAGCGACTGCAGCAGCAATTTATTTGGCAAGAACGGGATCATCTAAAGAGGATATTAAGAACTATATTGAGTCTAAATATGGTTATGACCTTAGTCGCAAGTGGGATGATTTACACCTGACTTATGGGTGGGATTCAAGTTGTCAAGGTACTGTGCCTGAGGCAATTATAGCATTTCTTTCAAGTAGCAATTTTGAAGATGCTATTCGTCGAGCAGTGGCATTGGGAGGAGATAGTGACACTCTGGCTTGCATTACAGGAGCTATTGCAGAGGCATTCTATCAGGAGATACCGAAAGAGATGGTTTTAGAAACAATTAATCGCTTGCCAAAATATTTGAGAGATACTCTTGAAGATTTTCAGAAGATGATAGGATAATTTAAATGTTAAATAACTACACTTTTTTTAACTTTGTGATTACATCTTAATTAAATATAGTATTAACAAATATGAGTAAAAGAGAACTTAAATGCCCTAAATGTGGTACAACTTTTAGCGTTGATGAAGCTGACTATGCAGCAATTGTCTCACAAGTGAAAAGTATTGAATTTCAGATTGAGGTAGATAGAAGAATGGAGGAACTGCATCGTAGAAACAGTGCTGAGCAGAAGTTGGTGTTAGAAAAAAATCAAAGAGAATTTCAAGAGAAACTGAATAGTAAAGAGCTGGAAATCAACAAAAAAGATGGTGAAATTTCTCAGTTGAAACAGCAGCTGAATTCTTTATCACAAGCCAAGGATTTGGAGTTCGTTAAACGACTTACAGAAAAAGATAAAACTATCGAAGGGCTTAAATCTCAGATAAATCAGTCGGAAGATAGACTGCAGATAGCTTTGCTGGAGGAGCGTCAGAAGAGTGTAAAGGAAATTCAGAACAAACAGTCAGAGATAAATGAATTGATCGTCAAGTCCGAAGCACAGAAGAGTGAGTCTCTTAAAAGTGAAGCTATGCTTAAAGAGCAATATGAGATACGCCTTAAACAGGCAAATGAGCTGATTGATTATTACAAGGATATGAAATCAAAACAATCTACCAAGATGATAGGAGAGAGTCTTGAAGTTCATTGTAGTACTGAGTTCAATCGTGTCAGACCACTCTTCCCAAATGCATATTTTGAGAAGGATAATGATATTGCTCAGGGAAGCAAGGGTGATTTTATTTTCAGAGATTTCGAGGATGGGGTTGAGTATGTCTCAATTATGTTTGAGATGAAAAATGAGGCAGATGAGACTCAAACCAAACATAAAAATGAGGACTTTCTCAAAAAACTTGATCAGGACAGAAGAAATAAAGGGTGCGAGTTTGCAGTTCTTGTCTCGTTGCTTGAGCAAGATAGTGAACTCTACAACACAGGGATAGTGGATATGTCTCATCGTTATGAGAAGATGTATGTCATCAGACCACAATTTTTTATCCCAATCATAACTTTGCTTGTTCAAACATCCAAAAAGAGTCTGGATTATAAAAAGCAGTTGGAAATAGCTAAGCGTCAGTCGATAGATGTAACTAATTTTGAGAATGAATTATCTGATTTCAAAGATAAATTCGCCTATAATTACAGATTGGCAAGTAAAAAGTTTCAGAATGCCATTGATGAGATTGATAAAACAATTTCTCATCTTCAGACAGTGCGTAAGGAACTTGTCGGATCAGAGGATAATCTGCGATTGGCAAATGATAAAGCTGAAAAATTGACAATTAAAAAACTCACAAAGAATAGCCCAAGCTTGCGAGATAAATTCAAAGGGGAGTAGTTGTAGTTTCGAAATATTGTCACTTCTACAATATATTTTCTATTTTAGTCATTCCAGAGAACTCAATTCAAAAATCGTCATTCCTGCGACGAACCACACTATAGTCATTCCCGAGCTTGTCTCGGGAATCTTTTATAGATTGCCGGGCTTCGCCCGGCAATGACGGAAGTATCGTCGCACAGCAATGACGGAAGATTGTTCGTCAGCAACGACGAAAAACGAAAACCTTGCAATGACGGATAATGTCTCGCTCAGCATTATTAGAGGGTAATAAAAAACGGAGCAGGTTTGTGACTTTAAGTCCCTGCTCCGGTGTCAGTTGAAAAAAAATTATTTGATGGATTACCTATTTAACCACTAAAATAATAGGCATTCTCTTCTTTTCATCCATCGATATATATATTAAAAAAGTTAAAGTCTTATTGTGGTTTTTCTTCTTCTACTTAATAACGTAGAAATAGTCAAAATACTTCCTTCAGAAGTGAAATTTTTTTGCATTTTTTTTTAATTATTAAAATTCTGCACTTTTTTTGGAAGTATTTCATATATTCATACGTTATAACATTAGAGATAATTAGTTTGTCAAAGATTGTAAATATAGAGGATCTTGAACTGGCAAAAAAGTGTGCTCGTGGAGACGAAGATGCCAGAAGAGAGTTGTATACAAAGTATGCGACATCTCTTTATGCGCTCTGTCTTCGTTATATAGGCGATAGAGATGAGGCGAGAGATTTGCTGCACGATAGTATTATAAAGATTTTTGACACAATCGGCAAGTATAAGCCTACCGGAACTCTTAAATCTTGGTGTTCAAGGGTAACGGTTAATTTGGTTTTAGATTATTTGAGAAAAGAAAAGCGCATCGAAAAGTTGCCTTTGGAGAAGAATGAGGATAAGATCCTGGAACCATTAAATGAAGAAGTATTGCAAATACCTGACGATGTTTTGATGCAGATGGTAGAGCGTCTTCCTCAAACCAAAAGAGTGGTTTTCAATTTGTTTTGTATAGAGGGATATTCTCATAAGGATATTGCTAAGATGCTTAAAATAAAGGAAAATACATCATCATCTATTCTTTTTAAGGCAAGAGAGACTCTTGCTGAAGAGATAAATAAATATATAAGAAGTAAAGAATTATTATGAAAGATTGGACAAATATCGTGGGCGATAAATTAAAGAGCATTGAGGAGCCGCTTTCTGCTGATGATTGGAATCTAATTCAGCAGAAATATGCACAATCAAGAGCCAAAAAGAGAGCTGTGATGTTTGCTTGGATAGGAGGCATAAGCACAGTTGCTGCATCCCTTCTGCTCTTCCTTGTTTTGATTAAGTCTGATGGCAGTCTGCCTGTTGGAGATCCCATTATAGCAGAGGCAGTTGCTCCTGTGGATAGTATCGTTAAACAGGACCTATCGACTTTTGACACTCCTGATAATTTGGCCGAAGAAAAGAGGGATAATTCTGATAAGTCATTGAAAATAAGCGTTGTATCTAAAATTGACGGTGGGGATAAAATTGCAGAAGTATTAACAAAAACAGAAAGAACACAGGATAGTGTTATAGATGAAATTACTGAGAATGATAGGGAAGAAGAGAGTACAAAAGAGAGTACAAATATCGAGGGTGATACATCTATATTCACGAATCCCCAACGTCAATCCGCTTATTTAGGTGATGATTTCTATTATGAAAATATCTCAAAAGAGAGATTCAGAAAGGCAAGAGCTCCTATCTCTTTTGGTATATCAAGCAATGGTACATTTTCTAGTTATGAAGGATTAAAAAGTGTATTTAATAAAGAGGTAGAACCTCCAGCTTTACAACAGGTTTATCCAGGGTACTCATACAGTTCGATGAATAGTGTGCCAGACAAATCAAATCCTCAATTGTCAATGGGTTCATCTTTTCTCCCTTTTTCTGAAGTATATAAACACCAGATGCCACTCTCTTTTGGTTTGTCGGCACAATTATATCTAACAGATAGATTATCTTTGAATACAGGTATTAATTATACTATTTATAAATCAACATCTTACCGAAGTTATGTTGATGGTACAAATGGATCGTATAAACAATTTGTTCACTACCTTGGAGTACCACTAAGAGCTAATTACAATATCATAAATGGAAAATTGTTTACTCTATATGTCGGAGCTGGAGCTCAAGTGGATAAGTGTATCTATGCCAAATTAGGGAAAGTGGTACTTAAAGAGGATACTTTCATTTTCTCACTTAATGGCGTTGCAGGTCTCCAATTAGAAATCAATGACTTTTTATCTCTATATTTAGAGCCGGAAATCTCTATGAATCTAAATGATGGCACTCTCAATACTTATAGAAGTCAAAACGATATTATACTATCGGCTCGTGCAGGTTTATTCTTTAAAATATAGTTTTGATAAAGGTAGCTTCTTATTGTTTTAATATATATAAATGAAAGAGGCTGAATAAAAAGTCTATTTTGTCGTTATGCTTGCGAAGCCGGCAATCTACTCCTCTTACACGTTATTGCTGTGCGAAGCACGGCAATCTATTGTGCATACCAGGTTGAAACAGATTCCCGAAACAAGTTCGGGAATGACGAACAAACAGATTCCCGAGACAAGCTCGGGAATGACGTGAGTGTGAGGCAAGCTCGGAAATGACGGAAAATGGAGCTCATTTACGCAAAGTAAACTCCATTTTTTCGGGATTCGCAATCCTAAAACTACATCTTTTTATTCAACCTCATAAAAAAAAGGGGATGACAAATTTACTATTTAGTCATCCCCATCTTTTGTATGAGCATTTCAGCCCTTATCCTTTTTGTTGGTTAAAATAACTTTTGTGCTCCATATCCCTCTTCTGCGCCGAAGAATTTTAGAGCTTCATCAAAGTTATATCTATTACCATACATTGAAACACGTGTAGTAGATGTTCCTTGTTTATTAAGGCCGTGAGCTTCGCGATATAGGTTCGCAGCTGAATTAGGATCATAACTTGATGTAGTCATAATCTTCAGGTTAGCAAAGCCATTAAGGTAAGGTTGAATAATTAAATCCTTGAATGTGCTCTCAGCAGGTAACTCTCTGTTATTCTCATACTTAACTAAAGTCATAACCTCATCGAAGCGTTTAGCAGGAACAAAAATCCAATTACCACCGCTTGTACCAGCAATAGTGATATCACCTTTATTCATAAAGAATAGGTTATCATAAGCAGATGTAATTTTACGATTCGCTTGAGGAAGTGTAGAGTCGTCCCAAGCATTATCAATTGCACTTAAGTTATTACATCCGAAGATATTGTGGTGAACATCGTGGTCCACGCCATTACGCATACGATATCCGTATCCCATATCTTCCATCTCTTTGGTTGCACACCAAGAGAACAATACTGTATTGTGGTGGAATTCAACAGTTGATTTATGTGGATAGGTAGATTGATTCAAACCACCATTAACTTCGCAACTTGCATAGATATTGCTCACAAATACATTGTTGTAGATTTCCCAATCTCCACCTTGGTGGATTAGAAGAATACCATAGAATGATGAGTTGGTAAACATACAGTTACGGATAGTAAGCTGACCTGCAACTTTGCCGCCAATTGAGCGAATAGCTGAGTTAGGTGGTTCACTGATTGGCTTAACTCGTCCTGTTTCGCAACCTTCTGGGCAGCCCCATCTCTCATCTGAAGGGTCTGCAGGGCAATATTCAAGGTAATTACCAAGATCAAAATTAAGACCATCAATAACCATTGGAGTATTCATATTGCTTGGAATGTCAAGCATAAGAAGTCCCATTCCGATAGTTCCTCTTTGTTGGATACCAGGTTGAATACGAGTAATGTATTTTTGAGGATCTCTTTCAGTAAAGTCGTGATTAAAACCACCAACAAGAGATACGTGTTTACCCTTAATCTCAATCCAACCTCTGTCCAATGTTCCAAGATAATTACCTTCAGCAATGCAAATTACATCACCATCCTTAGCTAAATCAATAGCTTTTTGAATATCTTTCACTGGTGAATCTTTTGTTGCTGTACCTCTTGCAGAACCTCTTTCCAAAGTAACGTATAATGCGTTAGATGGAATATTCGCAGGTGTAAATTCATCAAAACCTTTACTTTTAGGTGTCAAAGCATCTTTAAGTTTTGATTTTGCAGAATTTGAGTCAGAATTTTGACTCTCAGATGAGGAACTTTTCTTTACCTCTTCTGTAAGTGCATTTAGCCCTTTCTTTAGTTTCGAACCTAATTTGCCCAATTGCGCATCGGCTGATCCGAACGTCAGAAAAGTCATAAGCACCACAATAACAAACTTTCTCATAGTACCATTGTTTTTATTGTTATAATAGTACCATTATTAAATAGTACTATCGTTAAATACTAAATTTCGTTAAAGTTAATATAAAAAAGGTAAAATAAATAATTTTAGACTCAAAAAATATCCTTTTTAGAGAATTTAGAACTTTTGTGTATTAGTAAAACAGAGCTATTTTTCTCTACTAATTAAAAATAATGAGTATTTTTGGAGAGTATAATTTATACTATTTATGCGGATTAAAGTCTTTTATAATTATATACTGAAGAGATTAGGTATCAGAGAGTTATTGCCTGGTGATATCTTGCGTTCCAAAGAAATTCGTGAGTGTAATGAGGAGATGGTTGCTCTGAACTCAGGTAATGGGATTTTTATGAAAGAAGAGACTCTTTATTGTAGAAAGTCTGTGGCAGATAAGTTATTAAAAGTGGCAAAACGCTTGAATGATAATAACCTTGGACTCTTTATTTATGAAATTTATCGTTCTCCGGAACAACAAAGGGCTCGTTATGAAATAACCTATAACAACTTAAAAGCAACTACTACTGATGAAAAAGAGTTAGAAATGTTGGTGCGTCGCTCAACTGCCGGAGTAGGAGGTGGGCATCAAACAGGTGGAGCAGTAGATTTGACACTTTGCAATAACGCAGGAGTGCCACTTGATATGGGAAGCAAATATCCTGAGAAGTGTAAGGAGATGGTAACCTCTTATCATATATCGGATGTTGTTGATAAGAATCGCAAGTTGCTGTGTAAATTGATGCGAGAAGAGGGTTTTGCCAATTATCCTAATGAGTGGTGGCATTTTGCATACGGAGATCAACTTTGGGCTGCATATAAGAATAAGAGGTATGCTATCTATGGAGTTTATAGATTGCCGGGCTGTGCCCAGCAATGACGGGATTGAAAGGCTGCGTCCTGCAATGACAGGAGCGTGTCAATAATACGAATTAGCACGATATTTGTTGTATTTTATCATTAAAAACATTATTTTTGAAATATAATAATCAAACAAATTGAATTATGAACAAATACACTTGTATCCCTTGTGGTTGGGAATATGACCCTGCAGTGGGCGATCCAGATAATGGAATAGCGCCAGGAACACCATTTGAAGAGCTACCAGATGATTGGAGTTGCCCTTTATGTGGTGCTGGAAAAGAGGATTTTGAAATGGAGTAATTAATTGAGAGCAATCATTTTAGGATGGTTGCTCCTTTTTTTACCCCTTTCAAATCTTTGGTGTAAACTATTTCTATTTTGTTTTTGCACACTTTTTGTCACTTTCGTCATTCCCGAGCTTGACACAACATTTTCGTCATTCCCGAGCTTGTCTCGGGAATCTGTTTTATGCTTGTAAAGGATTGATGCTCAATAGATTGAAGCCTCTTTTATATATAACGTAAGGATATGCAAAATAGTTCCAGAAAAAAGAAAGATTGTGCAAATAATTCTTACTCTACTTCAGTCAGGGGGTTAATAATCAATCTCTTGAAAGAAATCCAGCAGAAGGCGTGTTAGTGCAGAGTTATTGCAGACATAAGAGCCGTGATCCTCTCCAGGAATAATTTTATATCTGCCATTGGGGATATTCTCTCCTATAAGTATAGTGTGTGTGGAGTCGATAAGGTCGTGTTCTCCTGCCATAATAAGTGCAGGAATACTAATGCTTTGCATATCCTCAACACTCATATTTGGCTCCTCCTGCATCATCTTTACAAGTGGTACAGGATTCTCTTGTGCAAGAAATCCCTCAGCAAATTCAGGAATCAGGGATCCTTCGACAAAAATATTTGCTCCACTTGTGGCAATAGCACCCAAAGTTCCCGGATAATCTACCTCAAGTTGTAGAGCTATATTTCCGCCATCACTAAAGCCAAAAACAGCAGGTTTTTCAACTCCTTTTGCCTTAATGAATTCATAAACATCAGTTGCCATATCTTTATAGTGATATTCATCTAATGGCTTATTTGCGCCTTGTCCACGAGAATCAAGTGCATAGACCATATATCCTGCCTGTGCAAGTTCTCGATGAGTGGTTTCAAGATCATTATGACTGCCACCATTCCCGTGAAGAAGAATCACCGCTTTTCCTCTCCCTTCAGCAGCATAAAAGAGAGATGTCCCATTAACATCAATAGTGTCAGTATAACTCACGTATCTATCTGTGTTGCAAGAAGTTACAATGAAAAGAGTAGTTAATAAAAATGTTATTTTAATAAATTTCATCTTATCCATTTTAATAATTTACAAAAGTATGTGAAGTGTGATAAGTCATTAGTTATTTATATCAGACATAAAGGAGTCAAATAGTTCATAATAATCTCCTGTTAGAATGATATGGTGATTTCCTATAGGTGATTTTAAGAAATAATCTCTGCATATTGCAGTTTTGTTATCGGTGAACTTTATACGAACTTGACTTCTGCAAAGACTCTTTTCATATGGATTCTCGGTTAATAGTCCTTTGCAACAGAAATAGTTATTTAAGTCTCCAGAAACTTTGAAAACGGTGGCCTCACCCAAATCCAGCTCTCCGTGAACTGCGATGCCGATAGAAGATTCGAAATGGGTATTGAATGAGTAGGAGTGTACCATATCAAATGGGATAGTACAGTGGGCAAAAACCATCTCACCATTTAGAGGATCTATGCGAGAAGGGTTAGCCTGGAAGCCGGAATGTCCAGTGAGCGCCTTTATGATTACCATAGTGAGAAGTGATGGAATATCTCCCTCGCAACCAGAAGGAATTCCCTCTTCATTTAACATTGCCAAAGCAAGACAACTAGTATTATTGACACTTTCCAATAGATCAAAACACCTGATTGTAAGGCCGTATAGGGAGTAATCTGCAATAATCTTCTTTAGGGCGCAATAGATATCAAGCGCTCCCTTCTTATACTGTTTTAAGTTTTGAGGAATCTCATCAGATATTATAGCAGCCTTATCATCAAATAGCGGAGAAAGATTGTCACTTTGTACAGAGTTAATTAACTCTTCAACAGGAATCTCTATAATATCTATCCCTAACTTATCCTTAATGCTCTTTTTATCAATGTTGCTGGCAATAAGCCAATCTGAAGGCCTTCCAATAACACCAATATTTTTGCCTTGCAGCAATCTGCGAGCATTGTTAATCTGATAAAGGAGCATAATTCTTTCAGCAATATAGTCGGTACTTCCATGTATTATCTCACCATTAAGGTTATGTTGCTTCAGATATGCAAGAATCTCCATTGATGCAGCAAGAGAGTTGCTTTCGCCAGATGTAAGTAGAAGAATTTTACCCTTAAGTGAAGGTAGCATTTTTTTGAAAATCGACTCAGTGCCTCCGGTACGAACATAGATTATATCTAAATCCCTATCGCCATAAGTGGTGAAATCTGTGCCGCAAAAGTTAAAATTAAAACCAAGTTTGTTTTCAATTTCAGTTATAAATTGGTTAGAAAGAGTATTTACGCTCTCCTCATTATGCAGCGATGATGTTAAAGTATAAAGTGCTATATCCATATATATTTTTTTATGAGTTCAAATTTAAGAAAATTTACTGAATGTAGGATAGATTGCCGGGCTTCCCTCGGCAATGACGGGATGGGATGGCTACGCCAGCAATAACGGGATAGGATGGCTACACCAGCAATGACCTCTGATATCGTCATTCCCGAGCTTGCCTCGGGAATCTGTTTCCACCTGGCACACTCAACCCTTGTCAGAGCACATTCAGAGGCACATCACCCGCTCCAGGTGGCGACAATCTCCTTTCCACCTGGCACGGTCACCCCTTGTCAGAGTGCGTTCTGGGGTACATTACCCGTTCCAGGTGGCTACCTTAACGCTTCCACCTGGCACACTCAACCCTTGACAGAGTGCGTTCTGGGGTATATTACCCGTTCCAGGTGGCTACCTTAACGCTTTCACCTGGCACACCAAATAGATTGCCGGGCTTCGTCCAGCAATGACAGTAATGTACTCCCAGCAATGATGGAAATGCTTCGCTCGGCAATGAGAGTGAGAAGATTCGCCTAGTAATAATCGAAAGGGAGTGTATAATTATTATGGTATCAGTTGATTATTCCACCGTTTTTTCGTAAAATTGTATGTTAAAATATTTTGTTATGAAAAGGAGAGAGATGTTAAAAAAGAGTGGTGCTGCTCTTTTAGGAGTTTCTTTAATGGGATTGCCATCGTTTGCACAAAATGCTGATAATAAAAAAGATAAATCTCGTAAGAGAAAGAAATTATTAGTGATTGGTGCGCATCCTGATGATCCTGAATCAAATGCTGGTGGAACAATTGTCTTAATGAAAAGGGCAGGTTGGGATGTAACTTGTCTCTATATGACAAAAGGCGAAGCAGGTATTCAGGGTAAGTCTCACGATGAATCAGCAGCAATCAGGGTAGAGGAGGCAAAAAGTGCCTGTAAAGTACTTGGAGCAAAGCCGGTTTTCTTAACTCAGATTGATGGAAGTTCTGAGATTAATAAGGAGAGGTATGCTGAGATGAAGGAGGCAATTGCGAAGGAGAATCCTGATATTGTCATAACTCATTGGCCTATTGACTCTCACGCTGATCATAGGGTATGTGCATCATTGGTTTATGATGCTTGGAGAAGACTTGGTTATCCATTTGAACTATACTATTCTGAGTCAATGACAGGTTTGCAATCACAATTTTTCCATCCAACGGACTATGTAAATATTTCGGAAGTAGCAGATATAAAGAGAGAGTCACTATATTGTCATAAAAGTCAACTTCCAGATGATTGGTATGACGATTGGCACGGTGGAATGGAGAAATTCAGAGGAAGAGAGATCTCTTGTGCAGCTGCAGAGGGATTTATTCATCTGAACCGAGCTGAAAATGATATTAAGTTTTGATGGGCTTAATAGGATAATTAATTGAATATCAATAAGATAGAAATAATTTCAAGATTTGTTATATATGGATTATAAGAAGATTTTAGAGGATATTTATCTGGAGATACGCCCCTATGAAAAGATGGGAAAACAGGCAGATTATATCCCTGCATTGGCAAAAGTTAATCCAGATCAGTTTGGAATGTGTTTAGAGAGTGTTTCCGGAGAGGTATATCCATTTATGCAATCCGATACACGTTTTTCCATACAGAGTATAACAAAGGTATTTGCATTGGCTCTCGTTCTCTCTCTGAAGGGGGAAGATTTGTGGAAGAGAGTTGGAAAAGAGCCATCAGGAACTGCCTTCAATTCTCTTGTACAACTTGAAGTAGAGAGGGGTATTCCTAGAAATCCATTTATAAATGCAGGTGCAATAGTCTTGACAGATATTTTGTTAACAGAATTGAAAGATCCTGATAATGAATTTATTACCTTTGTCAGGGCATTATGTGGAAGTGATTCTGTTAACTATAATATGGAGGTAGCAGTCTCAGAAAGAGAGAAGGGGTATCTCAATGCTGCTATTGCAAATATGCTTAAGTATCACGGAACTATTGAGAATGATATTGAGGATGTTTTAATGTTTTATTTCAAGATGTGTTCTGTTGAGATGAGTTGTAGAGAGCTTGCAAAGGCATTTATACCATTCACAAACATCTCCCCATTTTATTATTCTGGTTACAAATTGACCTCTTCTCAAATCAAAAGAATGAATGCTATAATGCAGACCTGTGGTTTTTACGATGAGGCAGGGGAGTTCTCCTATTTGGTGGGTTTGCCTGGCAAGAGTGGTGTCGGTGGTGGCATTGTTGCAATATATCCAATGCGTTATGCAGTAGCAGTCTGGAGTCCACGACTCAATTCAAGGGGTAATTCTGTGATGGGAATAAAGGCGTTGGAGTTGCTTACAACAGCGACACAGGAGTCAATATTTTAATTGAGAATATTGCTAAAATTAATTCTACTAAAATCTGATTAACATATTTGTGTTTTTATTAATTTTGTCTTGATAAAATTTAAACAGATGAAAAAATTTATAGATCATAAAGCTCATCCTTGGCACGGAATCAAGCAGAGCGAGGGTTTTCCTGAGACAGTAAGAGCATTTATTGAGATTGTTCCAACAGATACTGTTAAATATGAAGTTGATAAGGAGTCTGGTTATTTATCACTTGACAGGCCTCAGAAATTCTCTAACATTGTTCCATCTCTGTATGGCTTTTTGCCAAAAACCTATTGCGGACCAAAGATGGCTGCGCTTACAAACAAAGCATTAGCTAGAAAGGATGTGGAGGGTGACGGTGATCCACTTGATATCTGTATATTAACAGAAAAAGATGTGACTCACGGTGATATTATTGTTAATGCCAGACCGATAGGAGGTTTGAGATTGTTGGATCATAATCAGGCCGATGACAAGATTATTGCAGTTTTGCGTAGTGATGCTGTTTATGGTATGATGACCGATATAGAACAAGTTCCTATAGATATTATCCGCAGATTGATTCACTATTTCAGCACTTATAAAGACATTCCAGGAGAAAATACTTCACGTATGCAATTTGTCTCGATCTATGGTGCGGATGTGGCTAAAGAGATAATCCTAAAGTCAACAGAGGATTACGAGGATATGTTTTTGAGTGAAAATTAATAAAATATTTATAGTTATGAATAAATTTAAACATCTAATATTTGTACTACTGTTTGTAATGGCATTATCTGCTTGTTCCTCTCAATCATTAAGCAGTCAGATTGATGAATATGTTACAGATGTCGAAACAAGTTGTGAGGCCTGGACAGAAGAGGATTGGGAAATTTCTCAACAAGAGTATGCAAAGTTGCTCGAAGAGTATGAGTTAAACTATGATACTTATACTCAGGAGGAGAAGAATGCTATAAATAAGGCAATTGGTAGATATAACGGTTTATTGATTAAGCACGGTATTCAAGAGGCCGGCAGTGCGTTAAAAGATTTAGGAGAACGCATACCTTCCCTAATAGAGGGATTTATGAGTGCTTTTGATAGTGAGGAGGGAGAATCTGAAGAGTAGTCAGAGGTCTGCTTTTTGTCATTTCTGTGACTTAATTCAAATACACATAATTCCTGCGACGCAAGTCGTGGGATTTTTTTGTCATTCCCGAGCTTGCTTCACACTCACGTCATTTCCGAACTTGCTTCCCACTTACGTCATTCCCGAACTTGCCTCACACTCACGTCATTCCCGAACTTGCTTCACACTCATGTCATTCCCGAACTTGTTTCGGGAATCTGTTTCCATCTGGCACACTCAACCCTTGTCAAAGTGCGTTCTGGGGCACATTACCCGCTCCAGGTGGCGACTCTTACCCTTCCACCTGGCACACTCAACCCTTGTCAGAGCGCATTCTGAGGCACATTACCCGTTCCAGGTGGCTACCTTAACGCTTCCACCTGGCATACCAAATAGATTGCCGGGCTTCGCCCAGCAATGACGGTAATGCTTTGCAATGACGGTGGAATATCGTCATTTCCGTGTTTGCTTCACACTAACGTCATTCCCGAGCCTGCTTCACATTTACGTCATTCCTGAACTTGTTTCGGGAATCTGTTTCCTTCTGGGACACCCAACCCTTATCAGAGTGCGTTCTGAGGCACATCACCCGCCCCAGGTGGCTGGGGATATTGAATAAGTTGGGTGTATTCTGGTAAGTATTTGAAAGACAAATAGTTACACATTATCTTTTGTAATTATTCTTGTAAGTTGTCTCTTTTTTTGACTTTGTTTGGATTATTATTTGTAACTTAACATTTTAAAACGAATTATTATTTACAAATTAAAATTTTGAAATATGGATACAAAAGAGAGAGTATTGGCAGCAATGAATCAGGCAGGTGAGCCATTAAATGCAGGAAAGATCGCAGAATTAAGTGGACTTGACCGCAAAGAGGTTGATAAAGCGATGAAACAACTCAAAGATGAGGGTGCAATTGTTTCTCCTGTGCGTTGTAAATGGGAACCAGCAAAATAGCTCATTATTTATAAAAACATAGAAATTAAGCTGCGAATCATTTTTATGGTTTGCCGTTTTTTTTGATGGGGGATAATTGCCTTCTTGCCATGAAAGATTTATACTATTAACAATCATCATTCCTTTCAAGCATATTCGCAGATAGGCTCTCTTGCAATTTCAGTTTTTTGATACGAGAGGAGATTGCACCGGGTTTGCGTTGGAAATAGTCGGTAAGTTGCTTAATAGAAGCGCCTTTGCACCACATTTCTGTCAATTTCAGGTCATCCTCTTCGCTCCAGGGGTTATATGCATTTGGATACTCCTGACGACAGGCAAAAATTGAGTATGTTGGCTCTCCAGTCAGCTGTTTGTATGCCTTCAAATATCGTTTGAGTCTCTTGATATCTTTATCAGATAGATATGGTAAACGGCGAATATCCATATTGTCGGATAAGTCATTGATTTTGACCGCAATAGCTAAGGGATTTGTTTTTACTCGAGCAATAAATCTATCGTATGGTTCATTGTTGGATAGTTTGGTAACACACCTGAGCGCTTCAATAATATCATCCGAAAACCCCTCAGCAGCAAGTTGCTCAAATGACCAATCACTATCCTCAACGACATCGTGCAATACTCCCACAATTTTCTCATTGGTAGTTTTACCAGCTTCCATCACCCGTAATGGATGGCCTATATAATCATTACCAGCTTTGTCGAACTGCCCTTGATGTGCTTCAGTCGCTATCTCAATTGCTCTTTCCAGTGTACTCATTTAATTAATCGTTATTATTTTATAAACTGCTTTTTATAACCTGCTTTGCAAAATTACAAAAATGGATTAATACTCTCCTTAAATTATTTTGTATAATACCTTGAGTAAGTCCAGTTGGAACTGTCGTTGGGAGACTTGTGTAAATGCATGGTTTCTATTTTCCAACGTTTTGCAATTGATTTGTTTGATACGACAAAGCTAAGGGATGTTCCAAACAAAATCTTTGCTTTATGGCAAAGTAACCCAATTCTTCATCATTTGAAAGGGCTCTTTTTCTTTTATATTGGAATAATGTGTAAGTTTGTAATGAAAATAATGGATGAAGAATCTGTAGAATGGAAAATATTATCAATAAAATGCGGTCGTATTATCCCGTATCGGACGAAGCACTGGAGGCACTGAAATCGTGCATGACCAAAGAAGTATATCCGAAACATACCTATATTGTGCAGACCGGAAAGAGAGACAACAAGGCTTATTTCATTGAATGCGGAATAACCCGATCCATCTTTCATCACGACGGAGTGGATACTACGACCTGGTTCAGCATGGAAGGCGACATCACTTTCGGGATGTATTCGCTCTATCACAACCAGCCCTCGGTGGAAAGTGTGGAGACACTGACCGATTGCGTCATCTATTCCATTTCCATTGAAAAATTGAACGAGCTTTATGAAAAATACATCGATATAGCCAATTGGGGGCGGGTGATTCATCAGGACGTAAACCGGATTCTTAGCCATGTTTTTGTGGACAGACTCCAACTTTCTCCCAAAGAACGATACGATCATTTTATGTTCCTTTTTCCAGGACTTATTAATAGGGTGAAGTTGAAATTCGTGGCTGAGTTCCTGGGTATATCCATCTATACTTTAAGCCGCGTCCGTTCCCAAAGATAGTTTCCTTTTTTGTTTTAAAGCAAAAGAAAGTTTATTTATTGGCCGTAACTTTGCCTAAAATATTAAAACAAACAATTATGGCTGACAAACAAATTTCATCAGCAGCGTATGTCGATTCCAAACCTCACTATGAGAATCTGGACGGACTTCGTGGGGTAGCTGCACTATTAGTGGTCTGGTACCACATTTATGAATGTTTCCCTATCGAACACCAATGGTTCAATCACGGCTATCTGGCCGTCGATTTTTTCTTCATTCTTTCCGGATTTGTTATCGGTTATGCCTATGACGACCGCTGGAACAAGATGTCTATGGGCGATTTCTTCAAGCGACGCCTGGTTCGTCTCCATCCGATGGTGATTATGGGTGTGATTTTAGGAACCATTACTTTCTGTATCCAAGGTGCCGAACAATGGGATGGAACCAAGATATCCATATCCATGATTATGGTGGCTATGTTGCTGAATATGTTCATGATTCCGAATGTGCCGGGTGCTAGTTGCGAGGTGCGCGGAAACGGTGAAATGTTCCCGCTGAACGGTCCTTCCTGGTCGTTGTTCTTCGAGTACATTGCCAACATCATGTATGCCATTTTTCTCCGTCGCTTGTCCAACAAGGCTTTGGTGGCTTTCACCTGCCTTTCTGGTTTGGGACTTTTGGCTTTTGCCATCGCTGACATGCCAGGTTATGGAAGCTTGGGAGTGGGCTGGACCTTGGCCGACGGAAATCTCTTAGGTGGATTCCTACGTGTTACCTTCCCGTTCTCAGCCGGTTTGCTCTTGTCCCGCAAGTTCCGGCCGATGAAGATCCGCGGAGCTTTCTGGGTATGTAGCGCGATGATTCTGGCTTTGCTCATCGTACCGTTTATCAGTGTGGGCGAAAGCACCTTGTTCAATCGTCTGTATGATACAGCCTGTATCCTTTTCTTCTTTCCGATGATTGTCTATCTGGGCGCATCCGGCAAGACGACCGACAAGAAATCTTCTGCCATCTGTAAGTTCTTGGGAGATATCTCCTTCCCGCTATACATGGTGCATTATCCGTTTATGTACCTCTTCTACGATTACATCGGCTTCCCGAATACTTTCCGTGTTCCGGCAGATACTTGGCCGTACCATCTGCTGCTCTTCTTCGGAAACATCGCATTGGCGTATCTCTGTCTGAAACTTTACGATGAACCGGTGCGCAAGTATTTGGCTAAGAAGTGGAGAATCGGTAAATAATTTCCTCCCTTCTCAAGTTCCGAGCCTCGTCGAATGCGAATGTGAGCATATGCTCGCAGCCGGAACCGAATGGTACTATTACTTTGTGAATCCTGGTTTTGTCGGAACTTGACAGTGTATGAAGTACCGAAATTACATTCTGTTTTGGAAGTGGCTGGATGTGGCTTTAACTGTACAATCAGGGCAGATTCCTTTCATCACGCAATTAGTCTCTTCAATGGTGAATCCTTCCGGATGTGGAATGGAGGAGGTATCAATGCCCTTTATGCAGAAGGTCTTTCCGCAGGATGTGCAGGTAAAATGGATATGAGAGGTATGGGTGCTTCTGCATTCGCATCTACAGTAGATCTTTGACCCGCTGCCGTTATCGACTTCGTGCAGGAGTTTATGTTCCAGAAACAGCGTAAGTGTTCTGAACAACGTGGATTTATCAACGGTTTCAAGCCTGATCTCCATATCTGAGAGTGTGAAAGTATGGCCAATGGCAATGATTTCCTTCATCACCATCATACGTATAGCGGTCGGTTTCACACCGGCTTCATTCAGTATTCTCTCAATGTCCTGCATATTCTGCAAATTTAACGGTTTTTGATGGTTTTCAATGCAGTATGAATGAGTTTTATCGTCGGTAATGCAATGAATATGCTGATAGCAAGACTTAAAAGGGGATCTATCATGTTCCATCCGGTCGTTGAGATGATGATGCCTGAAATGACGACGCTGACTGATACGAGTGCGTCGGTAGCGGCGTGAAGATAAGCTGCCTTGATGTTGATGTCATCTCCCTGACCTTTCATCAGAAGCCAGGCTGTAAGTCCGTTTATAAAGATTGCGACAGATGATACTGCTATGACTGCCGTTGCATTGATTTCCTGAGGATGGATGATCTTGTCGATACTTTCATAGACTATCAGGGCTATTGCTCCAAGCAGAAGAAGTCCGTTTGCGAGTGTAATATATCTGGATACTGTCTGGTTCGTCCTATTTCCCGACCGATTCAGATAGATCGCAGCAAGTGACAGCAAAAGCCCGAGGGCATCACTAAGATTGTGACCGGCATCGGACAGCAGTCCGGTCGAATTACTTTTCCAGCCGGCAAATGCCTCTGCCGCAACGAAAATTAGATTGATTGCCAGGCATATATACAATATCCTGACAGGAGTATTTACGGAATGCTCCGTATGGTTATGTGAATGAAAATGTGCCATATCAGTTAATCATTTGATATGGCACAAAGATATTGCCGATATTCTGCAACCTGGTTGCAAATTGCAGAAAGTAGGTTGTTAGAGAAATTCGAATTTACTATAAACACTTGATCTTCGCTTTAAGTCGCGATACTCTGTTGTAGACTACGCTTTTGTCCTTTTTGAGCAAAACTGATATCATCGTAGGAGTGAATCCGGCAGATATATAGCAGAACAATCTGATCTCTTCCTCCTTAAATTCTGGGTGGGCTGCTCGGAGTTTAGAGACTACATTATCTTGAGTTGCATTTAGCCATGCCTCCAGATCTTTTTGAGTTTTTGGATCCCTACGCAACTCATCAATTATCTCATTCACCTCTTGAATGATCTTTTTCTGGAATTTATCAGTATCCTCATATACATAATACTGTTCGCAAAGCCTTTCTAATATACTGAAATTACTGTTTACAGGAAGTGGGTGTTTTGTCCCCGTTTCCTCAATCTGTACCTTTCTGGACTGACAGAAATTTCGGAAATCGGTGATGAATTCTATGAGTTCTTCAATGGAAATCTCCCTGTATAATCCTATACGAAGATTGCCGAACAACTTGATGTTAAAGAGTCGTGCTCTGAAAAGATTGATTAAGCTCTTGATGTCCATAATTGAAATTTTTAAATTTTTATTAGACAAAGTTAGATTGATTAAATCTCTTTAGTGCTATTTCAATAGGCCTATAATCTATCAGCAAGTATCTGTATCTGCTTTATATTCAAAGTCTTATTTGCTTCGAACCACCTCAAAATCTATCAATCATAACTTTTGATCAATCCGGCTATTTCAGATAAACTTAATCACTTAGTTAAATTGGAATTTACCAGATAAAAGGGATTACCTTATACTTTACACGCGTTTTATATTCCTTGTAACCGTCAAGGCCGGTTGTGAGAACCTCTTCTTCGTTCCTGATCCTTTTGGCGATCACTGGTATGTATCCGAGCATGATTATGAATGATATCGGGGAACCGAGAACCAATGGCATAGATAAGAACATGATTACTGTTGACATATACATTGGATGGCGCACAATGCCATATAACCCGGTGTCAATGACTTTCTGTCCTTCCTGGACTTCGATGGTTCTGGAGAGGTACTCGTTTTCCCGCAATACTTCCGCATATAATAAGTAGGAGAGAATAAAGAGGGCAGCGGCCGTCCATACAGTCCAGTCCGGCAACATCCGCCAATCGAACCTCCAGTTCAGACCTGCGGTGACGAATGATAGAGTGAAAAGCAGACCACTTAATGCTACAACTGCTTTCTGCTCTCCTTCTTTCTCTTTGGCATTCAGCCTTTTACGGAGCAGGTTCGGATTCTTGGCAAGCATGACGATTCCTGCAAAGAACATCGGTACAAACAGGAGGCCCATCAGAAGCCATCCCTGCCAATAAGCAAATGATCCTGCAGGCAGAAACACCAGTAATCCTACCAATATGATTCCAGCAAGAAACTTAATCAATGCTTGTGTCAATAATGTCCTTTTCATATTGCATTCGTGTTATTCTTTCCGACACTTCTTCCGGATGATCGATAAGAAGCTGACCGTGATTCATGCCCTTGAAGATTTCAATCTTTGTATCAGGATATAAGGTCTTTAGATGTCTGACCTGCGGTTTAGCAACGAAGGATTCCTTTGTTCCGTACCAGTAGTGAATGTCTTGTCCAGAAATGCTTTCAAGCTTTGTTGTATAGACAGATGTATATCCGTCCAAAACCGCCTTACTGCCTCCAAATGGATATACTTTCTTGCATTCGTCAAGCAAAACATCGAAATAATGTGAATGAAAGACCCATTTCCAGAATCCTGTCCAGTGATAGCACGACCATACATTCGCACATTGGAGATATTTCAATGGACCGACAAGCCAGCGGGGAAGTGGCAGCAGTGGAGCAGCATCCATTATCGCATGTTCTATCACCACCTCATTTATTTCAAGAACCCGTGACAGGATTTTGCCTCCGAGAGAGAGTCCATAGGCTATGTTAAGATGTCCTCCAAGACTCTCTTGGATATACTTGCTTACTTGCCTGGCCTGATCGTCTATTGACATGAATTCCGTATGACTATTTAGAGTAAAGCCATCGACCTGAACCGCAATGACGTGAAATCGGTCCTTCAGCATACCGATAAGAGGCAGGAGTATCTCGTATGAGACTCCCAACCCTGGAATCAGCAGGAGGGTTGGCGATCCGGTATTGCCGTAGGTCTTAAAATCCATGGAGTTCTATAAATTGCGATTTATCTGTTACATATAACAAGACTACAACCAGTCTATTCTTGCCTCATATCCTCTTCTCGAATCATGAAGCAATAATCCATGGTGGTATAATTCTTTCGAGAATCTTCTCCACTTTCGAAATGGCAGTCAGACAGATCAAACGGTGTCCTTTGATCGTTGTTGCGATCTGCATATCTCCAGGTTCTTGCGATCTCTACTCCGTCTATAATCGCTCTGACTGTGATAGCTGCGTCATTGTAGTTGGTAAAGAATTTGTCAATAGTGATCGAGCCAGATTCTGCAGGATAATTCTCGGTTTCCGCTATCTTGGTAAAAACATCGGGGGCAATCGAAAAATTAGAAGCACAATACCAGCTTGTTGGGCATACAAGATTTAATTGCACGGAAAGTGCAGTTCCTGTGCAATTCATAATGATTAATTGCCCGCATTCTTGTGGAGATGGAGCACATCCCACAAGAACGCATAAACCAATTATAAAATTGATTATTTTCATAATTAAATCCCGATTTAGCTGTGTAAAGTTATGCTATTTTGATTGGAATAGCAAAATATAGGTGGGATTATGTTAATTTAAGTGCAAGCCGAGAGGAATGGAAGCTTGCTTACATTTCCGAGGCCAGCCTTAAATGCCAGCGAAGCTGGAATCTAGCGGTTCACGGAGTGCTGACTGTCCACTCCGCACTGCGGTAGCGAAGGCTATCATCCTTCCCCTGTGGGGACCGAGGGGCATTACAAGCTAGAGTCGCTATTTGCACTGTCCGACTACCGGCCTTCACTAAGCACATTGACGTTCGAGGGCGGCGACTTGCACTGGCGATTACTGTACTGAGGTCGCCGCCCATGCACCCGGAGGCACGCCTTAAAGGCGAATATCTTGACTTTTGTAGAAAGGCTAGAGTTTCGCGGCGGGCCGAAGTTATAGATGGTCGTTTTCTTTCGATCCGCTTGCGGTCGGAAGAGGACGAGTGCCGCTTTATATATAACGAAGCCTGACACAATGTGCCAGGCTTGTATTTCGCATATAAATTCGAATTTGTCAGATAAAGAATCTGCAGATGTGAGAATAGAGAAGTCCGATGGCAACCAGCATAGCAAAAATGAAATAGCTTTTCCTCAGCTGCTTTAAGTCTTCTGCTGAAATAGTCTCATCATCCTTATGTTTGATGTAATCAACTATTTCTACAACAGTAAGAGCAAGAATGATGACTGTAAGAACTACATTAGTGATGATTTTCCAGGTTTCCATAATACAATTTGTTAAATTGCGATTTAGCTGTGTAAAGTTATGCGATTTGATTGGAATAGCAAAATACTGAGGGGATTATGTTAATTTAAGTGCAAGCTGAGAGGAATGGACGCTTGCTTACATTTACGAGGCGCAGCCTTAAATGCCAGCGAAGCTGGAATCTAGCGAGCCACGAAGGATGACGGTCCACTCTGCACTGCGGTAGCGAAGGCGATCATTCTTCCCCTGTGGGGATAAGAGGGGCATTGCAGGCTGGAGTCTTATGACTTTGGAGCGGAGCGGAAAAGGCTTAAGTCTCCAGACCGCTGTTTGTTTAACCGAGCGGAGCGAGTTATGAATGGTTGTCTTCTGTGGCTTTCGTAGAAAGACATAGAGGGCAAGAGCCGCTTAACTTTGATAATGGTGGGTTCAACGTGAGGAGGTTTGCGACGAGGGCGTTGGCCTGCGGGGAGAGAGTCAGGTATCCAACGATTTTCCCAAAATCGTTGATAAGATACCTGATGACCGGGGATGGAATCGTGGCAAACCGGGGGTTGGTTGAAATGCTGGAGTCGCTATTTGCACTGGCCGACTACCGGCCTTCACTAAGCACATTGACGTTCGAGGGCGGCGACTTGCACTGGCGATTACTGCACTGAGGTCGCCGCCCTTGCACCGGAGGACTGCCTTGAAGGCAAGTCTCTTGGCTTTTCTGTGAAAAGACGAGAGTCTTGCGGCAGTCCGGAGTTATAGATAGTCGTCGTCTGACGATCCGCTTGCGGTCGGAAGAGGACGAGTGCCGCTTTATATATAAAACGAAGCCCGGCACTATGTGATGTGCCAGGCTTGTATTTCGCATATAAATTAGAATTTACAATTCTCATATACTTCAGATGTAGGTTGCCGTTTCTAAAGCGATATAAAGTTTGTTTAAACTATGGTTGGCATTGTTCAAGCCTTTGGCTTCATATCCATTTGTATCCAAAATGT
>JAFXFS010000010.1 GCA_017513445.1 Bacteroidales bacterium | reverse complement strand
ATATCATAGTGGATGAGTTTCAAGATATTTCAGTTGACCGTTACAACTTCTTGAAAGTATTACGAGAGGGGAATCCTCCTGCAAAGTTGTATTGTGTGGGTGATGATTGGCAATCTATTTATCGTTTCTCGGGAAGTGATATGGCTCTATTTAATCAATTCCCCGAATATTTTGGAGCAACGGAGATAAACAAGATTGAAACTACATACAGGTTTGGAGAGCCTTTGGTTTCTTTATCGTCGAACTTTATACAACGTAATAAAGCCCAAATACAAAAGAATATCCATTCGTTCAGCTCAGACATGAGAACCGACTTGGAATTCTATACTTATGATAGACGAGATTACTGCAATACGATAGGGCAACTTGTAGCGTCTATTCCATCAGATAAATCTATCTTCCTGTTAGGGCGTTATTCCTTTGATGATTATTACCTCTCTTTTATGTATCAATCCATCAAAGAGGGTAACAGATTCTATTATGTGATAGAAGGGCGAAAAATCGAATTCTTGACCGTACATAAATCAAAAGGTCTTGAAGCAGATTATGTAATACTCTTACAATGCAATAAAGATACATATGGTTTCCCGTCGCTTGTGAGTGATGACCCCGTACTTAACTATGTGCTTACAAAAAGTGACCAATTCCCATACGGAGAAGAACGAAGATTGTTTTATGTGGCAATAACAAGAGCAAAGATGAAAACACTTGTATTATACGACAAGCGTTTTCCATCTGTATTTGTGGATGAGTTTCTGCACCCCGAAAAAGTTTCAGAAGAAAGCTATGTAAAGCACCCCAACGCCAATAAAAGATGGACGAGAGGTGCAGACCAATTTCTACTAAAACTGCATAGCGAGGGTAAGAGCGTGAAATATATTGCTGCTAAAATGGGCAGAAGCCAAACATCTATCGTTATGCGATTGAATAAGCTTAATGAGTAATATTTTAACCTGCTAACCAAACTTGGCAAATTATATTGTTTGTAAAACTTCGCCAGCCGATGGCTGACGATAATAAGGTTTAGTTTATCCCATTGGCTATATACCCAAAGCGGACTAAACTTATTTTTGCGTTGGCAGCACTCAAAAAAGATGCTGACGAAAAGAGAAAGACACTCATTCTTCTTTTTTCGCCAGCATTTATCTTAAAAATTCAAAAAAATACACCCAATCTTGATTTTTGGGTGTAAAAAAGGGTGTAAATCTCGTAACTACTTGATTTACACCCTTTGTTGCGGAGAGAGAGGGATTCGAACCCCCGAACCCGTTAAGGTCAACGGTTTTCAAGACCGCCGCATTCGACCACTCTGCCATCTCTCCAGATGTTATGGTCCTTATCCCAAAGGGAGTGCAAATATACACAAATTTTTATTTATGCAAAAAAAGTTTCACTAACTTTGTCAAGTAAATTAGAAAAAAAGTGGAAAAAGTGTCAATTTATCTATAAAAATAGTGGTACAAATTGTGTAGGAGAAAATACATTAACATTATTTAAATTATGTCAGGATTTTTATTAATTATTATTGTGGGAGTTTTGGGAGCTCTTGTTCAATGGCGCCTAAACTCAGTTATGAAAAAGTATTCAAAAGTTTTATCACCAGGAGGCCTAACTGGAAGTGAAGTTGCTCAAAGAATGTTAATGGATCATCAAATATATGATGTATCAATATCATCAGTTCCAGGAGAGTTAACAGACCACTATAATCCTCAGAAAAAGAGTGTAAATCTCAGTCAGGGAGTATATAATTCCAATAGTGTTGCTGCATTGGCAGTAGCTGCCCACGAATGTGGCCACGCAGTTCAGCACGCACAAGGATATGCACCCCTTAAGTTGCGTTCAAAACTGGTACCTGTTGTTCAGATATCTTCTACATTTTCTCAGATTGTTATCATTGTAGGTATTCTTCTGGTTGAGGTATTTCCAGTAATTTTTTGGTTGGGTATTGCAATGTTTGCAATGGTTCTTCTTTTCAGTGTGATAACTCTTCCAGTAGAGTATAATGCCTCTCATCGCGCCCTTGCTTGGTTGGGTAGTACAAACTCAATGACACCCGAGGAACTTTCTCAAGCAAAAGTGGCTTTGAAGTGGGCTGCACGCACATATTTAGTTGCTGCACTCTCTGCTTTGGCAACTTTGGTTTACTATTTGGGATTTAGAGATAGAGATTAATTTTATATATATATTCAAAAAGTGCAAATTGAGAGTACAAGTTTGCACTTTTTTACTAAATTTGTCCTTGCTTGGCTTAATATGCCAATGGGGACATTTTTTTTGTTTTATATTTACTATTCAAGGTATTAAATGAAAAAACTTATTGCTGTTTTGGCGTCTATCTTTTTTATGGCTCCATTAGTAAATGCTCAAGAAGTTGATTACACACCGTCAATTTCATTAGAGTCAAAGTTTGGCTATAACAGACAACTTCAAAAAGATGGTCTGGGAGGTTTTGGGTGTGATGGTTTCTATTTCAACTTGGATGGCTATATTTCTGAGAATTTCTCATATAGTCTAAATCAAGGTCTCACATCAGTTGGTGATGTAGGTTTGCTCGATGCAACTAATTGGCTTACTCTTACTTACGAGTATGAAAATTTCTCATTTACCGCAGGTAAAGATGCTATCTTTATAGGTAGCTTTGAGTATGATGCCAGTGATCTCGACAACTATTTTGACTTATGTTCATACTTCTACAACTATTTCAGTGCTTGGCAATGGGGAGCTTCTGCAGACTGGACAAATGATGCAGAGACATCTACATTTGCCTTTCAGGTTGCTTCATCTCCTTTAGCATCGTATGGTCCTGAAGATAATCTTTTCGCGTATGCTCTTGCCTGGAGAGGTTATTTGGATTGGTATGAATCATATTGGACACTAAACCTTATGGAGTTTGAAAAGGGTTCTTATGTTAAGGGTTTAGCAATGGGAAATAATTTCTACATCGGTAATTTTACAATGGGTGTTGATTTTATGCTTAGAGGCCATAGTTCAGATGACTTTTTGAATGACTACACATTGATTTTTGCCCCTTCATATACGATAAATGATTCGTTCAGACTATTTGCAAAGTGTGGTTTTGAGATGTCAGCTTCAACTTTGCCTTACGACTTTACTGGTGAATATTTAAGTAATGATGATCGTATATTGGCAAACAGCGAGAATCCATACGCAATACCAGCTTATCTTACAGGATTTGAACCAAATGATCCATATATCTTCTATGGTGCAGGTATCGAGTATTTTCCATTAGGACTTGATGGAGATGTTAGATTTCACGCAGTATGGTCAGCAAATAATTTAACCAATATTCATTCGTTAAATATTGGTGTGAAATGTAGATTTGATATCACGAAGTCGATACAATCTCTACTTAAATAATATTCTTTTTTATAAACCACATACATATTTTTAGAAGATGAACGAATCTAATTTCATCATTGAGTTGAAGCATATCTCTAAAAGCTTCGGAGATAAAGTAGTCTTAGATGATGTTTCTCTATTTGTAGAACAAGGTGAATTTGTTACTATTTTGGGACCATCAGGTTGCGGTAAGACCACTCTATTACGTATTTTGGCCGGTTTTGGAATGGCTGATGAAGGTGAAATCCGTATAGAAGGTAAGGAGATAACGGACACGCCTCCACATTTGAGGCCACTTAATACTGTATTCCAAAGATATGCGCTATTTCCTCATCTGAATGTTTATGATAATGTGGCCTTTGGGCTTAAACTCAAAGGTGTAAAGAAGGATGAAATCGATGAAAGAGTAAATAAGGCCTTAAAGATGGTAGGTATGACTGACTACGAATGGCGTGATGTTAATTCACTTTCAGGTGGTCAGCAACAGCGTGTTGCCATAGCAAGAGCGATTATCAATAGACCAAAAGTGCTTCTTTTGGATGAGCCATTGGCTGCATTGGACCTAAAGATGCGTAAGGATATGCAAATGGAGCTTAAACAGATGCATAAAACCTTGGGTATCACCTTCGTATATGTTACTCACGACCAGGAGGAAGCACTTACTCTAAGTGATAGAATCGTAGTTATGAATGAGGGTAAAGTTCAACAAATAGGAACTCCTACAGATATTTACAATGAACCGGTAAACTCATTTGTAGCTGATTTCATCGGCGAAAGTAACATTATGAATGGAACAATGATTAAGGATAAACTTGTTTCATTTATGGGTAATGAGTGCGAGTGTGTCGATGTTGGATTTGGTGAAAATGTCCCTGTAGATGTTGTGTTGAGACCTGAGGATTTGATTCTTTCAGCGAAGACAGAAGGATTCCCATTCCAGGGAACAGTTCAGTCGTGCATTTTCAAAGGTGTTCACTATGAAATGATTATCACAACTACGACTGGCTATGAGATAATTGCACAAAATTACAAACCATTTGAGGTTGGTACACTTATCGGTATTGATATTGAGCCTTCAAATATTCAAGTAATGAAGAAAGAGCGCCTATTCAATACATTTGAGGGTGAAATGATAGACTCAACTCACGTTAAGATGCTTGGTGATGAGTTTGTATGTAATGCTGTGCCAAATGTTGAAGGTGGAGAGAAGGTTACAGTGAAGGTTGATTTTGATAAGGTTGACCTGCAGGATAATAAGGAGGATGGAACAATCGTTGGTAGTGTTCACTTTATCCTCTATAAATGTGATCGCTATCATCTGACAGTCCACACTGAGGATGGTGAAAATATATATGTAGATACACACGATGTTTGGGATGATTGCGATATTGTCGGAGTTAGAATAGATCCGGATGATATCCAAATAACACTAGAGTAGCGCTATGAAACTTCCAAGATTATTTACAAAGAGAAGGCATTGGAGTATCCCTTATGCGATATTCCTCTTTATCTTTGTTGCATTGCCGCTACTTCTAATTGTGGTGTATGCCTTCCAAGATAGTGAGGGTAATTTTACATTCAGTAACTTTACTCGTTTTATAACCAATCAGGAATCAGCTAATACATTTGTATATTCAATTGGTATAGCGATAATTACAACGCTTTTATGTATTTTGTTCGGCTATCCTGCTGCATATATTTTAAGCAGGAAGGATCTATGTCGATCTAGTGTAATGGTTCTCCTGTTTATCCTACCGATGTGGATAAATATTCTTGTGAGAACCCTTGCAACTGTAGCACTTTTTGACTTTTTACATCTTCCGTTGGGAGAGGGAGCTTTGATCTTTGGTATGGTATATAACTTCCTTCCATTTATGATCTATCCTATTTATAACACCCTTCAAAAGATGGATTACAACTATATTGAGGCAGCACAAGACCTTGGAGCAAGTCCAATCAAAGTCTTTTCCAAAGTGGTATTCCCATTATCAATTCCGGGTATTACAAGTGGTATAATGATGGTCTTTATGCCTACTATCTCTACATTCGCAATTTCAGAGTTGCTGACTATGAATAATATCAAACTCTTCGGTACAGTTGTACAGGAGAACATTAACAATGGTATGTGGAACTATGGTGCAGCTCTATCTCTGATAATGTTGTTGATAATTTTAGCCACAGAACTCTTCAATGATGGAGAGGATAGGGTATCTAACGAGGGAGGAATTATATAATGAAGAAATTTTTTGCCCAAGCATATATATGGTTGCTTTTAGCAATATTGTATGCACCTATCCTAATTATTGTAATCTTCTCATTTACAGAGGCTAAGGTGTTGGGAAACTGGACAGGTTTCTCTACTAAACTATACACATCTCTATTTTCAGGTAGTGTTCAGCACTCGTTGATTGATGCTATTCAAAATACTTTGATTATTGCACTTATAGCTGCTGCTGTTTCTACAATTTTAGGAAGTATCGCTGCTATTGGTATTTATAGTCTCAAAGGTCGTAAGAAGATGGCAATCAATACATTAAATAATATCCCTATGTTAAATCCTGATATCATTACAGGTATCTCGCTTTTCTTGTTGTTTGTGAGTTTTGGGGTAACACAGGGTTATGCAACGGTTATTTTGGCGCACATTACCTTCTGTACACCTTATGTTGTGCTGAGTGTTATGCCACGTTTGCAGCAGATGAATCCAAACTTGTACGAAGCAGCTCTTGATTTAGGAGCAACACCTGGACAGGCCCTTCGTAAAGTATTGATACCTGAAATCAAACCGGGAATGATTAGTGGATTTATATTGGCCTTTACTTTGTCAATTGATGATTTTGCTGTTACAATCTTCAATATTGGAACAAGTGGATTGGAGACTCTTTCTACCTATATCTATGCAGATGCTCGTAAGGGTGGTTTGACTCCAGAATTGCGTCCACTATCTACAATTATCTTTGTTACAGTTTTGATTCTGTTGATTATTATCAACGTTCGTTCTCAAAGAGCGGCTAAGAAAAAGGAGGTATTGTAATGAGAAAAAGCATCTATAATATATTGATAATCACGCTATTATCATTTGTTTTAACAAGTTGTTTCCACAATGATAGATCTACTATTTTGAAGGTCTATAACTGGGCTGACTATATAGATGAGTCTCTTGTGGCTGAGTTTGAAGAATGGTATGAAGAGGAGACAGGAGAGGAGGTACATATAGTTTATCAACTCTTTGATATTAATGAAATTATGCTTGCCAAAATTCAACGTGGTAAAGAGGATTTTGATGTCGCTTGTCCCTCAGATTATATTATCGAGAGAATGTTGCAAAATGACCTTCTAATTCCAATTCAGAAAGATTTTGGCGATACTCCAAACTATTTGGGAAATGTCTCTCCATTTATGGATGAGATGATGAGCAAAGTTGAGGGAGGAGATAAAGATCCTCGAGATTATGCAGTTGGTTATATGTGGGGAACAACAGGTTTCCTTTATAACTCAAGATATTTAACTGAAGAGGATGTTGACAGTTGGAGTGCTCTTTGGGATCCTCAATTTAAGAATAAACTCTTTGTCAAGGATGCTTTTCGAGATGTATATTCACCACTACTTCTCTATGCAAATTATGACAGAATCCAGAGAGGAGAGGTCTCAATTGATTCACTAATGTTTGACTCTTCTGATGAATCAATAGCTATTGTTGAGGAGCTTTTGAAGAAGACCAAACCTAATGTGTCTGGTTGGGAAGCCGACTTTGGAAAAGAGATGATGACAAAAGAGAAGGCACTTCTAAATCTTACTTGGAGTGGTGATGCTGCTTGGGCGATTGATGAAGCGGCTGAGGTCGATGTAGAGTTGGCATACACAGTTCCAAAAGAGGGTAGTATCGTTTGGTTTGATGGTTGGGTTATTCCAAAATATGCTAAGAATATCAAAGCGGCATCATATTTCATCAACTTTATGTGTAAACCGGAGAATGCAATCAGAAATATGGATGAGATTGGATATGTGAGTGTGATAGGGTGTGATGAGGTTATGCAGTATATGCACGAAAGCGCCTTGGAATATGGATATGATGAGCCTGTAGATGCAAGTTACTTCTTCGGAGAGGCAGCAGACAGCATTATCCTAAATCCAATATTCTATCCTGATATGAGTGTAATAGAGCGTTGTGGAATGTTACACGATAGTGGCCCACGTACAGAAAAACTTTTGGAGATGTGGTCGCGTGTAAAAGGAGACAATCTGAAAAACTGGATGGTAATAGCTATCCTGGTATTCTTCGGACTAATACTTGTCGCAGGTATTATAAGAAAAGAGCGTCGTCGCAGACAACGTCTTCGCAGATGGTAACTTACCGATTTTAGATAGAACATCATTCTTATATATAACGACATTCTTATATATAACGTCATTCTTATATATAACGTCATTCCCGAGTTTGCCTCGGGAATCTGTTTTATACATTTAACGTGTTGATGCTCAATAGATTGCCGGGCTTCGCCCAGCAATGACGGTTCCGATATCGTCATTCCTGAGCCGATTTGCCACATAACGTCATTCCCGAGCTTGTCTCGGGAATCTATTATTCAATACCCATCTAACAATCAACAGATTGCCGGGCTGCGCCCAGCAATGACGCAAAGAATAGTACACTATCGCATTGAATTGATAAATTTAATAATGCAACTCTCGATATTGCGGGTTGCATTATTTTTTTGCATAACCTCTTCTAAAGGCAAATCTCTTGGTGATATCTCAATAATTTTCTCAAATCCGCACTCTTCCAACTCTTTTGAAGGTGAATATATACCGCAGATTGCAACACACTTAACTCCTTTTTTCTTTGCTGCTTGCAGAATTCCAAATGGAACTTTACCCATAAGTGTTTGATTGTCAATTTTTCCCTCCCCTGTTATAACTAATTGAGTATCAGATAATAAAGTATCAAAATTGACACTATTTAGGATCATACTTATACCATTTTCTAAGGATGCGTTAAATAGTGAGTATAGTGTCGCTCCAATACCTCCAGCAGCTCCGCCTCCAGCAAGATTAGCAACCTCTCTGCCATATTTTTCAGTTATAATCTTTGAAAAATTTATTATGCCACTCTCCAGAATCTCCACCATTTCGGGAGTTGCCCCCTTTTGAGGAGCAAAAATATGTGCGGCACCATTTTCTCCATAGAGAGGATTCTCTACATCACAAGCAACTTTGAACAGACACTCTTTAATCAAAGGATTACCATCTCGAATCTCTTTGATATCAGATAGTTTGCCACCGCATAACCCCTTAATTTTATCCCCATTTCCATCAAAAAAACTATAGCCTAATGCCTCCAGCATTCCAACTCCAGCATCGCAAGTGGCACTACCTCCAATTCCAATAATGAATTCTCTGCATCCCAGATTGATAGCATCATCAATCATCTCTCCAAATCCGTATGATGAACTTTTCAAAGGATCTCTCTCATTATTAGATAGGAGAGTCAACCCTGATGCTGACGCAACCTCAATTACAGCACATTTCCCACCATTTATAATACCATATTTAGCCTTTATTGCCCTCATTAATGGGTCGTGAACCTCAACCTCTCTCCACTCTCCTGATAGAGTTTCAATAATTGCAGCAGTTGTGCCTTCCCCTCCATCGGCTACACTTACTTTTTTGACATCACACTCGGGATAAAGAGCGTTGATACCACTCTCAACAGCAAGATTTGCCTCTGCTGATGTTAATGATCCCTTAAATGAGTCAACTGCAACAATTACCTTTTTCATTACATTATTTTTTTACAAAAATAGTAAATTTCATATATTTGTAAGTTATCAATTTTTAATTATCCCATTATGAAAAAAATAGCTCTGTTTTCTTTACTATGTTTATTGCTTATTTCTTGCAAATCGTCTGATAATCAAGGATTTAATAATGATACTCAAATGGATGACCTTATTAAAGAGGGCTATTATACACAAGCTGAAAAAATAATCAAAAATAGAATTGCGACAGAGGATTTGACTCCTCAGGAGGTTTATGACTTGAACTTTCGTTTGGATGTGATGGATCGTATTCGTAAGGATTTTAGAAGAGGAGAGGAGGAGATATTTGAATATATTGCTGAGAGATATCCTGATTACACAGAGGAAGACGTTGCACGTTGGGAAGAGACGGGAGCGCTCGAATGTAAAATTATTGATGGAGAGAAGCTATATTTTCACAATGCTCATAAAAATCTCTTCAGAATTGATAAAGATGCTCAAGCAAAGCAAGAGTCAATCAAGGGACGTCAGTCTGACAATTTGGACCAATTTTTAGGAGAATATATTCCTCAAGTTGTGAAGAGTGCGGGTACAAAGTATGAGAACAAGGTTAAGATGTCTAAGCCGGAGAGTATGAAAATTCGATATACTCTAACTGTTCCTGCTGGAGAAGTACCTGAAGGTGAAGTAATTAGAGTGTGGATGCCATACCCTCGTCAAAAAGAGAGATATAGTAATGTCAAGTTATTATCAACATCTCAGGATGATTATATTATCTCTCCAGACAATTATTCTCATAAGAGTATTTATATGGAAAAGGTTGCTCAGAAAGATCAACCAGCTGTTTTTAGTTATGAATTAAGTTTTACATCAAAGAATGTATGGTATAAATTCCGTCCTGAAGATGTGAAACCATACGATAAGGAGAGTGAATTATACAAGAGGTATACTGCTGAAAGAGAACGTCATATCATCTTCACTCCAGATATAAAACGCATTACAGATAGTGTTACAGCAGGTGTTGATAATCCATATCTTAAGAGTGTGAAGATTTTTGACTATATCTCAAAGACTTATCCGTGGGCATCTGCACGTGAATACTCAACTTTGGAGAATATCCCTCAATATGTGCTGGATAACAAACACGGCGATTGTGGACAGGTAGGATTGCTCTTTATCACAATGGCTCGTTATGCCGGAATACCTGCGAAATGGCAAAGTGGATGGATGTTGCATCCAGATGAGGTTAATCTTCACGATTGGGCTGAGGCATACTTTGAAGGTATTGGATGGGTACCTGTTGATGTCTCTTTCGGTTTGGTTTATGATGCTGAATCACTATCGAAGGGAGGCGTTGAGGCGGCAGTTGCAAATGATGATGTATATCACTTCTTCACAAGAGGGCTTGATGCTTTCAGGTATATTGTGAATGATGATTTCTCAGCGGATTTCTATCCTGCTAAAATACACCCTCGTAGCGAAACAGTTGATTTCCAAAGAGGTGAGGTAGAGTGGAGAGGTGAAAATCTCTATTTTGGACGTTGGAAATATAATATGGAAGTGGAGTATAAGTAATGGATTTTATAGAGTTATATAATTTGAATGGCTTATTGATAGGCCTTGCAACTTTTTTGATAATAGGTATTTTTCACCCATTGGTGATAAAGGGAGAGTACCATTTAGGATTGAAATCTATCTGGTTATTTCTTCTTTTAGGAATAATTTGTACCATATTGTCAATATTGATTAAAGAGTTAACACTATCAATACTTTTAGGAGTAGTGGCATTCTCGTCATATTGGTCAATTCTGGAGGTTTATCACCAGAAAAAAAGGGTTGAAAAGGGTTGGTTCCCTAAAAAAGAGAAAAATGTAAATATTAAATAAATAAATTATGCAAAGATTTCTGTTCGCAACATTAGCTTTAACTATGTTCATTTTTTCATCGTGTTCAAATCAAGCCAAAGTTTCACCTGAATCGGGTGATAAGGTAGAAACAATTATCAATAATATGTCCCTTAAAGAGAAGGTTGGACAACTTTTTATTGTTAATTACAGCAGTTATTCAACAAATAGGGAGATATCAAGACTTATTAAGAGAGATAAGGTTGGAGGTCTTATCCTTATGGAATCTGATCCTGTAGAGCATTGCGAAAGAATGAATGCACTTCAAAAAAAGGCGGATATTCCTCTATTGATTACTATTGATGGAGAGTGGGGTGCATCAATGAGATTTGATACTTTGACTCAATATCCACGAAATATGCAATTAGGAGCACTTAGCTCTGAAGCGCTTGTTTACGAGGTTGGTAAATCTATGGCAACACAATTCAGACGTCTTGGAATTCACGTTAACTATGCCCCTACAGTTGATATTAACAACAATCCAAAGAATCCTGTAATTGGAACTCGTTCATTTGGTGATGATAGAGAGAAGGTGGCTAAATATGGTTCAGCACTATTCAGAGGTTTGCAAGATGGCGGAGTTGGAACATCAGCAAAACACTTCCCAGGTCACGGTGACACAGAGGTTGACTCTCACAAAGCTCTTCCACTATTGCCATTTGGCAGAGAGCGTTTGGACTCATTGGAGCTTTATCCATTCAAACAGGCAATTGCAGATGGTGTTTGGATGATTATGGTTGGTCACTTGAGCATTCCGGCATTAGATTCAACACTTATTCCTAGTTCAATCTCATATCCAATTATTACTAATCTTTTGAAAGAGGAGTTGGGATATAAGGGTATAGTTATTACTGACGCTTTGAATATGAAGGGTGTTTCGGAATATATACCAGCAGAAACTGTTGCTACAGAGTCATTTAAGGCAGGTTCAGACCTTCTTTTGATGCCTCCTAAAAACTATCATAAATCTATTAACAACCTTTACAAAGCTGTTAAGAGAGGAGAGATTTCTGAAGAGAGAGTTAATGAGAGTCTTCGTAAAATGTTGAAGCTAAAAGAGCATCTTGGCATTTTGGAGAGTGTCGAAGATATCTCACCAGAAAATATTTTCGCAGATCTTGAAAATAAAGAGGTTTTAGATTTGATTCAAGAGGTTAGCGACTCTTCGGTTACTCTAATTAAAACTCCGTCATATCCATTGGATAAGAACAACAAGAGATCTTTATATCAGAAAATAGCTGATTCAAAGGCAATTGCAATTGAATTAGACAAGAGAATTTCTACAGAATCTTTAGACGCTGCCAAAGCAAGTGCTGAAGGTAAAGAGTGTGTTGTTCTATATTTGCCAGAATTGAGAGCTCCAAAGAATGATAGAGAGTTGTATAGCAAACTTTCTCCAGATGAGATCTATGCATACATTTCAAACTGGGCTAAAGAGCAGAAGATGGTTCTTGCAATTATGGATACCCCTTATGTTTTAGATAAGATTGATATTCCAGCATTTGACGGTATCATCGTAGGATATAGTACATCTGAGATGAACAAACGCTCCGTTTCAAAAGTGCTTAATGGCGAAATTGTTCCTCACGGAGTCCTTCCTGTAGTAGCTGGCGGTTTCCCTAACGGTTATAACTATAAGAATGCTAAATAATTGTAAATCAAGTTCTTACAAGATATAAATAGAAAGGAGAGTATCTAATGTGGTGAGATAGTGCTAAAAAGCAAATCACCAATTAGGTACTCTCTTTCTTATTATAGATAATTCTCTAAAATAGAATAGGACTGAATTGAGAATTACTTCTGATTCTTACAACGACAGATACAATATCTTCGCCATTCGAATCTTTTAGTGTGCCTTCGATTGTGCCGATACATCTCTCTCTATCTACCTTTGTACAAACCAGCTCGATATTGTATGGTTCATTAACATAAACGGGCTTTAAGAAGTTGATATTCTGAGAGATATACATTGAATCCTCTCCTGGCCACATTGTTCCAAATACTTTGGAAAATGCAGCAATAACTAAGACTCCGTGCACAATTGGACGTTTAAACTCAGTTTGCTTAGCGTATGCTTGGTTTAAGTGAACAGGGTTACGGTCTCCTGTAAGATTTGCGAAAACCTCTACATCCTCCGGAGTGTAGATAGTTTTGTAACTGAAAGTGTCGTTGGTCTTAATCATAGCATCAAAATTTCTTAAATTTAGTAAAAAATATTCTAAAAATTGTGATATTTTATATTTTTGAAGAAAAAAATTGATGTTTCAGGTAGATTTTGAGAACTTTTTAATAGGTGAAGGCCACTCTTTTCGCAAAGAGGGGTTTCTGTACCATTTCGATTCAGGAATGGAGATTCATCTTGTTCCTCAAAATTTTCCAGTAGAAAATATCACCCCCTTGGGTGAAAAAAGAATCTATCTATATGAAGATAGATGGTATCACGACAATGAAATAATCAAAAAGAGAGTCTCTGCAAATCTGGGACGATTTACAACAATCTTTGCCCGTAATTGTGAAGTACAAGCAGTTGATAATGATACTGTTAAGCAATTCTTAAATAGATATCACAGTTATGGATATGCACGAGCAAAGTATAAGTATGTTTTGAAGTACAAAGGCGAGGTAGTTGCTGCTGCACTCTTCTCTGCTCCCAGACTCTTTGAGAGAGAGATTGATGGTATTCAATATAAATTACAATCCTATGAATGGGTGCGCTATGCCTCCAAAGATGATGTTAGAGTGGTTGGAGGTATGGGCAAGTTAATGAATGCCTTCATAAAAGAGCACTCACCACAGGAGATTATGTCATATTCAGATAGAGAGTGGTCAAATGGAGATGTCTATAGAAGACTTGGTTTCAGAGAGGTTGAGGTGCGTCCTGCAGTTGAGTTTCTGGTGGATAAGGAGAGTTACGAGAGGATCTCTGTTAAAAAAATAGCTAACGATAAACGTTATAAAAAATTCGATAACAGTTTGGAAAACTATTATCGAATTAAAAATTTAGGAAGTGTTAAGTGGTTGAAAATCATATCTCTACAAAAGTAGGGGCAGACTCTCCCATAACAACTTTGTATTTTCTCTTCTTGTGCTCTTTAGAAGCAATTATTATTTCTGATAATGGATCTTTAAGATATTTTTGAATAGCTCTTCTGAGAGGTCTTGCTCCATAATTTGGTTCATATCCTACATCAGCAATGAAATCTCTTACGCTCTTCAGGATAGTAATTTTATATCCCAATTTATTGCTCTTCTCAATAAATTTATCCAACTCAATATCTACAATCTTTCGGATATTCTCTTTTGTCAACGAGTTAAATGTAATTTGAGCATCAAGTCTATTGAGAAATTCAGGTGTAAAGATTTTATTGACAGCATTCGATATAATATTATCACTATTTTTTGTGATATTGTAAGATTTTGGAACAAATCCAATAGAATTTCCGGCCTGTTTAAGTTCTCTGCTTCCCACATTTGATGTCATAATCAAAATTGTGTTTTTGAAGTCAATTACCTTACCATTACTATCTGTGAGGCGTCCATCATCCAAAACTTGTAGTAGAAGATTGAAAATATCAGAGTGAGCCTTCTCAATCTCATCAAGCAAAACTACACTGTATGGTTTTGTCTTTACCTTTTCGCTTAATTCTCCACCTTGATTGTAACCTACATACCCCGGAGGTGCTCCAATTAGACGAGTAATAGAGATCTTGTCCATATACTCACTCATATCAAGTCTGATTATATTATCTCTGGAGTCAAAAAGATATTCAGCCAAAGTCTTTGCAAGTTCGCTTTTACCCACACCTGTTGGACCAAGGAATAGGAACGAACCAATAGGTCTGTTAGGATCATTAAGACCAGCTCTGCTTCGCTTAATTGCCTTTACAATTTGCTCTACAGCTTCATCCTGGCCAATAATTCTCGATTTGAACTCATCGGCCATCTTCATCAGTTTGTCACCCTCGTTTTCAGCAATTTTTGTGACATTTATACCTGTAATTTCAGAAACAACCTCAGCAACAAGTTCCTCAGTTACCACTCCATTATCCTTTTTCTGTTGATTATCAACAAAAGACTCAATTAAGAACAACTCTTTGTCACGTAGTTCAGATGCTTTTTTGTAATCAGACTTAGATATAGCATTTCTTTTCTCAACTCTGATTGCCTCAATATCTGATTGTAAATCACTCAAATCAATCTCTCCCTGGCTCTTCAGAAATAGTTTGACCCCTGCCTCATCCAATAGGTCTATCGCTTTGTCTGGTAATTTTCTATCAGTAATATATCTATCAGCAAGGGTTACGCAACTGCGAATTGCCTCAGATGTATATTTAATTTTGTAATACTCTTCGTATCGACTCTTGATGCTCTCAAGAATGGAGATAGTCTCATCTACATTGGTTGGATTAACCAGAATTTTTTGGAAACGTCTAACAAGAGCGCTATCTTTCTCAATTACATTACGGTACTCATCAAGCGTTGTAGCTCCTACACAACGAATCTCCCCACGAGCTAATGCCGGTTTGAGCATATTTGCTGCATCAAGAGATCCCTGACTATTTCCCGCTCCAACTAAAGTGTGAATTTCGTCTATGAAAAGTATTACATCATCACGTTTTTTCAACTCATTGATGATTATTCTTATTCTCTCCTCAAAATCCCCTCTGAAGCGTGTTCCTGCAACAAGTGATCCCATATCAAGAGATAAAATTCGCTTATCCAATAGAGTAGGAGGCACCTCTCTTTTTGCAATTTTATCAGCAATAGATTCAATAATTGCAGACTTGCCAACTCCTGCTTCTCCAATAAGAATCGGATTATTCTTTTTCCTTCTGCTCAATACCTGAATAACTCTTTCAAGTTCATTCTCTCTACCTGTTAATGGATCTAACTTTCCATTTTTTGCTGCCGCAGTAATGTCAAAACAGTAATCTTCGATATTGACCTCATTTGAGTCATCGATAAAATCATCTGATAATATCATATTGGAGAGATCAACTTCATCGGCACTATTCTCTTCAGATGGTTTTTTTGCCTCATCTCTCATAGAGGTAGCTCTTCGGGCGATTTCAAGTAGTGGTGTAAATCTCTCTGCATATCTCTCCAGAATTATTCTCAACTTGCTTTTGCTCTCACTAATAGCCATATAGAGAATATGTTCTGCTCGAAATTCATCGCTCTCAATTTTCAGAATTCTGTGATTCAAATTTACTGCATCGAGAAGCAGAAATGTATTATCCTCATCAATTGATAAATTGTTTGGATCTCGATTGTCACTGACTGTAAAGTATAATTCATCAAGAGATCTCTTTATCACCTCAGGATCATCTACAATGGATAGTAATGTGTAGAGTGAGTTATTTTTATGACGAATTAATGCTAATACAAAATGGTCAATTGTAACACTTAAATTTCCCAGTCTAATGGCCTCATCAAAGGCCATCTCATACATTTTTAGATATCCAAAAACATTCTCCATCTTCAATACTCTTTTCTTAAAAATTAACCACGTTGCTAAGTTACAAAAAAGGGAGTGAAAAGCCCCTCAAATTTGTTAAAAAAATTAATTATTACTATTTTAGCAGTTCGTTTTAAAATAGTGAATTCTGTTAGTATGGATTTAGAATTAGAGAAAGAAACCACAGGTAAAATTATCCCGATAAATATCGAGGATCAGATGAAAAGTGCATACATAGACTATTCTATGTCTGTAATTGTTTCAAGAGCATTACCTGATGTAAGAGATGGTTTGAAGCCTGTTCACAGAAGAGTGTTGTTTGGAATGGAGGGTCTTGGTATCACTTCGTCACAAGGTACAAAAAAATCTGCTCGTATAGTAGGAGAGGTGTTGGGTAAATACCACCCACACGGAGACTCCAGCGTTTATGACGCTATGGCTCGTTTGGCTCAACCTTGGGTTATGCGTTATCCTTTGGTTATCGGTCAAGGTAACTTCGGTTCTGTTGATGGTGACCCTGTGGCAGCAATGCGTTACACTGAGGCAAAGATGGCTAAACTTGCTGAAGAGGTTCTTGAAGATTTAGATAAGAATACTGTTGATATGAGGATGAACTTCGATGAATCATTGAAGGAACCATCTGTATTGCCATCTAAGGCACCTCTTTTGTTGTTGAATGGAGCATCAGGTATTGCTGTAGGTATGGCAACAAATATGCCTCCTCATAATTTGACTGAATGTTGTGATGCCATTTCGGCATACATTGATAATCCTGAAATTACCACTGAAGAGTTGATGCACTACATCAAAGGTCCAGACTTCCCTACAGGAGGTATCATCAAAGGTGTTCAGGGTATTAAAGATGCTTTCGAAACAGGTCGTGGTAGAATTGTTGTTCGTTCAAAGACAGAGATTGAAGTAACAGACTCAGGTCGTGAGGTGATTGTTGTTACTGAAATCCCATATATGGTCAACAAAAAAGAGTTGATTGAGAAGATTGCAGAGTTAGTTGAGTCAAAAAAACTTGAAGGTATCTCCTATATTAATGACGAGAGTGACCGTCAAGGTATGCGTATCGTTATCAAACTGAAGAAAGATGCTGTATCAAGTGTAGTGCTTAACAATCTTTTCAAATACACACAACTTCAATCAAGTTTTTCAGTTAATAACATCGCATTGGTGGATGGACGTCCACAATTATTGAATCTTAAGAGTATTATCAAGTGCTTCATTGATCACCGTCACGATGTTATTATCAGAAGAACTCAATTTGATTTGGATAAGGCACTCAAACGCGAGCACATTCTGCTTGGTTTGATTAAGGCAATTGATATTATTGATCAGATTATCAGCCATATTAGAGCTTCCAGAAGTACTCAGGAGGCAAAAGAGGGCTTGGTAGATAAGTTTGGCTTCTCTCCAGTACAGGCCGAGGCAATTGTGGAAATGAGATTGAGACAGTTGACAGGTCTTGAAATTGATAAGTTGACCAAAGAGCACGAAGAGGTTTTGGCATTTATTGCTGACTGCGAAGATATTCTTGCAAACTATTCTCGTCAAATGCAAATCATTAAGGATGAATTAGATACATTGAAAGAGAAGTTTGGGGATGAACGCAGATCTGTAATTGAGATGTCAGAAGATGAGTTCAACCCTGAAGATTTCTATCCAAACGAAGATGTTGTTATTACAATCTCTCACCTTGGATATATTAAACGTACGCCACTTGCTGAGTATAGACTTCAAAATCGTGGTGGAATCGGTTCTAAGGGTAGTACTACTCGCGAAGAGGATTTTATTTCGCATATCTATGTGGCCAATATGCATAGCACAATGCTTTTCTTTACATCTAAAGGTAAATGCTATTGGTTAAAAGTATATAATATCCCAGAGGGAACGAAGGCCTCTAAGGGACGTGCAATTCAAAATATTATCAACATCGATCCTGATGATAAGGTTCAAGCATATATGAATGTGAAGGATCTTAACGATGAGGAGTATGTAAATAGTAATTTTGTTGTTCTTTGTACAAAACGAGGTGTCATTAAGAAGACCTCTCTTGAAGCATACTCAAGACCGAGAGCTAATGGTATCTTTGCAATTAATATCAGAGAAGATGATGCTTTGATTGAGGCATCATTGACAAATGGTAACTCAGAGATACTTTTGGCAGCTAGAAAAGGTAAGCTTTGTCGCTTCAATGAAGACAATGTCAGAGCGATGGGTCGTGTCTCTACGGGAGTACGCGGTATCAACATTGAAGAGGATGATGAGGTAATTGGTATGATTTGTGCAGATGTAAATTCAGAGGATGTTCAAAATAGGCATATTTTAGTCGTAAGTGAACATGGATTCGGTAAACGTTCTGACTTATCAGACTACAGAATTACCAATAGAGGCGGTAAAGGTGTTAAGACCTTGAATATTACAGATAAGACAGGTGACTTGATTGCAATCAAGTATGTTTCAGATGAAAATGACCTCTTAATTATTAATAAATCTGGCATAACTATCAGATTATCAGTGGCTTCTATTAGGGTAGCCGGTAGAGCGACACAAGGAGTTAAATTGATAAATGTAAGAGAGGGAGACGAGATTGCTGCAGTTTGTGCAGTTTATAGAAATGAAGAAAATGTAGTTGAACTAAACACAGAGGGTGCGGAAGCTTCAACTACTGAGAGTGAATAATTATTAACATTTAATAACAACATTTTTATACCATGAAGAAAATTTTTGTTGCTGTTGCATTACTATTTTCAGTATTTGCATTGAACGCACAACCAAAAAATGTAGAAGCTGCATTAAAAGCAGTTGAAAAAGCTAAAGTTGCAGCTGAGAATCCTAAAAAAGCTACAAAACCAGCTACTTGGATCAAATTAGCTGAAACTTATTTGGATGCATACAATTATCCTACACAAAGTGTTATCTTAGGTTCTCCAAGAATGGAAGTTAAAATGTTCTTGAAAGGACAACAAATTCTTGAAACTGTAGAGAAAACAGGTGCTGAAAATCAACAATACTCAGTTGATATTTTAGATGATAAAGAGTTGTGGTATAATACTAACGGTATTCTAGAGTTGATTAAAGTAACTAAGCCTGTAATGGCTGACGTTGATATGTTGGCTCTTGCTCAAGAGGCGTTGACTAAAGCTGCAGAAGTTGATCCTAAAAAATCAAAAGAGAAAGATATCTTGGAGCTTTTCGAACAAATCCACAAAAATTATCAAAATGATGCCCTTTCAGCTTATTATATGGGTAATGTTGACGAAGCAGTTGATCTATTCAAATTGACTTGCGCTTCTTATGACAATCCAGTTGTTAATAAAATTGACTCTCTAAACACTTACTATACTGCTCTATTCTCAGCAGCTATTGGTAATAATGAGCAAGCTAAAGATTATTACAACAAATGTTTGGATATGGAGTTCTACCAAGAAGGTTCAACTTATTCAAATATGGCAGAAATCTACAAAGCTGAAGGTAGTGTAGATAAAGCAAAAGAGATGTTGGAAACAGGTTTTGTACAATTCCCACAAAGCCAACCAATCCTTGTTAGCTTGATTAACCTTTATATCGAAACTAACGATGATCCTAACAAATTGTTCGATCTATTGCATAAAGCTCAAGAAAATGAGCCAAACAATGCAAGTTTGTACTATGTAGAGGGTGATGTTCACAAGAAATTGGGTAATAAAGAGCAAGCAATTGCACTATTCCAAAAATCGGTAGAGGTTGATCCTAATTATGTTTACGGTCCATTCAGCATTGGTTCAATGTATTATGATGAAGCTGTAGAGTTGCAAAATAAAGCAAATGAAGAGTTGGATGATACTAAATATATGGCTCTTGTTGAACAATTCGATGCTACTTTGAAATCAGCTATCGAACCATTCGAACAAGCATTCAAAATTGCTCAAGATCCTGAAATCAAATCAATCGTTGCTGAATATTTGAAGAATATCTATTTCCGTTATCGTGACGATGATCCTAAATATTTGGAAATGTACAAAATGTATGATGCATTTTCAAAAGGTGAAGTTGCTGAATAATTTATAAGATTCTATAATAGGAAGAGTGGCTGAAAAGTCACTCTTTTTTTATACATTTGTATTATTAATGTTTAATTCCGATATGATGAAAAGATTTTTTTATTCGTTATTACTAACCCTTGTTACAATTCCCGCAATCGCAGATGAGGGAATGTGGCTTCCGGTGTTAATTCAACAGAGAATTGTTGATATGCAGGAGAATGGTTTCAAATTGACAGCTGAAGATTTGTATAGTGTAAATCAGGCATCTCTAAAAGATGCGATCGTACACTTTAATGGAGGATGTACAGGTGAAATTATCTCGGATCAAGGACTTTTGATTACCAACCACCACTGTGGATATTCTGCAATTCAATCTCATAGTTCATTGGAACACGACTATCTAAAAGATGGTTTTTGGGCAATGTCGCTTGATGAGGAGTTGCCAAATAAGGGATTATGGGTAGCATTCCTCGTTAGAATGGAAGATGTAACTGATAAGGTTCTTGCCGGATATAATGAAAGTATGACTGAAGCACAGAGAGATTCTATTGTTAAATCAAATAGTGCTACTTTGATAAATAAAGCTAAAGCTGAGGGCAAGAGTTATAAGGCAAGTGTTGAGTCTATGTACTATGGCAACCAATACTTCCTATTTATCTATCAAGTATATAACGATGTTAGATTGGTAGGTGCTCCACCTTCATCAATTGGAAAATTTGGAGGAGATACTGATAACTGGATGTGGCCACGCCATACAGGAGACTTCTCTCTTTTCAGAGTCTATGCTGATAAAAATAATGACCCTGCAGAGTATTCAAAGGATAATGTTCCATATAAACCTAAGAGACACTTTACAATCTCTTCTAAAGGTGTGAAAGAGGGCGATTTTACATTGGTATATGGCTTCCCTGGAAGGACACAGGAGTATCTCTATTCTGATGCTGTAAAATATATCTCTGATATCTCTAACCCTCACAAAATCAATTTAAGAACTTTAAGACTTGATGCTCAGAAGAAATATATGGATCAAGATAGAAAGGTTCGTATTCAATACTCTTCTAAGAATGCAAGTGTATCTAACTCTTGGAAAAAGTGGCAGGGAGAGATGGGTGGTATCATCAAACTAGATGCTTATGAGAAGAAGGTTGCTTTTGAAAAAGAGTTTGCACAATGGGCTGCAGATAAGCCAGAGTATAACACTCTGTTAGATTCATTCAAGGAGATTTATACAGCTCTGGAACCATATTCATTTGCACGCGATTACTATAATGAAAGTATTAGAGTGAATGAAATTATCTCTTTTGCTTCATCTCTTATGACTGCGAAGAAAAGAGAGATAGATGCTGCACCAATCATTGAGAATTTCTTCAAGAATTATTATCAACCTATTGATTATGAGAGTTTTATAGCTCTTTTAAGTGAGTATGATAAGAATGTTCCGGCAGATTTCAAACCACAGTATTATAAGGATAATATAGCCAAATTCGGCTCACCTAAAGCTTGGGTAGATTATATATTTGAGAATTCAGCTCTACTCACTCCTGAGTCAGCACAATCACTCTTTGCTTCTGACTCCTTGGAAGCAGATCCTGCTTGTCAGTTCTCATCTGAAATGGCTAAATATAATAGTCAGGAGGTACTATCTGTTATCAGAGACTATGAGAGTCAGTTGCAACTTCTTTACAGAGCATATATGAGAGGTCAGATGGAATTCTGTGAAGATAAAGTATTCTACCCAGATGCAAACTCAACATTGAGAATTGCATATGGTAAAATCCGTGGATATTCTCCGGCTGATGGTGTCTATTATAAACCATCATCTACAATAGAGGGTATTATGCAAAAGGATAATCCTGAAATATTCGATTATGACATACCACAAGCGTTGCGTGATATTTATGCATCTAAAGATTATGGAAAATGGGTTTCAGATGCAGAGGGAAGTGTTCCGGTATGTTTTATTGCTACAAATCACACATCAGGTGGTAACTCCGGATCTCCAGTAATAGATGCAGAGGGAAGATTAATAGGTATCAATTTTGACCGTGTCTGGGAGGGTACAATGAGTGATGTTATCTATGATGCAGATATCTGTAGAAATATCTCTTTAGATATTCGTTATGCTCTATTTATTATTGATAGATTGGGTGGCGCAAGTCACTTGATAGATGAGATGACAATCGAATAAAAAAACGATATAGCAAAAAGAAAGGGGATGACTAAAATAATTTGTCATCCCCTTTTTGTTAGGAGCATATACTAATAAATTTTTGCCTCTTCTTTGCCATCAAGGACATCAAATCCATTACGAGCAAGCGCACCCATCTCATCTTCACCAGGATAGATATGAACAGGAGCGATATATTCAACTCTCTCTTTGATTTGTTCCATTAGATATTTTGCTCTTGCAATACCGCCGGTAAGTATGATTGCATCAACTTTACCACTTAGTACAGTTGCCATAGCACCAACCTCTTTTGCTACATTGTAGCCGAAAGCATCAGAAATAAGAACAAATTTAGGATCACCCTCTTTATACTTATTTTCGATAGTGAAGAAGTCATTAGTTCCAAGGTGAGCTACGCAACCACCCTTTCCAGTGATAACCTTTTTAATCTCATCAAAGGTGTAATCTCCACTGAAACAAGCTTGTGCAAGTTGTAGTGCAGGGATAGTGCCTGAACGTTCAGGGCTGAAAGGTCCTTCGCCATTAAGAGCGTTATTTACATCAACCACTTTTCCCTTTTCGTGAGCACCAACTGAAATACCACCACCTAGATGAACTACCACTAAATTAAGCGAATCATAAGGAACACCTTGATCTTCGGCAAATGTTTTAGCGATAGCTTTTTGATTAAGTGCGTGGAAAATTGAAACTCTTTTGAACATTGGGTGACCTGCTATTTTAGCAACTTCACTCATTTCGTCAACAACTACAGGGTCAGCGATGAATGCTCTGCAACCTTCAGACTCTTTAGCCAATTCATTAGCTAAAATACCTCCGATGTTACTTGCGTGTTCGCCATATTTTGCACTCTTAAGATCTTCAATCATTGAGCTATTAACTTCATAAATACCTGAAGGAATAGGTCGTAGAAGACCGCCACGGCCAACGATTGCTGATAGTTGAGACAAAGCGATATTGTTCTCTGTAAGAGCTTCTACGATTGTATTCTTTCTGAATTCATATTGATCAATAATGTTGTCATATTGAGCAATAACCTCTGCAGAGTGTCTTAGTGTCTTTTCAAAAACCTCTTTTCTATCTTGGTAAACCGCAATCTTAGTTGAGGTAGAACCGGGGTTAATTGTTAGAATCAAACTCATAAATTATGCTGTTAATGCTGCCAAAGCAATAGAGTTAAGTTTAGTGTCAATACTGTCTGCGCGGCTTGAAAGAACGCAAGGAGCTTTTGCTCCGGCAACGATAGCTGCCTGTTTAACATCTTTGCAAAGTTGTGAATTAACTTTGTAGAACACATTTGCAGATTCGATGTTAGGGAATACAAGGCAATCAGCATCACCAGCAACTGGGCTTTTCAATTTTTTAATTGCAACTGCTTCTTGAGAAATTGCTACGTCAAGAGCAAGAGGACCATCAGCAACACAACCCTTAATTTGACCTCTATCAGCCATTTTTGAAAGAATTGCAGCATCAACACAAGCTTGCATACCAGGAAGCATCTGTTCAGTTGCAGCGATAAATGCAACCTTTGGAGTCTCAATGCCTAAAGCTTTAGCTGCTTTAACCAAATAGTTAGTAATTGCCTCTTTCTGTTTCAAATCCGGAGCAGGAATAACTGCCATATCACCAAGAATGATAAATTTATGATAATTCTCATTCTTTAGAACAGAAAGGTGGCTAAGAACTGCCTTTGGAGGAAGAAGACCACCCTCTTTTTTAAGGATAGCTCTCATATATTTATCTGTACTGCAAAGACCTTTCATTAGGATATCACCTTCACCTGCATTGATTATATCTACAGCTTGAGCAATTGATTTCAATTCTGATTCGTTGTGAACAATGTTGAAGATAGATGGATCAATACCCTCCTCTTTACAAACTGCTTTGATCATATTTTCATCGCCGACAAGAGTTCCCTCTACGATGCCTAGCTCAATTGCAAGTCTTACTGCATTAATTGTGTGGTCATCTACAGCCCAAGCGGCTACAAGTCTTTTTTTACTTTTTGAACGAAGATGTTCGAAAATTTCTTCAAATGATGTAAACATATTTTTTCTATTTTGATTGTTTTAATTCATTAACTATGTGCATTGTATCCTGAGCAATAACCAACTCTTCGTTAGTTGCAATTACAGCAATCTTTACTTTAGATGATGGATATGTTATAATTGCGTCATTACCAATGGTTTGAGAGTTTTTCTCTTCGTTGAAATCAACTCCAAGATAGTTCAAACTATTGGCAACTCTTGCTCTTGTTTGATAGTCATTCTCACCAATTCCACCTGTAAATACAATCATATCAACACCATCCATAGCGGCTACGTATGAACCGATATGTTTAATGATTGAGTATGATAACATTCTTTGTGAAAGAATTGCTTTTTGATTACCTGCATCTGCTCCTGCCTGAATGTCTCTATTGTCCGAAGATAGTTGAGAAACACCCTGCATACCACTCTTCTTGTTGAGGATATTATTGATTGCTGTAGCATCAAGTTTCTCCTTCTCCTGAATGTATGTAATAACACCTGCATCAACACTACCACTGCGTGTTCCCATCATAAGTCCCTCTACTGGAGTGAATCCCATAGATGTATCGATTGATTTGCCATTCTTAATAGCTGTAATCGAACTACCATTACCTAAGTGGCAAGTGATGATTTTTGAGTTATCAAGCTCCATTCCGGTAATCTCACAAGCTCTCTTTGAAACAAATCTGTGGCTTGTGCCGTGGAAACCATAACGGCGGATTTTATATTTATCGTAATATTCGTAAGGAATAGCATACATATAAGCATAACTTGGCATAGTCTGATGGAATGCTGTATCAAATACTCCAACTTGAGGAGTGTTTGGCATTAACTCGGTTACAGCATATACACCAAGAAGATTTGCAGGATTGTGAAGAGGTGCAAGGTCGCTGCACTCTTTAACTTTCTCAATCACCAAATCATCAATTAGAACACTGCCAGAAAAGGTCTCGCCACCGTGTACAAGTCTATGACCTACAGCATCTATTTCAGATAGAGATTTTAGTACACCCAAATCAGGATCTGTTAAAATGTTTAATACAGATTGAACACCCTCAGTGTGATTAGCAATAGGACGTTCCACTTTATAATTCTCTTTTCCCGGAACTTTGTGAACAATAGCTCCAACCTCCATTCCGATGCGTTCAACAAGGCCTTTTGCAAGAAGCGAAAATTCATTGTCGCTCTTCATATCAAGAACCTGATATTTAAGTGAAGAGCTGCCGCAATTGAGTACTAAAATAATCATTATGCAATAATTGTTATATGTTAGACATTTATCAAACTTAATCTACAAAGTTAATCAAAACCAACAGCGTTACCAAAAAAATTATTAACTTGCGCAAAAGTGTTGGAGATTATGTGTAAGGATGGATTTTTTGCTCTTTTTGTTATGTCATTTATTGTGGGAATTTTGCTCTATGATTTTTTCCCAAATACTCTATTATTGGCTATTGTCCTCTTCTTGATATCACTCTTAATTCTTGTCATTTATAGTAAAATAAAGTTTGAGCTTTATCTTTTGTTGATTGTAATGTGTTCATTATCAAATGGATACATATATAGTCATCTCTATTCTGAAATTAGTGTTTCCAAATCTTCGATTGTAAATCAATATCTCGAGATTGATGGAGTTGTAAGGAGAGTTACATCGTCACAGAGAGGGGGAGCAAAGATAGAATTAAATGTTGCAAAAGAGAGGATGATGCTCTACTCAGAATTTGGGTTGAGTGGAAATGGTTATGAAATATCTCACCTGATGCCAGGCGACAGAGTAATTTTCTCTGCCCAGCCAAAAGAGATAGAATCCTTTACAAATGAGTTCGATTATAAGAGTTATATGGCAGCACAATCGATATTTACCTGGGCATATCTTCCTCCAGATAAGATTGATGTAGAAAGATCAGGAAGAGTCTCTCTTCCAATATTTTTTTTAAGATTGAAGAGATTGATATCGCAACATATTGATAGGCTATTCAAAAATCGAGAGAGCTCAGCAATTGTCAAGTCGATTCTGATAGGGGATCGTGATTCGCTTGATTCAAACTTAAAAGAGAGTTATAGAGTGAGTGGAGTTTATCATCTTTTAGCTCTCTCTGGGTTGCACGTTGCAATTATTTACAAATTGATTTTGGCTTTAATGCTATTTTTAGGAAATAGTAGAGGTTCAAAAATTATCAAAAGTTTGATTGTCATACTGCTGCTGATATTCTACGCAGCCATTGCAGGTTTCTCCCCATCAATCTCCAGAGCTGTTATTATGATTTCATTCTATGAAGTCTCAAACTATTTTACAAACAGAAAGAATAGAGTAATTACGCTTTCATTTTCGGCCCTTTTGATATTACTGATAAATCCACATTCACTATTTGATAAGGGGTTTCAGTTGTCATATCTTGCAGTTTTATCGATTTTCTACATTTTTCCCAAATTGAACATTTTGTTCACCTCTAAGAGTAGATTTTTAAAGAGAGTTTGGGAAATAGTTGCACTTTCTATTTCTTGCCAGATAGCTACATTTCCTATCACTTATTTTGAGTTTGGGACTCTTTCTCCACTCTTTTTGGTATCAAATATTGTCTCAATTCCATTTGTAACTCTATTGCTGAATATTTTGCCTATTGTTGTAATTGCTTCAGAGATAATACCTAGGAAAGAATACATTCTGAGTCTTTTAGAACATTTAATAATGCTCCTAAATAAATTTATTGAGACAATAGGTGGGATTAATATAAATTAATTTGTATCTTTGTTGAGCTTTACCTAATTGATTAATTATGACTATTTTTATTTATGGCTTGAATTATAGAGCCAGAAGAGAACATATTGTCGCGCTATGTTCTCCCTACGGGAATGTGCTTTCTGCGCGAATTATTGTCGATCAAGAGGCAAAAAGATCGAAAGGTTATGGTTTTGTCGAGATGGAAACTTTAGAGCAGGCTGAAGCAGCAATTGCTGCAATTGAAGGAATGACGCATATGGGAAGAGTTATTCACGCTGTACACGCTCACGATAGAGCTAAAAATGAATAAGAATAGAAAATTATGACCTTTATACAAGGTGCTTACATCTTGATGTAGGCACTTTTTTTATAATCATAAATTTTATAACCATAAAGAAAAAGTACTATTTTTGCACCCACTTTTCTACAACCAATAAATATGAAACAATCAGGTACTATTCCTACTAGTTTGGGAACCGAGAGCATTCCAAAACTTCTAAAACAATATGCGGTCCCTGCAATTATTGCAATGACAGCCTCTTCGCTCTACAATATGATTGATAGTGCCTATATTGGGCAAGGTGTTGGGCCTATGGCAATCTCTGGGCTTGCTGTAACATTTCCCTTAATGAACTTATCAACTGCTTTCGGAACGCTTGTGGGTGTTGGAGCATCAACACTTATCTCTGTTCTTTTAGGTCAGCGTAACTATTCGGTGGCGCGCAGGGTGTTGGGAAATGTGATTATTATGAACTGTGTCATAGGTTTACTATTTATGGCAGTCTCTCTGCTATTTCTTGATCCAATTCTATACTTCTTTGGAGCAAGTGAGGCGACAATTCCTTATGCCAGAGAGTATATGCAGGTGGTGTTGATAGGAAATATAATTACTCACCTCTATTTTGGATTGAATGCTGTTCTAAGAGCAGCAGGACACCCAAGAAAGGCAATGTATGCAACAATATTGACAGTAGCTCTCAACACTATACTCGACCCGATTTTCATTTTTGTATTAGATATGGGAATTAGAGGTGCTGCTATCGCTACTGTTATTTCGCAGTTAGTTTCACTAATCTGGCAGATTAAGATATTTAGTAATAAGGAGGAATTTCTTCACTTCTCAAAGGATATGATGAAGTTTGATTCCAAAATTGCATATAGGTCCCTATCAATAGGTATGGCTCCATTCTTGATGAATGTTGCATCTTGCTTTATAGTGATTCTTATCAATAAAGGGCTACAAACTTATGGCGATATGGAGATGGCAGGTGGTGGAGACCTTTCGATTGGAGCATATGGAATAATCAACAGATTATCATTCCTATTCGTGATGGTTGTGATGGGATTTACACAGGGTATGCAACCTATTGCTGGTTATAATTATGGAGCACAATTGTATGATAGAGTTATTAAAGTGTTGAGACTCACCATAATATGTGCTACAATTGTAATGACAGCAGGTTTTTTGGTTGCGATGATTTTCCCAGAATTGATGGTAAAAATATTTACTTCAGATCCACAATTGATAGATCTCTCTTCTAAGGGAGCAAGAGTGGTATTCTTGGCCTTCCCAATTGTTGGTTTCCAGATAGTTACATCAAATTTCTTCCAAAGTTTAGGTATGGCAAAAAAGGCCATTTTCCTATCATTATCGCGTCAATTACTGTTCCTTGCACCTTGTTTGATAATTTTACCAAGATTGATCGGTGTTAAAGGTGTTTGGTTAAGTCTTCCAATTTCGGATATTATTTCAACAATTGTTACTATCTTTATGTTGCGTACTCTTTTAAAGCAATTTAACGAAGAGATTAGAAAGCAGAGAGTTATTACGGAGGGAAATTAATATGGAAAAGAAAATATTATTATGTATTGGCCGTCAAGTAGGTAGTGGAGCCATTCAGATTGCAAAACTTCTTTCAGAGGAGTTAAATATTCCGCTCTATGATAAGGAGATTATCTCTTATGCTGCAGAAAAGTCAGGATATAAAAGCGAACTCTTTGACAAGATGGATGAGAAGAAGAATAGTTCTCTCTTTGCAAGTTTCCTAGGCAGGAGTTCCAATTCCCAATCAGTTGGCTTCAACTCTAAGGTTAAGAATTATATGGATAATGAAGATCTTTTTGCCATTCAGAGTGATGCAATCAGATCTATAGCTGAGGATGGCTCAGCAATCTTTGTGGGCAGATGCGCAGATTATATCCTTCGTGAAGATCCTGCTACAATTTCAATCTTCATTACAGCTGATATTGAAGATAGAGTTAAACGTGTGGCAGAAAGATTAGGTATCACCGAGGATAGTGCCCAAAGTCATATCTCTCAGAGTGAGAAGAAGAGAACAGCTTACTATAACTATTATACCTTTAAGCAATGGGGAGACTCATCAAGCTATGACTTATGCGTGAATTCATCCCGTCTTGGCTTAGAGGGAACGGCAAAATTTATAATTGAGTATATAAAAAGTTATTATAAGATTTAACCTCTTGATTCTTCAAGAAGATTACCTAAGACCTCTATTGATTGAGCAATCAATGGGGGTTTTTTAGTCTCAGAAAGTGCAACATCAATGGTTGTTTCACCAGAGAGAACCAATACTCCAAATGCACCTGCGTTATCGGCCATTGCTATATCCGTGTATAATCTGTCTCCTACCATTGCAATTTGATGTGGCTCTAAAGATGCTCTTCTCATTATGCCTGAAAGCATATTTGGATCGGGTTTGCCAAGAACAATATCTGGTTGACGTCCTGTTGCGTGGGTTAGAGAGGCACATATTGAGCCACAATCCACTAAAATTGTTCTCTCATTTGTAGGACAAACTCTATCTGGATTTGTTGCAATATATGGTATATCTTGAGAAATCCACCAGGCAGCTCTACATAATCTATTGTATTGAAGAGAAAGGTCAAATGATGCAATAATTATGTCTGGAATATCGTCAGGAGAATCCTCTGTAGAGATATAACCAGCAGATTCAAACTCTTCAATCATACTCTCTGTACCCAATAAAAACAACCTTTTTGCATCTGGATAGTGGCACTTTATATAATCAATAGTTGCTAATGTTGTAGTGTAAATTTCAGATCTTGTGATCGAGATACCCATTTTAGCAAGTTTGCTTATATAATCATTTATATTTTTAGATGGATTATTGGTCAAAAAGGAGTATGAAATGGATAACTCATCCAATTTTTTTAGGAAAGGTATAGTATATGGGAAAATTGTGGTTCCCATATATATTGTCCCATCCATATCAAGAGCAACGTGTTTAATATCTTTTAATTGAGATATTAGTTTCTCATCTTCAAGAGGTGAGAAATACCCTTTATTTGATATTGTTTGGATTGCTTTATCCATTGTAATATGTTGAATTACAAATTGTTATGCTTTTTCTGTCTCTGATTGGTAACCATCTCTTCCTGCATTCCACATAAGAAGGAAGATTATAGCTCCTATAACAGCAACGCCTATCATTCCCACGAAGACATAGTCCCAGGCACTTGCTGGATTGGTGCGGCTGAAGAAGTCAACTAACATTCCGACACCAAGACCTGATACAGCTACACTCAAATATCCAAAGATTCCAGTCAAACCATTTGCAGTAGCAGCTGCTTTTTTTGTAGCTTGATTTGCAGCAGCAATACCGATAAGAGCTTGAGGACCATAGATAAAGAATCCCGCCATAGCAAGTGTACAGATAATAACTATAAATGGAGCAGTCGGTGGCAATAACCAGAATATTGTCATAAACAGTGCTGTACCTACCATACAGAATACACAAGTTCTATGAGCTTTACCAGCAAATAGTTTATCTGTGGCCCAACCTGCAACTAACATTCCGATAATACCGAAAATTTCAAATACAGCAACAGTCCATCCTGCATTTACAAGAGATAGTCCTCTTGCCTCTTTAAGGAATGTTGGACCCCAGTCCAATATGGAGAATCTTACTACATAAACGAAGAAGTTAGCAATTCCTAATATCCAAATTAGTTTATTACCAAATACTTTCTCTTTAAGCAGGCGTTTATATTCATCGCTTTTAGATTCGCCATCATTTTTGCTTTCCGTGTTTGGAAGTTCAGGCAGACCTACTGAAGTAGGGGTGTCTCTCAATGTTATAAAGAGGAAAACAGAACCAGCTGCTGCTAATGCTGCAGGTATCCAGAAGCACCACTTCCACGCTCCAAAATGAGATGCAGCATCAATTACTGCTGGATCGGAGATATCCCTACCAAGGTTTTGAGCAATCCTGGCAATAATTTCAGGGTCATTGCTCAGATTCATACCCAAGTGTCCCATAATGTAACCACACAAAATAGCAACCAAACTTGCACCTATTGAGTGTGATGTATTCCAAATAGACATCTTTGTAGCAAGTTCTTGAGGAGGAATCCAGTGTGTTAATAATCTTGCACAAGGAGGGAATCCGGAACCCTGGAAAAAGTTATTGGCAATCAATAGAATACCAAATAGCAAAATAAGTGTATTGGCAATCATAACAGGGTCATTAACACCTGTAATCCAAAAACTTATATCTACGCCAAATCCAAATGCAAAATTCGCTAAAGCACATAATGCCAAGCCAATGGCCATATAAAATCTTGCATTTAACCTATCAGCAAAAAATCCATTAAGAAATCTTGAAAAACCATAAACAAGACCAACTGCGGTCATTATTATACCGAAGCTTGTCTTGCTTATACCATACTCAGCTGTCAATCCTGGGATTGCAAAAGAGAAGTTCTTTCTAACAAAATAGAAGAGGGCATATCCTATCATTGTGGCAATGATAGTTCTCATTTGCCAATACTTGAATGTTTTTTTTGCAGTATTGCTCATACTAATTAGTTTTCTTCCTCTTCTTCAGCTCTCAATTCAAAGAATAGTGGAGTATAACTTGGAATAGTGCCACTACCTCTCTCACCATAACCCAAATTTGAGTAGAAGAATACGATTGCCTCCTCTCCATATTGCATTTGGTGAACAGCTCTTGTAAATCCCTCCACAAGTTCATTGTTCTCAATCATTAGACTTAGACTATCCTTGTATTTGACTTCAAGAGCATTATAACCGTTAGAAGGAGAATAGAAGCGATATTTTTTTGCAGTATCTTTAATGTTTGAGTCAAATACAAATCCATCAAGCAATCTTCCTGTGTAGAAGATTTTTAGACTCTCTTCGTCAGCAATTGAATCTGCAGCCTCTTCAAATGATACAGATTTTGTCTTTTTGAAGAAGAAACCTGTTTCAGAAGATTCCAATCCAGGATAGTTTTGATCTCTGAACTCTCTTAGTTGCTTAAGTTGATATTCGTTTATGTTAGGAACAAAATCAAGAACCTCCAACTCATAAATAACGCTAACCTTTTCACTATCATTTCCTTCTGTTGTGTAATAGAACATAGAATAATATGAAATAGTTTCGCTGAAAAGAAGTGATGGTGGGATAGCAACAGTTACCTTTTCTCCAGTCTTCATACTGGTTAATACCTCATAGAGACCCTCTGTAAGGGTATGATCATTAACTAACCAGATATCGTGAGTGTAATAGTTTGTAGGACTGTATGTGCCCAATTGTTTAGCAATCTCTTCGATATTCGAATCCTTATATACTCCATCCAAGTACTTTACAGAATATTTTACGAAAACATAAACAGAGTCAACTACCGGTCTGCCATTTGGAGAGCTCTCTCTATTCAAATAGTACATACCTGACTCAGTAGGTTGTAGATCTTCGCCGTAGTTGTGATCCACCCAGGCATCAAGAATTCTCTGCTGAGTATCGTAGATTGATTCATATATGTGTTCAGCACAAGAAGCCAAAACAAGTAGGATTGCTGCTGAAATCAGTGTTAATTTATAAGTTCTCTTTTTCATATCTTGCAAAGATATAGATTTTTATTTATTCTTTTTAATATCTCTTACCCAAATATGGAATAAAAGTGGAGATGCCGCAGGAACTGAATACATTGGCTCATTTTGGTAGCCATATTTTCCACTAAAAACAATAATTGCCTCTTCTCCATCTTTAATGCCCTCTAACCCATATTCCAAGCCAATAATCAGATCATCAAAACCATAGTGAAGAGATTTCGGAATGGTATCACCATAAAGTTTTGATATCTCTGGATTGTTTGTGTAAAACAGGGTTTGTGGACCTCCATTGAAAATATAACCTGCATAACTGAACTTTATAGAGTCGCCTCTTTCCAAGACATTTACAGTAGGAATTACTCCTGTAACAGTGTCAAGAACCTCTTTTGACTGAGCTATAGTAATTCTATTTGAACCATTATTCCTGGTGATAGGTGTTAAGGTGTCAAATTTTGAAGTTATGTAATTCTCAATTTGTTCCTCTTGTGCTATATACTTCAATTCTATCTCCTTATCGGTACAGCTGACAAGGATAAATATAAAACTGAGTATGGCAAATTTCATTAATTTCATATCTGGATTGAATTATTCAAATGTTGTGCCTAATTATCTTTTTTAAACTCCTTAATGGCATTTTTGAAGTAGTCAGGGACCTCATTAAATGGTATAAAGAGCTTTCCTCCAGCAGCATTTTTGTGACCACCTCCGTTAAAGAAAGCTCCAGAAAAAATATTTACTGAAATATCTCCTTTGGAACGTAATGAAACTCTGATAAATTCCTCTGATTCTGTAAAGAAGGCAGAAATTGTAACCCCCTTGATTGAGAGTGCTAAATTTACAAATCCCTCGTTATCTCCCTTTTGATAATTGAACCTTTTCTGATCCTCTAATGATAGAGTCATAAATGCAGCATTATACTCAGGAAGATAAACCATATTCTCATATAGTAAATATCCCATAAGTCTCATTCTATCAACACTATAAGCCCCAAATACTTTGTTTTGAATAGCATCTTTATCTACACCTTTAGAGAGCAGTTGAGAGGCCATTTCCAAGGTAAATGGGAAGACAGAATTGGAGTAGTTATTCGTATCAGTCATCATTCCAACATAGAGAGATTGTCCTGTGGCGAATGATAATTTATCTGCATCACCTCCGATTTGCGGCATAGATGTCAGAATTTTGTAAAGCAATTCGCAGGTAGATGATACTTCAGTGTCAGAAAATACTAGATTGAAAGAGTTAATATCAGGATTAATGTGGTGATCAATTAGAACCTTTTTTGCCTTGCTCTCAGCAAGCAGATGTTTCAGGTTTTCTGTGCGTGAGAAGGCATTGAAGTCGAGGCAAACAATCAAGTCGGAATCATTGATACAATTGACAATTTTCTCATTATCCTGTGGATATTCCAATACATTTTGTTCTGGTAAGAGAAATTTTAGAAATTGAGGTACTCCACTAGGATATATAATTGTAGAATCTTTTGAAAATTGCTGTAAAAAATTGTAAAAACCTGTAGTTGAACCAACAGAGTCTCCATCGGGGTTGAAATGACCTATCAGAGCGATTTTATCCCCCTTAGTTATCATCTCATTCAATAAATTAATACTCTTATTCCACATTTCATTAACTTTTTGCGTTGCAAAATTAAAAAATATTGCAAGGACTAAATATTATTTTTACATTTGTGGATAAATTTCTTTGATGCGTTAAGAAAATAATAAATTATAATCAATATGAAAAAACTATTTACAATTGTTATCCTTCCGCTATGTGCGATATTCTTGGTGTATTTGATTTATACAAGCATCATGAAACCAGTTAACTTTAATGATGAGAAAGCTCAAAGAGAGCAAGTTGCTATTCAAAGATTAACTGACATCCGTACTTTGCAAGTTGCTTTTAAATCAGTAAACAACAGATTTTCTTCTTCAGTTGATTCATTGATTCAATTCTACAATACAGGTGAATTGACTATCGTAAAACAAATCGGTTCTATGGACGACTCTTTGGCAGTGGCTCGTAAACAAGTTAAACGTGAAGAGATAAAAGTTCCAGTGAAGGATACTTTGTTCAAAGATAGACCAGACCTTGTACTTGATTCATTGCGTTATGTTCCATTTACTAACAAAATGCCAATTGAGATCAATACAGTTGTCAAACAAGTATCAGGTATTCCTGTTCCATTGTTTGAAGCAAAAGTTCCTTACGGCGTTCGCCCAGAAGCAGTTAACGGTGTAAAACAACCATTCGTTGGTTTGCTTCAAGGTATGGATGAACAATTGATTATCAACCTAAATGCAGAGAGAGAAGATCAAGGTCGTTACTCAGGTTTGATGGTTGGTAGTATTGATAACCCTAATAACAACGCAGGTAACTGGGAATAGTGGAGAGATACACATTAGTACCATCTAACTATTTCCGTCAAGATAAAGCGCGTGAAATACTATCCGAGCTTTTTACTTTAGAGAGTTCAGATAGAATAAAATATGTAGAACTGCCTCATTATCAGGCAGTTCTTATTTTTGCTCTATCCTCAGATGAGGATCCATCATATACTCCTGCAGTATCAGATTTATTGCAAGTATTACCGATGGTTAAGGAGTATAATAAAATTGTAGTCAGTTACTCGGGTGGTTATGTCCACATCGCTATTGCGGAGGCAGATAAGTTGCTCTTTTGTAATAGCTTTCCAGCCAAGGAGTTTATAACTGCGCAATATTTTATCTTTGCTACAATCAAGGAGTTTCAATTTAATCCTGAAATGTCGACTATCTATTTTAGAGAGAGGTTGGATTTTGAGGAGATTGAGAATTTGTTGAGATATTTCCGTGGAGTTGAAAATATTTCAGTCTTATATAATTCAAAATGAGAATAATTGGTGGAGATCTTCGAGGCAAGATGATTCTGCCTCCTAATGGATACAAGGCAAGACCGACTACTGATTTTGCCAAAGAGGGGCTATTTAATACCCTTATCAATGAGTTTGATTTTGAAGAGCTTGAAGTTTTGGACCTTTTCTCAGGTACAGGAAGCATCTCCTATGAATTTGCCTCAAGGGGAGTGCAAAAGGTTATATCAGTGGAGATGAATCCATTTCATTGTAACTTTATTAAAAGGTGTGCTTCTGATTTTAAACTCAAGAATATGCAGGTGGTTCACCATAATGTTTTTGACTTTCTTGAGATTTGTAAGGTTAAGTTTGACATAATCTTTGCTGATCCTCCTTATGATATAGATGGGTTGGAAAATATTCCTACTAAGGTTTTTAATAAGGAGTTAGTAAAGGAGGGAGGTTATCTAATTTTGGAACATCCTGATACTTACAGCTTTACAGAGGATCCTCGTTTTGTGAAGGAGAAAAAATATGGAAATGTCCACTTCTCATATTTCAGGGGCTGATATTTTTGCTCAAAAAAATATTAAAAAATAGTAAAGTTTTTTTGCACATATAAAAATTATATCTATATTTGCAATCCCAAACGGGAAATAACCAGTCTTGGTGCGGTAGTTCAGCTGGTTAGAATACCGGCCTGTCACGCCGGGGGTCGCGGGTTCGAGTCCCGTCCGCACCGCAAAAGCCTTCCAAACGGAGGGCTTTTTTTGTGTATCTACATAAAAGAATCAGACTCGAACCCAGCGACCCCAGCTGCGGAGCAGCGTAATAATAAAAAGCTTCGCGGGAATACTCGCGGTGCGAAGCGCCGCGAGTTCGAGTCCCGTCCGCACCGCAAAAGCCTTCCAAACGGAGGGCTTTTTTTGTGTATCTACATAAAAGAATCAGACTCGAACCCAGCGACCCCCAGCTGCGGAGCAGCGGGCATGACGAAAATTACAAGAACTTAACTTTGCCCATATCTCTTGGTTTGGCTGCAGGAGACTCATCAGCATAACCGAAACCTACACAAAGGACAATTTCGTATCCTTCGCTGAATTGAAGGATTTCTTGTGCTGCCTCCTTTTTAAGGAGTTCTACAGGCATACCAAGGCAGATTGATCCAACTCCCAATGACCACGCAGAAAGAACCATATTTTCAATGAGCAATCCGCAATCAATATGAGAGAATCTGTAACCAGGATCTTTAGCAATGATAGTCAAAGTAGGAGCTCCTCTGAAAATACTTTTAACATTTGCTGGGTCAAGATTATCATCCCCAGAACACATTGCCTCTACAAGTTTGTCAATCTTTGCAGGTTCATCAATAACTCTAACCTCCCAAGATTGTTTGTTTTGTCCGTTTGGTGCATTGATACCGCACTCAAGAATTGTTTTCATTGTCTCGCGATCTACAGCTTCAGGTTTGTATGCCCTGATACTGCGACGTGCCATTATAGTTTCAATAACTTGATTAGTCTCATTAGAAGGTTGATTTTCAACTTCTTGCCCACAAGAAGAAACTATGATAAGCAGACATAGTAGTGAAATTTTTGTTAAAATCTTCATTTGGGTAAATTTTAATAAATAACTATTTAACTCCGCCTGATTTGTAGAGTGCTCCACCAATACAGTTATATTTTGCACCGGTTACAGAACTCATACAATTCGGCATATCAGCGACATAAAGAGCTCCAAGAAAGGCGAAAATAAGTGCCTCTTTAAATGTTATGGTCTCTTTATCTGGAACAAAGTAACTACATTGTGGAGCTGCATATTGCATTCTTTCTACAAGGTAAACATTCAATGCACCACCTCCTGTAAGCAATACTTTTCCGCCTTTTATATGGCGGGAAATTTCAATGGCAATATGTTCGCAAAATGTTGCCAGAGTGTCATTAAGTGTTAGTTGAAAAGAGTCAATCAGTGGAAATACCTCCTCTTCAACCCACTCTCTTCCGAGCGATTTAGGTCCACTCATAGAGTAGAATTCCAATGAGTTCAATCGTTCAAGCAACTCTTTACAAATTGTGCCATTGCGAGCCAACTCTCCATCTTTATCATATTCCAATCCCACCTTGCGAGTATAGTGGTTAAGAACATAGTTGACAGGAGAAATATCATATGCTATGCGTGTCGGAACTCCTTCATTATCAATGCTTTCTGAAGATATATTTGAGAATCCTCCCATATTCAGGCAATAATCAAAATCTGAGAAAAGATTTCTATCTCCAATAGGAACCAGAGGCGCACCCTGTCCATACAGAGCTACGTCAGTAGTTCTGAAATCGCAGATACAATCAATACCACTTTCAGCTGCAATTCCAGCTCCAGAACCAATTTGAGATGTGAACCTAATGGCTGGCTGATGGAAAACAGTCTGTCCGTGAGAGGCAACATAGTGAGGTTTTGCTCCATTTCTCTCTATGAAACTTTTAACTCTCTCTCCTAAATAGATACCATAATCTGAATGGAGTTTTGCGTACTCCAACGCATTCAGATTTTGAGCATTGTAGAGACGTTCTTTCATCTCTTGAGAGAAACTTTCATCCTCAGCTTTAATAATGTGGTAGTGCCACTTTCCTTTTCCATTGTTGCCATCTTTGTCAAATCGGAAAGAGACGTAGCAAATGTCAAGCCCATCCAAAGAAGTTCCAGACATCAAACCAATGATTCTCAGCTCTTTAGAAATATCAATAATCTCTTTTATAGAGTTCTTAACAATCATAAATTATTCTGTAATAAGTGTTCTAAGTTTAACAGCAACATCTGTATTCTTCATAATTCCTGAGAAATTGTCAGATCCGGCACCATAAGCAAAAATTGGAACGAGTGTTCCTGTATGCCCTTTTGTGCTGAATGACAATACAACTGGAGATGTGCCACCTACTTCATAACTCTTATAAGTAACATTTGCTCCACCTGTTTCGTGATCTGCAACAACTACAAGAAGTGTATTTGGATTTGCATTAACATACTCTACAAGCAATTTTAGAGTTTGGTCAAACTCTTTCATCTCTTCAATCATACCAACTGAATCATTGTTATGTCCATAACCATCAATGATTGCACTCTCGATCATCAAGAAGAAACCCTTGTCTGAAATTCTCTCCAATGTTTCAATTGCCTTAGCAGTTGCTTTGCAAAGATATTGGTCTGGTTCTGAAAGATATCCCTCTTTGATGTTCTCTTCTTGAGCAGAGGCAGCCAATTTAGCTGCAAGACAAACCTCTGCACCATCAGCTGCACCTGCAGTGGTGTTTGTAGATTCATTTCTGCGATGAACATCTCCCATAGGAAGGATGCCTACAAACTTGTCTGAAGTTGTATTAACAACACTTCTCCAGTCAAGATATACATCATAACCATCATTGATAAGTGTCTCTGTTAAATCAACAGAGTCGGGACGATTGATAAATACACTTAATCCCGAGCCAATAGCTACATCAACACCGCTGGTTGTAAATTGTTTTGCAAGATCATATCCTTGAGAACGACTTAGAACTCCTCCGTAGAATGATGCAGGAGTAGCTTCTGTTAGGACAGTGTTTACTACTATTGCACTCTTCATACCCATCTCTTGAGCATCTTTCATAATACTTTTGAGTTGATTGCCATCAGGATCGACTCCAAGATATCCATTTTTTGTTCTTGTGCCAGTTGCTAATGCTGTACCTCCTGCAGGAGAATCAGTTACATAGTTATTTGCAGAGCAAGTCTCTGAAAAACCAATTACAGGGTCTCCCATCTCAAATCCAGTAGCACCATCTTCAGATAGAACAAGAGATGAAATGGAACCCAATCCCATACCATCACCAATTAAGTAGATAACATTTTCAACTTTGGGCTCTTTACTGCAAGAAACAAGTGCTGCAAGAGCAAGGAATGCAAGAAAAATTGTCTGTTTTTTCATAATATAATAATTAATAATTAAATCAGTTTAAGTGAGTTTTAAATGTCCTCAAAAATACAAATAATCTCAAAAAATATCAAAGGGCTAGACAATTTAACTATCTTTGTAATAGAGAAATAGATAACAATGTTTAGTGTAATAATACCTGTTTATAATCGTCCTAATGAGGTTGATGAGTTGCTTGATAGTCTCACCAAACAAAAATCAACTGATTTTGAGGTAATTATTGTGGAAGATGGCTCTTCAGAAAGCTCTCTCGAAGTGGTAGAGAGATATAAGAGTGGTATATTTCCAATTAAGTACCTCTATAAGGAGAATGGCGGTCCGGCACTTGCTAGAAATTTTGGGGCAAAGGAGAGTGATAAAGAGTATCTTATCTTCCTTGACTCGGATGCTATTCTGCCTGAGGGCTATTTTGAGGCAATTACAAAATCATTGAAAGAGAATCCTGTTGATCTATTTGGAGGAGCTGACAGATCCCACCCCAATTTCACTCCACTTCAAAAGGCAATTGATTATTCAATGACTTCCATTATTACAACAGGAGGGATCAGAGGTAATAAAAAGAGCGCAGACAAGTTTTATCCACGCAGTTTTAATATGGGTATTAAGAGATTGATATTCAATGAGATAGGTGGGTTTTCAAATATGCGTTTCGGAGAAGATGTAGATTTTAGTTATAGGGTGGCAGAAGGTAATTATTCAACTGCATTTTTTCAAGATGCCTGGGTATATCACAAACGTAGAAATACTTTCAGAACCTTCTTCAAGCAGGTTTTTAATTCCGGTATAGCCAGAATTCACCTCTCAATCAGGCATAAGGGTACTCTTAAACTAGTACATCTTTTGCCAACTGCATTTTTCCTTGGCTCTCTCTTTTTGATATTGATTGCATTAGTGGCTCTCTTTATTAATCCTATTTTCTCTCTAATAGCAATCTCTCCGTTAATTCTATTCTCAGTAATAATATTCTTAGATGCTTTAAGGCAGGGAAGGGGAGTAAAGGTTGCTCTATTATCTATTGCTACATCCTTTATTCAGCTTATTGGATATGGTAGTGGCTTGGTGATTGGTTGGTGGAATATCATAATAAAAGGCAACAAAAATTATGCTGCCTTTCGTAAAAATTTCTATAAATAATTGTAAATCAACCTATTCGAATAATATTTCGCCAAAAAATTGAGGTTGGTGAAAGTTCGGTCTTTCACTCTGAATCGGTTTCCAAGAGAGATAGTGAGATTGAGGCATTTCACTACCACATTTATAAAAATTTGCTAGGATTGTACGCCCTTTTATGACCGGGTTCTCTTCAGATGGAAATAGGGAAGTTGCCGGAATTAGGAGAGATAACTTCCATTGATAGGGCTCATTCCCATTCTCCTCACAACTTTTTGTCCCAAATGGATCACTACCAAGAGTTGAATATCTCTCGATATCTTCGTGTATTTCTCTCTCAATATTGTTTCTTTTTACAATTTTATCTCCTTTCGCAAAGAGTCCATATCCTATACAGTTCATTTCAAGGTTGTAATAGGATATACTATCGGCGTGTGATTTCCAGAAGAACTCAACGCAGGAGTCCAAATATGTACGACTTTTGAAATCCTCCCCAAAGGTTGCTCTGATATCATTCTCGATGACATAATATTGCAGAAGAAGATAATTGTTGCTATGTGCAAGTGCAAATTTAACATCAGGGTTATAACCGCCATTTACATTCCAATTATCCTTATCAATAGATTGGTATGTAATTGCATTTATGGCAAAAAGCGAGTCAATATCTTTTGCGCTAAGAGTGGAATCTGTTGCGATCTCTTTTATGATCAATGTGTCATTGCTCTCTTTCGGTGAGCAGGAGATTGCAAAGGAAGTTAGAACGATTATAAGCGACTTTAGTATTATATTGCCCATAATTTGTTAATAAAAGGTTTCTTTATAGGAAAAGAGCAAAAAGCATATAACCAAAATGCGCTGCGATGGCTGCAAAAACACCACCAATAGTGTGAGAAATAATTGCCTTCGATGTAAGTGAGCGATATTTTAATGTGTCAAGCATTGCTGTGTGCGTACTAAGGAAGCCACTCCAGCACATACCGATTGCAGTAAATACCGCGATAGCATTTGCATCAAGCCAACCATGTGCTGCAAAGTTTGGAATTAAACCCAAAGCGGCACCAACTGCTCCCAATGCAGTGATAGGGAATGCAATCAAGTGTGGATCATTAAATCCAAATAGGAAGTTGAAAAACCAACTAAGTTTGTCTCCAATCCAAGGTAGAACTCCAACACCTTCATAAGCAGCCCCTGTGTAACCATTTGCCGACGGGCCAAAGGTTAAAATCATAATGAAAGTAGAGATTATAAGAACTCCTGGAATAACTGACATACCAACTTCTACTCCATCTTTACCACCATCAAGAAGAGAGTCCAATATCCTTTGAAATAGAGATTTTCGAGAGCTATTATCTTTGGCTTCTTGATTATCTTCAGCACTCTCTAATTTGATATTTTCTGATTGATCAAGTGCATTTTCCTCTTTAAAGCGAGGGTAATCCTTGATTACTAAAAATTGCATTAGTCTTGTAGAAATTATACAACCAATAATTGCTCCTATAAAACCAATAAGTGGCTCAGCATAATATCCTTGTCCCATCATAAAGACGATGACAAGAAGTCCCATTCCAAATGATGTTCCGAAGTTTGTTAAGGAGATATATTGGTATTTTTTGAAATATGCACTGAACTGTTTATCCTTGGCAAGTGCAATAATTGCAGGATTGTCCGATAAGAAAGTAAGGATTGCACCCAAAGATGCAACTCCAGGAAGATTGAAAACAGGTTTCATAATTGGACGTAAGATCTTTTCAAGCAGATCTACAACGCCAAATTCTATTAGAATTTTACCCAATGCCCCTGTTAAAACGCAGACAGCCAAGAGGTAGAATACTGTGTTGAGGAGAAGGTCGTGGGCAGTGTTCATCAACGTGTTGAACATATTTGATGTGCCCATTTTCAATCCTAAAGGGACAAATATGATAACGATGATAACTAAGCAAATGATTCCGCTTAGAACTTTTTTATTCATCTTTTTTAGGTTTCTACATTTCATATAAGTCAGATATGAGATATGTTATTTTTTTTGATATTCAATAAGTTAGCTTTCCAGGTGATGCCTAAATTTATAGTTGATGTTTTTGGAGTTAATACGCCAATAACACCCTCTTTGTCTCCAAAATTGTGATTGAAAAGTGCGTGAACTCTTACATTGTTATTCTTAAGAGGAAACCACTCAAGGCCTCCACTTAGGCGTGAGATATTTATACCTTTCAAGACACAATAGTCGTTATCATTTTCGCTGTTGTTAAAGTCGTGTGAACCATTCACAAGTAGAGTCAATTTATCATTAACTTTATACTTGATATCTCCCATAAATGACATATTCTCGCCATCTATGCTACCATTTTGAATTCTCTCCATTATGTCGATAGATATTGTAAATTTTCCAAACTTGAAGAGGTTTCCAATAGCGATATATCCGATATAACAATTAGGGGCTGTTTGAAACAGGTTCAATGAGCTGAATGTCTGGTACCAATCATAATCTCCCTTCCAAAGTAGATTGTAGCCGAAACGGGCGTCGTTGTCATTGCTGAATGGACTTTCGCACAACTGGAACATAACATAGTCGTTATCGCCAATAATATAGGAGGCACTTACTCCAAATTGGTAACAAGGAATGTTGTTCCAGAATTCTGAGGCGAAGTATAGGTCAATTGGTGCAGCATCATATTCATAACCACCAATGGCAACTACCTGCTTTCCAGCCGATAATTGCCATTTTTTAGTTGTATATGTGATTGTAGCCCAGTCAGTTGCCGAAAATAGATTACTTTGACTGATGCTTTTGTTTAGTCTCTGTTTAAGAGAATAGGAGATGTTGGGTGTAATATTTCCATCAAGAGAAAAATTTAGATATTTTCCATCAAATCCTGTACTTGAAGAGTAACCGAAATTATGGCTAAAGTCACTTCTGAACTCTATTTCAAGTTTTGAAATGCCACTCTCCTGTGCAAATGAGGTAAGTGTAAAAATAGAAATAATGAGAATAGAGATGAATCTTTTCATCGATTAAGTGATTTTTAGGTGTCTATTCTACAAATGTAATAATTATTATTTACTATCCTTCTCTTTATCCTCTTTTGTTTTATCATTTTTTTTCTCGCTATCAATCGCCTCTCCATTATTCTCCTGCTTCTCATATTTGTATCTTCTGATTTTTTGAGTTGCAGTCTTTTCGAATGGATCTTTCATCACCTCAACTGAGTTAATTTTTGAGAATTTGCTAACCTTTTTATTAACATAGTCCATAACAAGTTTTTTCTTCTCCTCAATACTCTCAAAGAATTTATCCTCTCCATCTTGATTCCAGTCAATAACATTATCATTGAATTGAACCAAAGCAATAAGGCGTCCATCACGTTTTAGAACGATTGACTCATTAACACCATCAATATCATTGATAACCTTTTCAATCTCTTCTGGATAGATATTTTCGCCAGATGGTCCGATAATTACATTTTTCAATCTGCCTTTAATGTAATATCTACCCTTCTTATCTACAGTCGCAAGGTCATTTGTTCTGAAGTAGCCATCATCTGTAAATACCTCACGGGTGCGTTGAGGATCTTTGTAATAACCAATCATTACATTATCTCCTTTGGCAACGATTTCTCCTTCGCCTGTCTCAGGGTTGATGTTAATTAGTTTTAAATCAACGTTATATGCGGCATATCCAGTAGATCCGATATGAGTCTGTTTAGTGTTCGCATTACAAATAAGAGGCGAAGTCTCAGTTAGACCATAACCGATGGCGTATGGGAATTTGGCCTTTTTTAAGAAAACTTCAACATCTGGATTAAGTTTTGCCCCTCCAATACCAAAGAATTTGATTTTGCCACCAAATGTCTTCTTTACCTTCATACCTACCAGCCAATATAGAATAGATGGGAATCTCTTTTTTAACCAACTCAATATGCGGCTACCATTAATAGTAGGCACTACACTGTTTTTATAAATTTTTTCAATAATCATTGGCACTGAGAGCATTACTGTAGGTCTTACACTCTTCATTGCCTTAATCAAAATAGATGGTGTCGGTGGTTTAGAGTTATAATATACACACGAACCGGTGTACATTGGAAGCAGAACTCCCATTGTGAATTCGTATGCGTGTGCCATTGGAAGTATAGATAACCAGCGATCTTTTTCAGTTGTTTTGTGAGCGTGTGAACAGGAAATCATATTGCTGACAAGGTTCCTGTGGCTCAACATTACACCTTTTGCACTACCGGTTGTGCCGGATGTGTAGATAATTGTTGCCAAATCATCAGGTAATGGCTCTCTTATAACAGCTGTTCCTGTAAAGGCATTGTCATCTCTTTTTATAAATTCAAAAGTCTCAATGTCAATTACTAATGTTAGTTTGTCAATAATTTCCTGAGTCAATTTTGGAAGTAATCTTTTTGAGACAAAAATTGCTTTACATCCAGAGTGATTAATAATATTTGTAACCTCATTTTCAGATAAATCCTGTAAAAGAGGAACTGATACTCTACCAAAAGCCATCAATGAGAATGTGGCTACAGACCAGTTTGGGTGGTTTTGAGATAAAATAGCAACCTTATCTCCCGCTCCTATACCATAGCGTGTTAGCATTGAGGAGATTTCGATACACTTTTTGCGGAATTCTCCAAAAGTGTATCCATAATCTGAATCTACCATTGAGGTATATCTGTTCTTGCTAAATATTGATGTCGAATAATCAAATAATTTAGCAAGAGTTGTAATATAACTCTCTCTAAGATTTTTAATTAGTTTATAATATGATTTCATCTGGTTTCAGTTTTAGTTCTCGTTATTCAAATAGTGTGCAAATATTTCAATATGTGCATCTAAGATTTGTTGGCAAAATTAACTTTTTGGTACTTATATCCCATTCTTTTAAGTTGAATTGATGCGCCAATCTTAAACATAACTTTTAATGTCCTTGAAAGAATATAAAAAGCTTTAACAGATTGAGTTTCAATATGTTCCTTTCTAATTCTATCCATCGATGCCTGAGCAAGAACAAGTGCTATATTGGATAGGATAGAGGCTTCAGTACTCTTTAAATCATAGCCAAGAATTTTTTGCATAATGAAGTCATCCATATCGTCGAATCCTCTCTCTCCAAGTAGAGACTCATATTTTGCATTGTGACCTTTACCCCAATCTGAGTCCCACCATTTTGCAACAGCAAAGCCGACATAAGCGGCGCAGCCAATAGTGAATTCAGGAAATTTATTGATAGATTTTACTGCCTCGACCATATAGTCAGAGGCAAACTCTTCCCATTTATAATCAATGTCTTCGCTTGATAAAAGATTCTCATCCATCATCCCGAATGAACGGGATATGTTTTTTAACTCCTCAAGAAGAGAATTCTCGTAGTTATCTAGATATTCTAACTCTTTGTAATCCATAATATCTGGCAAATATATGTAAATAATTATTAATAGTGCTATTGAATTAATTAGATTTATGTCGTAACTTTACAGGTTAAACATTTTTGGAGGTATTTATGACACTGAAAGAGTTAAATATAGGAGAATCTGCAGTAATTGTGAATGTGGGTGGTGAGGTTGCTCTAAAGCAACATCTTTTGGATATGGGAATCATACCAAATACAAAAATCACTTTGGTAAAGAGAGCTCCTATGGGTGACCCACTTGAGTTCTTAATACGTGGTTATTCGCTGACATTGCGTAGTGATGATGCAGAAAATATTGAAGTCAGAACTATTCAGGAAGATGCAACTCTTGATGAAAGTGTTCATAAATCGGTAAGGAACAGAGTTAAAAATCGCAAGAAGAGTAGCCACCCTGGTTTAGGAGAAGGTGGAGTTCACCATAAGAAAGGTGATGGAAGTCCACTGCCAAGTAATACAACACTCACATTTGCTTTGGTGGGAAATCAGAATTCAGGTAAGACTACACTCTTCAATCAACTTACCGGATCAAACCAACGAGTGGGAAATTTTCCAGGAGTTACAGTAGATAGAAAAGATGGTGCTATCAGGGGGTATAAAAATACTCTCGTTACAGATTTGCCTGGCATCTATTCTCTCTCTCCTTATTCAAGTGAAGAGATTATTACCAGAGAGTTTATATTGACAAATAAACCCAATGCAATCATCAACATAATTGATGCTACAAATATTGAGCGCAATCTCTATTTAACTATGCAGTTAATAGAACTAAATCTTCCGATTGTTGTAGCGCTTAATATGATGGATTTAGTTTCATATAATGGAGGAACTATCAGAATCAATGAGTTGGAACGAGCGCTTGGTGTTCCTGTGGTGCCTATTTCAGCAAGAAATAATGAGGGTATTGAGGAGCTTATAAGTCACGCGATACACGTGGCACATTATCAGGAGAGACCAACAAAATTAGATTTTTGTGAGGCGAGTGGAGATCTTGGCGCTATACATAGAACGGTTCACGCTATTATGCACTTGATCGAGGATCACGCAAATGAAACATCTACTCCAATACGTTTTGCTGCAAGTAAGTTAGCAGAGGGAGATCTGTCGCTCATTGATAGATTGCACTTAGATCAGAATGAGCAGGAGATGGTTGAACACTTGGTGGTTCAGATGGAGAATGAGAGCTCTATGGATAGAGCATCGGCAATGGCTGATATGAGGTATAGGTTTATAATGAATGTTTGTGAACAATCTGTAATTAAACCATTGTTGAGTAATGAGTTCAAATTCAGTTACAAGTTGGACAAAGTTTTGACAGGTAAATTTAGTGCTATTCCTCTCTTCATAGCGATTATGGCATTTATCTTTTTTGCCACTTTTGGTCCTCTTGGAGAGTGGTTGATTTCCCTTGTTGAGATGGGAGTTGAGAGTTTGACGGCACTTGTTAGTACTGCATTAAATAATTTCGGAATTAACGATGTGGTTCACTCTCTTGTCATAGATGGAATATTTGCCGGTGTTGGAAGTGTTTTAAGCTTTTTGCCCTATATTATTCTTCTATTTTTCTTCCTAGCAATTCTTGAGGATACAGGTTATATGGCACGTGTTGCCTTTGTAATGGATAAGGTTTTAAGGAAAATAGGTCTTTCGGGTAGAAGTATTGTCCCTATGTTGATAGGTTTTGGCTGTACTGTTCCTGCAATAATGGCAAGCAGAACATTGCCATCTGAGAGAGACAGAAAGATGACAATACTTTTGACACCATTTATGAGTTGTTCAGCAAAACTACCGATATATGCCTTTATTGCAGCCGCTTTCTTCTCTAAGAATGTGGCTCTGGTAATGATTTTGCTATACTTGTTTGCTATTCTGGTAGGTGTATTGGTAGCATTTATTATGCGAAAAACTCTATTTAAAGGTGAGCCGGTGCCATTTGTGATGGAGTTGCCAAACTACCGTCTCCCAAAGATGAAGAGTGTACTAAGATTGCTATGGGATAAGTCAAAAGATTTTATTACAAGAGCATTTACAGTAATTTTTATAGCTACTATTGTTATCTGGTTTTTACAGACATTTGATTTTAGATTCAATATAGTTGAGGATTCACAAAATAGTCTTCTGGCAAGATTTGCAGGAGTTCTTGCTCCATTATTCATCCCATTGGGTTTCGGAAACTGGCAAGTTGTAACAGCACTTATTACCGGTTTTATGGCAAAAGAGAGTGTTGTTTCTACAATGACTCTCCTTATTGGTGATGTAGATGCAATTTCAACATTCCTAACACCTCTTGCAGCACTCTCTCTTCTTGTCTTTACACTTCTTTATACTCCTTGTGTTGCCGCTATATCATCTGTCAAGAGAGAGCTTGGAGGTAAGAGTGCTTTCGGATTAGTTTTGATACAGACCGCGATTGCCTGGGTTGTATCTTTTGTGATATATCAAGTAGGTTCTTTGTTGATTTAGGATTATGAATATTCAGAGTGCTATAGTTTTGTTAATTATACTCGCAGCAGTTGTAATCGCTACCATCCGAATAATAAAGTGGCGAAGAAGGGGAGAGTGTGACTCCTCTTGTGGAAATTGCCCATACGGTGATAAGTGTGATTCGAAAAAGAGTGAGGATTAAGTTATTTCCACTCTGGAAGAGCTATTTTGTTCATCAATGAACGTATCTGAGAAGCTCTTTTAATCATATAGTTGGTTGGTTTTGCCGGATTTCTTTTCAGCGGGTTTGGAAGAGAGGCTGCTATGAGTGAGGACTCATAGGAGTTGAGTTTTGATGCACTTTTCTTGAAATATTTTTGAGCAGCCGCCTCCACTCCATACAGACCCTTACCTGTTTCTGCTACATTAAGATATACCTCCATTATTCTCTCTTTGCCCCATATCCACTCTATTAGGAGAGTAAAATAGCATTCAAGACCTTTCCTGATCCAGGAGCGACCAGGGAATAGAAAGACATTTTTTGCAGTTTGCTGCGATATTGTACTTGCTCCACGAAGTCTCTTTCCCTTTTTGCTATCATTGATAGCATTCTTAATCTCTATGAAGTCAAATCCATTATGCTCTTCAAAGCGGTTATCTTCGGATGCTATAACAGCATAGACCATTTTGTTTGAGATTTCATCCAGAGATTTCCAATTTTTTGTACTCTTAAAATCAGGATCGTTGCGATATTCGATAGATCTTATAGCCATCAAGGGTGTATAATAGACAGGTACCCACTTGAGCAATACTACCCAAATTATAGATAGTAGAATCAAGGAAATTGGAATATAAATCAGTATATATCTTAAAAACCTTTTCATTTATTTGTGGTGCAATCTATTGATTATCAATATCTTTGTGCTTGTGATGAAAATTTCTGAAACTTTGAGCAAAGGTACAACTATTTTTCTTTTTATAGATACCATATAATACAAGAGGGTGAATATTGAGTAATCTTCCTGAAGCTTGACCAGATCAATATCTAAATCACCCATATTTCACCCTCTGAGGTAAACAATAGTTATCTCAATCCCTTTCCGATACTTGGAGAGGATCTCAACTTTTTTCGAAATTCGTGAACTGTGTATCCAATACTCCTCTTAAGATATTTGTTTAATGTCCTTTCTGTGACAAATCCGGATTTATTGGCAATCTCCTCAATAGTAAACCTCTCTTTTCTGTCATTTATAATAATATCTTCAGCATATCTGGCCCTTAACGAGCATATATACTCTTTATAATTCATACCTCTTGAGTTAATTGCGGTGGAGAGATAATTTCTATTTGTAGAGAGTAACTTCGCTGTCTCATCAAGTGTAATATCCTTTAAAAAGAGTCTATCTTTTCTCATAATACTATCAAGACGATTCATTATAATACTATTTCTCTCCTCTATTTCATAACTGATTACTCTTTTTGAAAACATATCATTAACTATCTCGTATTACATCCTTTATCATCTTTCTTTTGTAAGATTTGCACCACTCTGCAGGAGTTGATCCTGTATGTATCTTGAAGGCACTCGAGAATGATGACATTGAATTAAATCCCGATTTTTCGCACAGTTGTGCCATCGTTATTGAGGGATCTTGACTGAATATATTGATTGCCTCTTTAATTCTATAATAATGAATAAGTTGAATAAAATTTTTATCCAATTTTGAGTGAATTACGTTAGAGAGATAACTTTTGTTTGTGTATATTTTATTGGCAACATCTGTGATCCTGATATCAGGATTAAGATACTCTTTAGTTGATTCAAGGTAATCTAATAATCTCTCTTTCATTGCCTCTTTATTATTGTTTTCAGTAGAGTCTTCCAAAGTTATCTTTTCAAGAGATGGAAGTGTATAAGTACGTACTATAGTGCTATTATCCCTGCCGAATATCCTGGATGGCTTTGAATTGGCCAAAATTGCAATTATTATAGTAGGAATGTAGCTTAACCACAATCCGTGTAGAGCAATTAGTAACATTGTAATAAATAGAACTACAATAAATTCAATTATCTGCTCCTTTGCCTTTAAATTGATGAGGTAATCGTGAGATATTATAAATGCGTAACAAATAATTGCAAGAGCTGCAGTTCCAATAATTATAATGAATAAATTGGCGAGCACAGGAAGCAGGATAAGAGTTGGAAATAGAATAATTGCAGATATTTGGATAATGTTGAAAAACTTCTCTTTTATGGTAACAATTGACAAACGGTATGCAATTACGGCGACAAACTGCAAGTAGCATAGCGACGAACAACATAGAGCCACCATAATGTATTTGTCAGATGAATCCCCAATCAAAATTATGGTTGTAGTTATAAAAATGAGACTTTGATAGAGAGCTGTGCGGTTTAATTTGTTCAGATATCTCTTGATTCGTTTCTTTTTGTACTGTGACTTATTGCCAAAAATGTTTATTAAGATAATTGCAACTCCTATAAGAACGAAGGAGATAGAAAATAAAATTGAAAAAATACTAGACATAAAAAAGATATTTAAGTTTGCGCAAATTTAATGGGCCACTTAGCGGAAAAAAATAGTCGATTTGAGGGAAAATACCCCCACTGACTTTTCCAAAAAGGTTATATTTTTTTTCAAAAGAAGAGATATTGAACAAACTCTTATAAAACCTCTTTTTTGTCTAAAGTCTCTTGTCTCTACAAGACTTGATGGGATGAGAAATAGCTACAATAAATCTTTTTTCAAAAAAAAGAATTCTGCGCCTGAGAGTTGTGAGATACTAAGTTTAAGTCAAAAATTGTCTTTAGCCTAGCTTATTGGCTATGTCAAAAATCTTGATTATAAATTGGGCTTAACTTAAATATCTCATTATCAGTTTTTTTACGCGAGATGGCACCTATTTTGGAAATTAAAACATTCCGGGTCCTTTTGATTATCTATTTATACTAATACTTCAGATCGTGATATTTGTTTAATAATGACTTGTAAATCAACAGAAAGTGTTACAAATCCTTAATAAAGGTAGCAATTTTTTATTAAACAAGATGCAGAAATAAATTTTTGGGACATACAATCCTGAAATTGTGACCATATCTTTGCAGTCGTTAAACAAAAAAATGGAGGTAAAATGAAAAGATTATTGTGCGGAGGATTGCTTCTCCTTTTATTAGTTTCCTGCATCGATAAAGAGCAGAAAGTCGCTTATCTGACATTCTCAATCGAGAGGTCACCATTAGTGGAGCAAATTACTAAATCATCGTTAAAGTTATTAGATACCAATAACTTTATTTTAAGTGTTAAGAGTGCTTCAGGTAAGGTAATTTATGAGGGCAGTTACGGTAAAAAACCGGATGTGATGAGTGTTCCGGAGGGTATCTATCAGGTGGATATTAATTCAACTCAGTTTGATCAACCTATGTTTGATAAACCTCTACTTGGAGATTATAGGACTATTTCCGTAGGAGAGGGAGATAATGTTGCTGTGGCATTTATGTGTAAAAGGCAGAATGGGGGTATTAAAATGAACTTCTCAGATAATTATAAGAGGGTATATGGCTCAAAAGCACTCTATCTTGAGAGTGATCAGGGAGATTTGGAGTATGGATATGAGGAGAGGCGTACTGCCTACTTTAAGCCAGGTTATGTATCATTTGTAAACAGAGAGGGAAAGAGTTCAGAGGTGCTGTTTACAAAAGAGATAGCTGCAGGAGAGATATTGACAATAAATATAGATACATCAGATGATGGTAGTGGTATAAACTCTAATTTCTCAATTTCGATTGATACTTCAGCTGTGAGGAATGTGATTCCTATTTTTATTGGAGATGGTGGAGGTATTGAAGATGGAAGTTGCAAGGAGCGCGCCTTGAGTGTAGATGCTGTAAGACATAATATCGGACAGAAAGTGTGGGTTAAAGGGTATATTGTTGGAGGAGATCTTACTCAAAATGAAATAAGTTACAAGGCACCTTTTAACTCTTCGACACATTTTGCTATTGCCAGTAAACCATCGGTATGGATGAGGGACTTTTGTGTGGCAGTGGAGCTTCCATCAAAGGTGCGTGACGCATTAAATCTTGTAGATAATCCTACGCTCCTTGGTAGAATGGTATGGGTTTATGGCACAATAGTAGAGACCTATTTCAATCTAAATGGGGTAAAGTCAGTAAGTGATTATTCGCTCTAAGCACTTATCATATATCGGTTTTCGGGGTGCAAAAGAGAATATTTTAACATTTTTATCAAAAAAATTTGTTATTTCACAATAATTATATACTTTTGCACTCCCGTTCAAAAACGGACAAGTGGACTGATTCGTTAGCTCAGCAGGTAGAGCACAACACTTTTAATGTTGGGGTCCTGGGTTCGAGCCCCAGACGGATCACACAAAGAGCGACTAAGAAATTAGCCGCTCTTTTCTTTTATATTCAACTCTATTTGGATTTGCTCTCCAGATTAGTTGCAATGAGATGCATTTACAGAGATCTTAATTCTCTGCAACTGCATCAACAAGTGCTTCAAGTTTAGGAAGGTCTTCATCTTTAAGTCTGCTCCAAATGGTTACAGTCGGATCAACGATTGTGATATTTTTCATACCTTCAAACATAGGACGCATAGTGCGTGCTGCTGTTGGTGCCCAAGAACCATTCTCTATAATTCCTATTGTACGATTCTGATATGCTTTAATCTCCAAATGGTGAATGAAATCATACATTGGGGGGAATACACTTGCATCGTAGCTTGATGCAGCTACAACAAGACGTTTCATCTTGAATGCCTCAGAAACAGCAGTCGCCATATCATCGTGGCAAAGATCAATAGTAACAACCTCAGCAAGATTCTTCTCTCTGAACATATCAGCAACTTTTTCAGCAACCACCTTTGTGCCTCCGTGAATTGAAGCATAAGCAATCAATACACCATCAGTCTCAGGCTCATATTTTGACCAAGTGTCATAAAGAGCGATATAGTGACCTAAATTCTCTTTAAGAACTGGACCGTGAAGAGGACATATTGTTTCAATTTCCAGTGGCGCAGCCAACTTCAACAATCTTTGTACCTGTGTGCCATATTTTCCGCAAATGTTAATGTAGTATCTGCGAGCCTCATCCTCCCAAGGCTCATCATTACATAGTGCTCCGAATTTTCCGAATCCATCAGCAGAGAATAGCACCTTCTCTTTGTCGTCATAACTGACAACAACTTCTGGCCAATGCACAAATGGAGCTGCAATGAAGTGTAGATTGCGAGATCCAAGTGATAGTTGGTCACTATCTTTAACCAAGATAATGTTCTCACTTAAATCACTTGTAGGGAAGAATTGCTTAATCATTTTAGCAGCTTTATCTCCAATAACCACTTTAATTTTAGGATATTTTTTAACTACTTCTGCGATAAGTGCTGCGTGATCCGGTTCCATATGGTGAGACACTAGATAATCTGGCTCTCTTCCATTTAATGCCTCTTCAAGATTAGCAAACCACTCATTGGTCATTCTAGCATCTGCTGTATCCATAATGGCAATCTTCTCATCCTCTATAAGGTATGAATTATAAGAGATTCCATTAGGTACAATGTATTGATTCTCAAATAGTTTTATTGTTAAGTCATCTACTCCGATGTACTTTATTGTAGAAGTAATGTTCTTGTTCATTTATTATATTATTATTTAGTTATTCTCTTAATTTTATATCCTATTGCTGCAATAATTATACTCATTATTGGACTAATCAAATTAAAGAAGCAATAAGGTAGATAGGTCAGCGTTGATACACTCAAAATTGTTGCCTGAGTCATACCACAAGTGTTCCAAGGTATTAGTGGAGAGGTAACTGTGACTGCATCTTCGGTGGTCCTACTTAAAAGACAGCTCTCATACCCCTTTTCGCTATATATCTTCTTAAACATACTTCCAGTTAGAATTATGCTAAGATATTGGTCAGCAGTTGTAAGGTTGAAGAATAGTCCTGAAGCAACTGTTGAGGATACGACACTGACTCTCTTATTCATAAAACGAATAAATATACTTATAATACTTTCAATAACTCCACTTGCCTGCATAGATGCACCAAAGCACATAGCGCAGATTATTAACCAAACCGTATCCAGCATACCACTCATGCCTCGTGTAGCAATCAATTCTGAAAGCATTGTATTGTCTGAATGGATAGAGGTACTACCATAAATTGAGATCAAAGTACCCTCAAAAAGACCTTTTCCGTCAGAGATTTCCATTATAATATCAGGTTGGAAAATCAAAGCAAAGATAGAACCAATGACAGTTGATGCAAATAGGGTAATTAAAGAAGGTATCTTTAATGCAATCATTACAGCAGTTATAAGAGGTACCAAAAGCAACCAAGGTGTGATATGAAATCTCTCTCTTATCGCTTGAGTCATCTCTGCAATGTCTCCGGAATTAGTATAACTATGAGACATTCCTAAAATTGTAAAGAGTATCAGTGTTATAATAACAGTCGGCAATGTGGTAATGAACATATATTTAATATGTCTGAATAGTGGGGTGCCGGTTGTAGATGCAGTTAAAACTGTTGTATCTGATAGGGGAGATATCTTATCCCCAAAATATGCTCCTGAAATAATTGCACCAGCAATCCAACCTTCGTGAAATCCCTGAGCTTGACCGATACCCATTAAAGCAATACCTATTGTGGCAATTGTAGTCCAAGAACTTCCAGTCATCACCGATACCAATGCGCAGATGATACAGGTGGTGGTAAGGAAGATGTTTGGATGTATAATTTGTACTCCGTAATAGATAAGGGTAGGTACCACTCCGCTGATCATCCAAGTGCCACTTAATGCACCGATAATCAGCAGAATGATAATAGCTATACTTGTCTTACCGACATTATTGGATATTGCATCCTCAAAATCTTTCCACTTTCTACCAAAAAAACCAATTCCAATTACTACACATACTGCACTTGTCGCTAATAGTGCTAATTGACTTCCACCAGCTAAAGTATCAGTCCCAAATGATGATATGGTAATTGATAGCATAAAAATAAGGAATGCTATCGGAATAAGGGCAATAATTGGAGGTAGATCTTTTTTCATTGTTTAAACCTTTGTAACATTATGGCATAACTCGAGGAGCTGGAATTCCTGGAAGTGGTTTGTAACTCTTAAGCTCTTCAAGGAGATATTCTATTGCCTTATTTAACTGTGCGTCATTGCCCAAGTAATCTTCAAATGGATTGATATCCACAACAATATCAGGATCAACACCGTGATTCTCAACAATCCATTCACCCTCAGTAGAGTAAGATGTGAAGAATGGAACTCTGACATCTTGACCATCAACATAACTCTTAGAACCTGTGATACCAACAATGCCACCCCAAGTGCGAGTACCAATGATTGGGCCTAATCCCAATTTTTGGAATCCGTATGGGAATAGGTCTCCATCGGATGATGAATATTTATCAACAAGACAAACCTTAGGTCCGTGGTGTGTGCCCTCAGGGATAATATCTGTAATTTGACCGGTTGTTCTATGCATTGACATTCTGTAGGCCTCTCTTTGAAGTTTTTCCATAATGATTGGAGATACATTTCCACCACCATTCATTCTGTCGTCAATAATCAATGCCTTTTTATTTAGTTGAGAGTAGTAAAGTTTTGTAAATTCATCAAGACCAACAGTACTCATATCTGGGATATGGATATAACCAATCTGACCATTACTAGCCTCTTCGACCTTCTTAATGTTAGTTTGAACCCACTCATAATAAGCAAGTTGAGTCTCATCTGCGATAGGTTTTACATAGATTTTACGTGCTCCCTCTTCAGTAGCTTTGCTGTTTACTTCCAAAGCTACAATGGTGCCAACCTTACCTACCAATGCCTCGTAGATATTCTTCATATCTTTGCAAGACTTACCATCAACAGAGATTATAAAGTCGCCTACAGATACATCCAGGCCAGCTTTGCCAAGAGGAGAGACTCTTGTCTTATCCCAATCTTCGCCCTTGAAAATCTTATCGATTTGGAAGTAACCAGATTTATCTTTTGAGAATTTACCACCAAGTAAGCCAACCTTAATACGTTCTGCGCGAGGGGCTTCTCCAGTTGTAACGTAAGCGTGACCAACATTCAACTCAGAAATCATCTCTCCGATGATGTAGGTTAAATCTTGTCTGTGTTTAACATAAGGAAGTAGCTCTGCATATTTTTCGTGGATGGCATTCCAATCCTTACCGTGCATATCTTCCAAATAGAATTCATCGCGGAAGATGCGCCAGGTCTCATCAAAAATTTGTTTCCACTCTTTGCTATAATCTACATTTATTTTAATGTCATCTAGGTTAATTGCCTTATCAGACTTGAAATTATTTGTATTTACAACATAATTTTTGCCCTTATCGTTTATTAACGCTTTCTTTCCATCAGGTGTAAGTGTGATAATTCTTGCCTTTGTTACAGGAGATACTTTCAAATCTTTCATTGAAATTTTGTTTGTTCCCCCTCTACTGCTATATAGAAGAGCATCTCCCTGTGTAGTGATAAGTGAGTAATAACCTGCCTCTAATGGTAACACAGATGCTCTTTGTGCTATTCCATCAATGTCAATTCTAATTGGTTGAACAACAGGCTTTTCTACCTTTTTACCTTTGGATTTATCACCTCCTTTGCCCTTTGCAGGAGGAGTTGCTACCTCATCCTTAACCTTTACAGGAGAGGCCTCGTCACCTGAAATTAGTGTTGGATCAGGAGTATCTTTTGCAAGAGGAACAACAAATACAAAACTATTTACAGTGTAGATTGTATTCCATTCCAATCTTGAATATGATGCATTGTAATCTCTTGATGAAGTAAAGAATAGATACTTACCATCTTCTGAGAATAGAGGAGATGACGCACTATACCAATTTGATGTTACAGGATATGATTTGCCTTCAGCAACATTGTAAAGGTAAATTGCACTCATAGTATTCTCAGTCTCTGCACTATAGGCAATCCAAGAGCCATCTTTTAAAATAGATACATTGCTCGAAATTCTTCTACCCTTTCCATCAAGAATTTTTTTCAACTCTTTAGTTGAGATGTTAAGGTGGTATATATCATTCTTAGTTGTAGAGAAAAGAAGACTCTCTGAATCAGGCATCCATTTGATTGAGGTAGGGTAACCTGTTGAAAATGAGGTAAGTACTTCATCTTTTGTGGGGTCATTAGCATCCATTAGATGGATTTGATACTCGCCAGTTGCATCAGAAACATACGCAATCTTCTCTCCATTAGGAGACCAAGCTGGTATTCTTTCGTGAGATTCAGAAGATGTTGTTAGATGATAAACTGCACCCTCTTCTGCAGGAACAGATACCAAATTTCCTCTAATAGCGCTGACAACTCTTTTACCATCAGGGGATATAGTAATACCATCTCTAAAGATGCCGTAGCCACCTGAAGTGTTTACATCAACAAGAGTATTTCTTGCATAAATATCATCGCTAACTAATTCAATTTCAACCTTTTCGCATTTCTTCTCTACAATAGAATATTTATATATCCATCCTCCATTTTCAAAAACTATATAATCTTGTGAATATGAAGGGAATTTACAGTCATATTTATCAAAATTTGTAATTTTCTTAACCTCTTTACTCTTAGTGTCATAGCAGAAGAGATTCATAATGTGGTCTCTGTCTGATAGGAAGTAGATCTCCTCTCCAACCCACATAGGGAAGATATCTTGAGCTGGATTGTTTGTAATATTTTCAAGTTCTGTAGTTCCAACTTTGTTAATCCAAATATCATCTGCCTGTCCGCCACGATAATATTTCCAGGTTCTGAACTCTCTGAACATTCTGTTTATTGCCAGATACTTTCCATCTGGAGAGTACGAACAGAAGCCACCTTCAGTTGTTGGAATTTGTGATATATCGCTTCCATCTGTAGGTGCGTGGTAAAGAAGACCTCTTAAACCAGAGAATGTGTACCATCTTGTTCTGAATACAACATCTTTTCCATCAGGTGTCCAACACATTACAATATTGTTAGGGCCCATTCTGTCTCCAATATCATCTCTATCCAATGTGGCTGTATATGTCAAGCGTTGAGGAACTCCACCCTCAGCAGGGATTAGATAGACCTCTGTATTTCCATCATACTGACCTGTAAAGGCGATAGTATTGCCATCAGGAGAGAATCTTGAAAACATCTCAAAACCAATGTGTGAAGTCAGTTTTGTAGCCTGACCTCCATCAACAGGTACTGTATATAGGTCTCCTGCATATGTAAATGCTATTTTATCACCACCTACAGAAGGGAATCTAAGTAATCTTGCCTCTTCTGCATTAGCATTTATAAAAAGTGGAAAAAGTGCTAATAATAAACAAGAAAGTCTGCGCATAATCTTCAATATTTATTGGTTTATATGGCAAATTTACATAAAAATCGCAATTATTTTTGGAGTATTAAATATTTTGTATAATTTTGCGATATCAAAATGATATCACAATAATAATTATTTATACTATGGAAAATAAAGAATATCTTTACAAAGGTGCAATTGTGAATGGTTTCATAGCACTTTTATTTCAGTTAGTTGTTATCCCTGTAGCAATGTATTTTACTATCTCTACAGCAATTGCTAATCCAGCTCTAATGGTAATAATGATAGTTGCTTCTATTGTTTTGGGACTATGTTGGTTTATAATGTTGTTTGGTTATATGACTGTAGAGCCAAACCAGGCAAGGGTAATGGTCTTCTTCGGAAAGTACAAAGGTACATTTACAAAGACAGGTTTCTTCTGGGTTCATCCATTTATGGAGAAGAAACAGTTATCCCTTAGAGCTCGCAACCTTGATGTTGCTCCAATAAAGGTTAATGATAAGATGGGTAATCCTATTATGATTGGTCTTGTATTGGTTTGGAAATTAAAAGATACCTATAAAGCAATGTTCGAGATTGACTCTCAAACAATGGTAAACGCCAATTCTGCTGCTACAACAGGTTCATTTATTGCAGGACGTATGAAGGCATTTGAACATTTCGTTGCTATTCAGAGTGATGCAGCTCTTCGTCAGGTTGCAGGTCACTATGCATACGATAATAACAATAATGAAGAGGGCGAATCTATAACTCTAAGAGATGGTGGTGAGATTGTAAATAGTACATTGGAAGAGCAATTGAACGAAAGATTGTCAATGGCTGGAATCGAAGTTGTTGAAGCTCGCATTAACTACCTTGCTTATGCACCTGAAATTGCTGCAGTTATGTTGCGTCGTCAACAAGCAGATGCAATTATCGCAGCGCGTGAAAAAATCGTAGAAGGTGCAGTTTCTATGGTTAAAATGGCTTTGGAAAAGCTTGATAATGAGGATGTTGTGGAGCTTGATGATGAAAAGAAAGCTGCAATGGTAAGTAATCTTTTGGTTGTTTTGTGTGCAGATGAACCTGCTCAACCTGTAATTAATTCAGGAACTCTTAATCATTAATAGTTAATGGCCAAAAAGGATACTATCAAGAGTTTTGTTCTTAGAGTGGATGCTCAAACTATGGCTGCCATTGAGAAATGGGCAGCCGATGAGTTCCGCTCTACGAATGGACAGATCCAGTGGATTATCAATGAGGCCTTAAGGAAATCTGGAAGGTTAAAGGTGGATAAGAGCCTAAAAGAGAAAAAAGTGGAGGAGTAGTATGAAAGAGAAATCTTGTCAACGCTGTGGCTCAAAATTTATCTGTATGCACGATGAGGATATAACAAAGTGCCAATGTGCTTCTGTCAAATTGAACGAGAAACAATTGGCACTTATTAAGAGTCAATATTCAGACTGTCTATGTAGAGATTGTCTTGAACTATTTTCAAAGATTGATTAATGGCATTCGTGGAATGTGCAACCCTCTCCGGAGTCCACAATCTCTCCGCGAAGATATTTTTCAATCAATTGATAGATATCTCCACTACATCCTCTGAAAACCTTAATATTGTGTGCGGTAAGTACATTTAAAGCACCTTGACCCATATTTCCGGCAAGCATAACTTTTATTCCATTGCCTTGAAGGATTGTTGCAATTCCAGATTTGCATCCACATCCTTCAGGTGATGGGATTTTGCCTTCATTAACAATTTTACCATCTTCAATAGTAAATATTGTGTAGTACGCACAATGTCCAAAGTGGTCATCAACAACACCATCTCTTGTTGGCACAGCAATTTTCATTCTATTTATCTCCTTTAAGTTTGTTAAAGCAATTTCGGCAAATCGGCTCATAGATATCTTTTTCTCCAAGGACAACAAGTTTGTCGCTATCAGAGAGGCGGTTTGAGACATATGCCAAGTCTCCACATCTTACACAAATAGCGTGTACCTTTGTAACATCCTCAGCTACAGCCATTAGGTTAGGCATTGGGCCAAAAGGTTTTCCCAAGTAATCCATATCAAGACCTGCACAAATAACTCTGATACCACGAGATGCAAGAGATTGGACAACATCAACAATACCCTCATCAAAGAATTGTACCTCATCAATGCCAACTACATCAACATCACTTGTAAGAAGCAGAATATTGCTTGATGAATCCACAGGTGTTGACATAATCGAGTTGGAGTCGTGAGAAACCACCTCTTCGTCAGAATATCTTACATCAATTTTTGGCTTGAAAATTTCAACTTTCAGATTAGCGAATTTTGCTCTCCTTAATCTTCTGATAAGCTCTTCGGTCTTTCCGGAGAACATTGAACCGCATATTACTTCAATACAGCCAGGTTTTTTTGCACTTTCTAAAAACATTTTGCCTAATTTTGCCTTTAATAACAAACAAAGGTAGTAAAAAATGTCAAAACTTTACATAATTCCTACACCAATAGGTAATCTTGAAGATATAACTTTAAGGGCAATTAGATTATTAAAAGAGGTTGATCTTATATTGGCAGAAGATACAAGAACGAGTTCAGTTCTCCTCAAAAAATATGATATCTCGACACGAATGGAGTCACATCACAAGTTTAATGAGCACAAAGCTGTTGAATCTGTGAAGGAGAGGATTCTATCGGGGTTGGATGTAGCTCTTATAAGTGATGCCGGTACTCCAGGTATCTCAGATCCCGGATTCTTATTGGTAAGAACCTGTTGGGAAGCTGGTGTAGAGGTTGAGACTCTTCCAGGTGCTACTGCTCTTATTCCTGCCCTTGTCAATTCAGGTTTTGCAATGGATCGATTCTGTTTTGAAGGATTTTTACCAATCAAGAAGGGCAGACAGAGTCGTTTGAGTGAGTTGTCTCAAGAGAGCAGAACGATGATCTTCTATGAATCTCCTTATAGATTGGTTAAGACACTTACACAATTTGCAGAGTTTTTCAAGCCGGAAAGAAGAGCTTGTGTCTGTCGGGAGATCTCTAAAATGCACGATACTTCACATCGAGCAACCCTTGCTGAATTGATTCAATACTTCTCTCAAAATGAGCCGAAAGGGGAGATTGTGATTGTCGTAGAGGGAGCAAAAGTGGAGAAGAGATCCAAAAAGAGTTACGGTGCCGATTCTGCAGATGAGGAGTAGAGTTTAATCTTCTCAATACTTTTTTCGGGAATAATATTGTTTAAGCAAAGTTTCTCCAAACTCCACTCGCTGCTGTCGCACAGCTCTTTATACTTAATGATTCTATCGGCAAATAGAGAACCGATATAGGGATGATTTATCAGAAAAGAATCGCTTGCCTCCCATATTGAAAATCTTTTAATGTGTTGATTATCAATGGTTATGCTATTTTTGAACTGATCAAATCTTTCATTGTCGATGCCTCGAATTTCCATTAGTTGATCAATTTTTGCAAAGGAGCCGAGTTGCTCTCTGTAATCCACAATTTTTGCAGCATAAAACCCTCCAATACCTCTCAATGTGGTAAAATCGGCGCTATCAGCAAGATTGATATCAAGTTGCTTAACCACTATAAATTTATCTAATCGATTCATCATAGAGTCAGAAACTGCATACAATCTTGCAAAGTCCTCTTTGCAGTAAAATTTATTACCTTTCTCCCGATATTGGATGATTGATTTTGCCTGTTTGAGAGAGAATCCCAAACGAATCAACTCGCTCTCAGTCACTATATTAGGATCAAATTTGAATAATGAATTCTTAAATTCGCCTACCTCTTTGCGTTTTGATGAAGAGTTATATTGGCCTTTGCTCCCATAACTTCTGCTATTTGGGTTGATGTAATCTGATCGACCCTTTAGATTCGTTCTATTACTATATTCATTCTTAGATTCTGTTTGTATATAAATGGTGTCAATGAGCTTTACAGAACCACTCCCATCATCACCGATTTTTACCATTAGAATTGTACTTTGAATTCCTAAAACAAAGAAAATTAAAGCAATAACTCCAGATGCAATGCCACTTTTTACAACCTTTTTTCTCTCTTTACGATTGTCGCTTTCCCACATTTCCCACTCCTCTTTTTTTGCAAATATAGTGGCAATATGGAGTAAGTATTTGTCTCAAATGTAAAAAATTTACGAATTGAGCATATATTTCCTTAAAAATATTAACTTTGATACTTTGTAAATAGAATAAATTGCCGTAGGAGGCGTAAAAAAAACGCCTGCAATATATAACTTATTGAAAATTAATAAATTAGATATGAATTTAATTGAATGTAAAGGAATTAGTAAAAGTTTTGGAGACAATATGGCATTGACAGATGTCTCTATTTCTGTTCCAAAGGGGCAAATATTTGGACTATTAGGCCCAAACGGAGCTGGAAAGACAACTTTAATCAGGGTTATTAATCAAATTACAACTCCTGATAGTGGAGAAGTTCTCCTAAATGGTGTTAAAATTACATCTCAAGATGTAGCAAAGATTGGATACCTCCCAGAGGAGAGAGGATTGTACAAGAAGATGAAGATTGGCGAGCAAGCTCTCTATCTCGCTAAGTTGAAGGGAATGAGTAGAGCTGATGCAATGAAGGAGCTAAAATATTGGTTCACTAAATTTGGTATCGAATCCTGGTGGAATAAAAAGGTAGAGGAGTTGTCAAAAGGTATGGCGCAAAAGATTCAGTTTATTACTACTGTTGTTCATAAACCTACATTGTTGATACTTGATGAACCATTAAGCGGTTTTGATCCAGTCAATGTGCAATTGATTAGAAATGAGATACTTAGAATGAGAAATGAAGGTACGACCATAATGCTCTCAACTCACAATATGGAATCAGTTGAGGAGTTGTGCGACAATATTGCTCTAATTAATAAGTCAAAATTGGTTGTGACCGGAGCTACAGATGAAATTCGTAGAAATTATGGCAAGAATCAGATGGAAATTTTCTATAGATCAGTCGAGCAAATCTCTATTCCTGAGCACAATTTGTATAGGGTAGTCAGCGATGAAGAGAGGTCAGGTCATAGAAGAGTTATTGTAGAGCTCAACAAAGGTGCGAACAACAATGCAGTTATTGAATCGCTTCTTCCTCACCTTGATATTGTTTCAATAAATGAGTTGATTCCTCGTATGAACGATATCTTCATCAAATTAGTAAGTAATTCACAATTAAATGGTTAAAGTTATGAACTTAAAAAGAATAGGTACAATTATAAGTCGAGAATATTTCATTAGGGTAAAGAAGAAATCATTCATTTTTATCACACTGCTCACTCCGCTTTTCTTTTTGCTCATTATGCTTGTTCCATCGTTAATTATGCTTTCTGGTGGTGGTGAGGATGAGGTTAGAAAGGTAGTTGTTCTGGATAATACCACTATGTTGTCTCAATATTTTCACAATGAGGAGAAAATTGAGTACCAATTATTTGATAATCAGACTACTATAGATGAATTAAAAGAGCAGATGGATGAACTTGAGGCATTTGCAATAGTCAATATTATGCCAATTGAAGGTTCTCTAGATGTTAAAGTGGAGTCATTCTCTAAAGAAGCCCTCTCGGTTGAAATTAAAACTAAGGTAGAATCAATCATTGAAGATGCAATAGAGGATATCAAGTTAAAGAGTTATAATATTGAGAATCTCGATCAAATTATAGAGAATATAAATACAAATGTATCTATCAGAACCTATACAATAGCTGAAGATGGGACTGAAAAGAGCGAAAGTGTAGAGCTTTATATGGTACTCTCTTATTTATTAAGCTTCTTAATCTATATGTTTGTATTGCTGTTTGGTAGTATGATTTTGAGAAGTGTAATCGAAGAGAAGAGTTCTCGTGTTGTCGAGGTGATTATCTCATCAGTAAAATCATTTGAGTTAATGATGGGTAAAATTATTGGTGTTGCCCTTGTGGCATTGACTCAATTCTTTATATGGATTGCCTTCACACTAATCCTCTTCTTCACTGCACAATCAATTATAGGTGTTAATTTGCTATCAGATCCATCTTCTATTGAGATGGTCTCTACTATTGGTGCTGGAGTACAAATGGAAGATACATTAACCGGCGATACCTCATCTGTCGATAAATTGAGCTCAGAGATTCAAGCTGCACTTAATGATGAAGATTCATTTGTAAGCTCTATAGTTCAGCAGATTAAGGATATTAATTTCGTTTATATCATCTTATGCTTCATCTTCTATTTTATCTTCGGCTACCTTTTGTATGCATCACTGTTTGCAGCAATTGGCTCTGCTGTTGACAATGAGGCAGATACCCAACAACTTCAAATTCCTGTAACAATCCCATTGATTTTGGGACTCTTTATTATGCTTCATACATTCCAATATCCTGATAGTGGATTGTCATTCTGGGCATCAATTATTCCATTTACATCCCCTATGGTAATGATGGCGAGAGTTCCATTCGGAACAGTTCCTGGCTGGGAATTGGCTCTATCAATGGTGCTTATGGTTATTACTTTTGTTGGAATTGCATATATTTCAGGTAAAATTTATAAAGTCGGTATCCTTAGCTATGGCAAAAAGGCCTCATTTAAGGATCTATATAAGTGGATTAAGTACAAAAACTAAATAAATATGAGAGTAAAGAACCTTTTTTTAATATTGATTGCAGCGCTTTTCTTAGTAGGTTGCTCAGGTTCTCATAGTGTCAAATCTTACACTTGGGAGCGTATCACTGTTGATTCAACGTATGATGAAATGGAGGACCTAAGTGCTACCGAAGCGATTGCCAAGTATAAGGATTTGGTAGATCCTTTGCAGGAAATCATTGGTTATAGTGCTGATGAGTATGATAAAGAGCGTCCTGAAAGTGGATTATCAAATTTTGCAGCTGATGTGATAAGAGTTCAAAGTGAGAAGATCTTTGGCAAGAAGATGGATTTGGCAATGACAAACTTTGGAGGTATCAGAACATCACTTCCAAAGGGGGCTATTCGTGTTTATGATATCTACTCAATCTTCCCATTTAATAATGCTTTGGTATATGTAGAAATTCTGGGTAGTGATTTGCTTAAATTCTTTGAAAAATTGGCTTCCAGAAATAATCCAGAAGCACTTAGTGGAGTTAAACTTGTTGTTGAGGATAGAGCAATTAAGGAGTTCTTGATTGGAGGAAAGAAGATAGATAAAAATCGAGTATATAACTTTGCAACTATCGATTTCCTATTGGAAGGTGGTGATGGAATTCAGTTAATTGATATAGCACAAACTATTCATCGTTCTGAAACCTATCTTCGCGATGCTGTAATTAACCATATTAAGGAGCAAGCGAATGGTAGTGAACCATTAAAATTAGAGAAAGATTCACGTGTAATTGTCAAGAGATAGTATTATGAAGAGAAATATTGTTTTAATTCTATTTACAATAATTTTTGCATCAACATTAGATGCTCAGCAGCTTGTTATTCTCCATACAAATGATACTCATAGTCAAATTGAGAGTTTCAGAACAGGTCGTAATAAGGATTTGGCTGGAGTAGAGCGTAGATTGCAACTTTTTAATCAAGAGGTTGAGAAGTATGGCAAGAAGAATGTTCTTATTCTGGATGCTGGTGATTATAATCAAGGTACCCCATACTTTACGGTAGGTAAAGGAGATTTGGAGGTTGATTTGATGAATATAATGGGTTATGATGCTGTTGCGTTGGGAAATCACGAGTTTGATAATGGTCAGGAGGAGTTGGCACGCAGATTAAAGAGTGCAAAATATAAATCACTTTGTGCAAATTATGACTTTACAGGTACACCTCTAGAGGGTTTGATTGAGCCATATACAATCATTAAGAAGGCGGGAGTAAAGATTGGAATTATCGGTGTTACTACAAATCTTAAAAGTGTAGTATCGGCTGCTGCTGTCCGCAATCTGGAGAGATTAAACACTATAGAAGTTGTAAATAAATTGGCTGAGGAGTTAAAAGTTGAGAAGGGTTGTGATCTTGTAATTTTACTTTCACATTTGGGCTATTCTGATAGAGAATCATCTTTGGAAAACCCTTCAGACAATACTGTAGCTGCTAATAGCCGACATATCGATTACATCGTTGGTGGTCACTCGCATACCTTCCTTGAAGAGGCAGTTGAGGTTGAAAATCTTGATGGAAAGATGGTGCCAATCGTTCAGACAGGTGCACACGGAATCTATGTGGGCAAGTTTGTCATAGAGTTTTAATTTCTGTAGTACATCTTGATATAAATATCACTCTTGTGATATACTTCGAATAATGGTCATTCCCGAGCTTGTCTCGGGAATCTTTTTTGCGTGCATCAATGACGATGAGACCATTACATCCCTTAAACCATAAGTTCTACAATGAAGTTTGCACCGCCAAGAGATTCACTCCTTTCGTAGCGAATAGTACCTCTGGATTGATCAAGAATGTTTTTGCAGATTGCAAGTCCAAGTCCTGTTCCACTACTCTTTGTTGTAAAGTTTGGCTTAAAGAGACGATCTCTATTAATCTCTTTAACTCCTGGACCATTATCCTCAAAGGAGATTCGATAACCCTTAGATGAATCATTTTCAATCTCAGATATAGTTATCCTTATCAGACCATCATCACTCTTTTCAAGAGCTTGTATGGCATTGGTAATCAGGTTAATAAAGACTCTGATAATTTGAGTTTTACTTACTACTATCTTTGCCTCTTGCAACTCTTTAATAAACTCAATCTTGATTCTGTCACTACTATCCAGGACTGTAATCTGGTCATTAAGTACTTCAATCAAATCAGTATCCTGTTTCTCTTCGTAATAGAATTTTGCAAATGATGAGAACTCGGTTGCTGTATTTGATAAAATATCTATCTGTTCAAGGATAGAGCTTGAAATCTCTTCCAACTTATCTTCCCAACCAGGAATATTCTGCTTTTTCAATCTCACTAAGTGTTGGATACTCAATCTCATAGGAGTCAGAGGATTCTTAATTTCGTGGGCAATCTGTCGAGCCATATCTCTCCAGGCCTGTTCTCTTTCACTATTAGCCAGGCGTTTAGCACTCTCATCGAGTTCATCTACCATCTTGTTATAAGCTTGAATAAGTTGTCCTATCTCATCTTCTCCGTTATAGTCAATATGTTCTGCCTTCTTTGTAATATCAAGTTGTCCCAATTTCTTCGAGATTGACTCCATCGGTTTTGATAGAGTATTTGAGATCGCAATACCTGAAATGAAAAAGATAATCAATAGAATAGCGTATAGATTGATCATAGTAGCAATAATAGATGCACTCTCTTCTCCCATTGTTGAACTATCAGTGAAGTATGGCACATTTACAATTGTTACGATTCTGCCTTCGCCATTGAAGATTGGTGCATATAGAGATGTAAACTCAATTCCTCCAATTACCTCTTTACAACTGCACATTCGTGAGTGTTTATACATAATCTCATAATATGCTTCAGGATTGATACGATTACTAATCCAATATTGATCGTAAATCTCGGTATTTGTGGTTCTAATCAACCTTCCGTGCGGGTCAAATAGATTAATGTCAGATTGGGTATTGTTGGCAATCCTTGCAACTGCCTCCAATAGTTCAGGAGTATTTATATCATTATATCTTGCAGTATATTTACAATAATCGGTAAGCGTTGCTTGAACATTATTGATTTTATCCTCCATCTGTTTTTGATTAGAACTTTCTATATTATTGATATTCAATATGAGACTACCGGCTCCAAGGCAAATTAAAGAGAAAATCATCGATGCCGTAAGCAAGATTGTTACCTTCTTACGGAATGATTTTTTTGGAAGATCTACAATCCTCTTAGGAATAGAACGATTCAGCAAGAAAAGAATTAATGCTCCATAGAGTAGGAAGATATATGAGAATGATATAGCCTGAGGCCAAAATGAGTGTCTTGCCCTTGAGATAATAACAATATTGTTTTCAGATACTTTATTGACAAAGTGTACATAGTTATTACTTGTTGCAATACTATATCCTGAAGGGTAATTCTCCTCCGGTATAACAGGGTAGTTATAATCCCCCTCAAAATTGATTAATCTTCCTTCAAGGTATTTTCCGTAAGAGTAGTAACTTGGTAAATTTACCTTCTCATTATGTTGATATGCAAGAAGTTGTGCCGGATAACCCATATCATCTCTTACATATTTTGAATCAATTTCAATGAATAGAGATTTATTTCCACCACTTTGATCGTAGAGAGTAAAGACTCCCAGATAGCCGATTCTTCCATTATAATTATTCATAAAGAAGAAACGGGAGTTATTAGAGATCTGAGTACCAAATTTCGCAATCTCCTCATCGTAGAAACTATAACAATCAACAGGTTTTGCACCCTTTTCAATTATCAATTGATCTCCCTGATTACAAGTAGTAACAGTGATATTGTATGCTTGATAGTGGTTACTATAGAAGTATGAACTGAGTAATCTTCGTTGTATATATATTGCGCCTTGATCCATTCTCATAAAGATATTTATGTATGGATCATTGATGATTTGCTCCTCAATAGTGCATAGATATAATTCAAGATCAAGGTCTCTTTCAATAGATAACTTATTGGAAATCACATAGTTCTGTTGATATTCTTTCTCGAGAGTGTTCCCCTTTACCATCAATGATATGTAGAGGGTAATCAATAGTATAAAAAATATAATTCCCTTAATGGAGAGAAGAAATCTCTTTACACTCCTCTTAAAAATTAGAGGTATTATCAACTGTATCAAAAGCAATAGCCCATAGAAGAGACATCCGTATGATAAATAACAGATAATTGTATAGATATCTATCTCCACAAGTTTGGATATGTCAATCATTATTGAGGAGTTCATCAATATACTTCTCAGAGTGATGTGAATGTACGCGAAGTAGGCTACAATAAGAATCACTAATGTACATATTATCAGTATTCTGATGAATTTTCTTGACTGTGAGAATATCTTGTTAATCGAACGTCTTATAATGTAAATTGAGGCGACAAGAAGTGTTAAGAAGAGATTATGAAGAATTAGTATTCCAAATGAACTGAATAGTTTACTATCAGCATATAGAATAGGAGATAGGAACGATCCAAGGTGTTCCAGATTTGTGAGAATAACTGAACTATATCTGGTAAATATGAGAATAGAGATAGTTGTAACTATTAATGATAGCAGATTTCTTTTTTTTCTGTGATAAATTATAAGAGCAACTGTTGCCGCAAAAATAGCAAGCAGTCTCATAAATAGATTAAAATCGGTGCTATATGAGATATCCTCCTGGAAAATAGTGAATAGCGGCATTCCTGATGAACTAAAAACCACCTCACCATTATCTATACCCAATGTACCGATTGCCAAATAATCTGATATTTTTAATTTAGGATTGCGTCCATCCTCTTTGCTATTGATTCTGGATGGATACTCTTGTTGAATTAGAATTCCAGTAATGATTGTACTATCATCTGTCTTAAAAATTTTAATCAAATACCATCCTGAACCTAAATTAAGATAGTACTCGTTTTTGTTGATATCCGCAAATGGCGCAATATATAAATTGTTGTTAGATAGATAGTTAAGATGGTGCCAGTAGTGCGTTTTATAGATATCATCATTGGGGACGGAGAATCGGTTAATCCAGGAGTGAAGGGTGTCTGAGTTATATTTGTATATAACCATATCATCCGGGAAGTTGTCGAATTTAATCCACTCATCCTGAGGCATTTCAAGGATATCTTTAACATATCTCTCCATTACCTTTTCGCGGGAATGAAGGCGAGATTCTATCTTGTCAGCACTCTTAACCAGGTTAATACTCGTCTCTCTATTATAAGTTGATAGAAGCAAGAAGAGCAGAGCAATAGCGAAAAACACTACCTCTGTTCTACTCTTTATGAAGTTAAATATTACTCTAATTCTACTCATCTGTGATGATATGGTTCACCCTTAATGATTGTAAACGCCCTATATAATTGTTCCAAGAATATTAATCTCACCATTTGATGTGAAAATGTCATCTTGGATAGTGATAATTTTTCATTTGCTCTCTGATAAACCTCTTCAGAGAATCCATAAGCTCCACCAATAACAAAAACTATATCCTGGTTACTATAAAGAAATTTCTGATTCAAATGTTGTGCCCAATCCTCTGATGAATAGCTTTTCCCTCGTTCATCTAATAGTATTAGATTATCACCATTATTAACATACTTAAGAATCAATTCTCCCTCCTTGCTCTTAATCTGTTCCTGGGACATTGCACTTACTCTCTTTAATTCAGGTATCTCTATGAGACTAAAATTGGTATAATGTTTAAGTCTTTCTAGATAAATTTTAATACCTTCGCATAAATAACCGAAAGAGGTTTTGCCAACAAGGATTAAAGAAATTTTCATATAGTTGTTATAGTTCTTGCAATTATACTATACAAAAGTAGTAAATTTGAGATTAATAAAGTAAGATTTGCCCTTTTTTGTGTGGTTCAATTTTTGCATATAACTATATAGTTTAATACATAGATATGAAAAAGATATTTATTGCACTTTTATTCACCCTATCTACATTGTTCAGTAGTTCTGCTCAAGAACACTCTGCCGATGTATTTGTTCCTATTACAAAATATATTCAAACCGGCCATTATGATAATCTTTCAGCCTGGTTTGCAGAGACTCTCGAGCTTGATATAATGGGAAAGGTGAGTAATTGCAGTAGAAATCAAGCAAAGTTAATTGTAAAATCCTTCTTCTCAAATTATAAACCTCAGAGCTTCTCTATAATACACAAAAGCGGCAGATCTCCTATGAAATTTGCCGTTGGAAAATTATCTGCCGGTGGCAGTAAATTTAGAGTTATTATCTATTTGAGAAGTGATGATAGTGGGGTTAGCAACATTCAACAACTTAAAATCATTAAAGAGTAACCCCTCTATCCATCTATTTAACTACTTCTGACGAAGGAATATCTGTACCGGACACCCTTTGAAATCAAAGTGGCTTCTTAGTTTGTTCTCCAAAAATCTCTTGTAAGGGTCGCGCACATACTGTGGTAGATTACAGAAGAATGCAAATGATGGAGATCTTGTTGGAAGTTGTGTTATGTATTTGATTTTTACATACTTACCTTTCCAAGCAGGTGGCGGGTAATTCTCAATTTCTGGTAGAAGAAGTTCATTAAGTTTTGATGTCGGAATCTTTTGAGAAAAGTTATTATATACTGCTGTCGTTGCCTCAAGAACATCAAATATTCTCTGTTTGTTAATTACTGAAGTGAAAATGATAGGGAGGTCATTGAAAGGAGCCAATTTCTCAGTTACATATTTAGTGTACTCTTTCATAGTGTTATTGCCCTTTACAACGGTATCCCATTTATTTACAACTATCACACAACCCTTTTTATTGCGGTGGATCAAGTTGAAAATTGCCATATCCTGTGCTTCAATTCCCGTAGATGCATCTATCATCAAGACACAGACATCGGAATTCTCAATAGCTTTGATTGAACGCAGTACAGAGTAGAATTCCAAATCCTCTTTAACTTTGGTCTTCTTTCTTAAACCTGCTGTGTCTATTAGCATAAACTCGTGTCCGAATTTATTGTAATGTGTTGATATTGAATCTCTTGTAGTTCCTGCAATAGGCGTTACAATATTTCTATCTTCGCCTAAAAGTGCATTTGTGAGAGATGATTTTCCAACATTTGGTTTACCAACAATTGCAATATGTGGTAGATCCGGGTAATCATTTTCTGCCTCAATGACCTCATTTGGAAGTCTCTTAATCACCTCATCCAAAAGGTCTCCTGTGCCAGAGCCATTAGCTGAAGAGATACAGAAAGGCTCTCCAAGTCCTAATCCGTGGAATTGGTATGAATCAAACATCTTTTCGCTTGTATCAACTTTGTTGCAAACTAGAATTACAGGTTTTTTGCATCTGCGAAGGATGTCTGCAATCTCTGCATCGTAATCTGTAATACCTGTTCCAACCTCTACAAGAAAGAGAATAAGGTCGCATTCTTCAATCGCAATCATTACCTGCTTGCGAATTTCTCCCTCAAAAATATCATCTGAGTTTACTGTGAAACCACCTGTGTCCACAACTGAAAATTCATCACCACACCATTCACATTTTCCATAATGGCGGTCTCTTGTAACCCCGGCTGTTTCATCAACTATGGCCTTTCTAATTCCAACTAATCTGTTGAAAAGGGTTGATTTGCCCACATTTGGGCGTCCAACTATTGCTACTAAACTCATAATTCAAAAATTTTATATTGATGGTGTTGCGTATGCAATCACATCTTCTTTGGTTATTGTATCTCCACATAGGATAAGCAATCTTTCCGTAACATTTCTCAACTCACGAATATTGCCGGTCCATTTCAATTTCTTTAACTCTTCAAGGGCAGATTGCTCCACTTTGCGTTGAGGAAGTCCGCTTTCGGAGCAAATTTGTTTCATAAAGTAATTGAAGATAAGTGGTACATCGTCAATTCTCTCTGCAAGGGTAGGGACGTGAATAAGAATCACACTCAATCTATGGAAAAGGTCCTCTCTGAAGTTCCCTTTTTCTATCTCCTCTTTAAGATTTTTATTGGTTGCCGCTAAGACCCTTACGTTTACAGTAATATCTTTATCACTACCAACTCTGGATAGTTTTTTCTCTTGCAAAACTCTCAATACTTTAGCTTGTGCGGCTAAACTCATATCTCCAATTTCGTCAAGGAAGAGTGTTCCACCCTCTGCCTGTTCAAATTTTCCTTTATGCTGCTTAATAGCAGAGGTAAATGCACCTTTTTCGTGACCAAATAGCTCACTTTCGATAAGCTCGCTTGGAATAGCTGCACAGTTTACTTCAATAAAAGGAGATTTTGCTCTTGAACTCTTTTCGTGAAGCCACCTTGCCACAAGCTCTTTACCAGTACCATTTGATCCGGTAATCAAGACACGGGCATCTGAAGGGGCAACCCTATCTATCATCTCTTTAATTTTTACAATTGCCGGAGATTCTCCTATGATATCCTGAATTGATGATACTTTTTTCTTAAGAGCTTTTGTCTCTTTGACTAAAGTAGTTTTATCTGTCGCATTTTTTAGAGTAATAAGAACTCTGTTTAGATCTAATGGTTTTTCTATAAAATCAAAAGCTCCCTTCTTGATACATTCAACTGCTGTATCAATTGAACCGTGTCCGGAGATCATTATTATGGCAGCTTCAATATTTGCATTAGTCAATTGCGACAATACCTCAATGCCATCCATTTCAGGCATTTTAATATCACAAAATATGGCATCAAAGCTATTGTTAAGTGCAATATCTAGTCCCTCTTTACCATCACTAGCAAGCGTAACTTGGTGATTTTCAAACTCTAATATATCTTTTAGAGCGTTTCGAATAGCACGTTCGTCATCAATAATAAGAATCTTCATAATATATCACTATAAACAATATTCAGCAAAGATACATTTTTTTTGTACTTTTGCAGAAATTTGATTTGAATGAGTGTACCAAAAATTATAATTGCTATTGACGGATATGCCTCTACAGGTAAAAGTAGCTTTGCAAAAATGATAGCTGCAAAGTATGGATTTTTATACTTGGATTCAGGAGCAATATATAGGGCAGTCACCCTTTTTGCTCTTGAGAGGGGTTTTATATCTGATAATGGAGAAATTGACCAAAATTCCTTGAAGGAGGCTTTGAGTGGGCTAAAAGTTACATTCAGGAGAGAGGCTTCTACACAAAAGAGCGAAACTTATATTGGAGAGAGATCTGTAGAGAAAGAGATAAGACAACTTGAAGTCTCAAATTATGTAAGTCCAATTGCTGTTATTCCATTTGTCAGAGATTTTGTAGATAACCTTCTCCATAAGTTTGGTGAAGATGGAGCAATTGTGATGGATGGTCGTGATATAGGCACAGTTGTTTTCCCAAATGCCCAACTTAAGATTTTTATGACTGCTGATGCTGAAATTAGAGCACGAAGGAGAGAGAAGGAGTTGCTTGCTAAGGGTGAAGATGTAAAATTCGAAGATATCCTTAAGAATGTCCTTGAGCGCGATTATATAGACTCGCACAGAGAGACTGCACCTCTTAAAAAAGCAGATGATGCAATACTTCTTGACAATAGTTATATGACTATGGAGCAGCAGATGGAGTGGTTTGATGCAATTATTAGAGAGAGGTTTGGATATGAATCTTAGTGTTGATATTGATTCAAATTCTGGCTTTTGTAACGGGGTAGTAAGAGCTGTTCGAAAGGCCGAAGAGTACCTACAGAATAATGAAAAACTCTACTCATTAGGGGCGATTGTACATAATGATACAGAACTGGAAAGACTTTCGCATCTTGGTCTGGAAGTGATTGATTATGAAGGGATTAAGGAGCTTAGAAATAAAACTGTACTAATTAGAGCTCACGGAGAACCTCCTCAAACATATAAATTGGCTCAGACAAACTCACTAGAGTTGATTGACTGTACTTGTCCTGTTGTCTTGAAACTTCAGCAGCGAATAAAGGAAATTCATAAAATTCTATCTGAAACAGGTGGTACTATAATTATTTTTGGCAAAAAAGGGCACGCCGAGGTTAATGGTTTAGTCGGTAATGTTAATGGAGAGGCGATAGTAGTTGAGTCGGTTGAGGATGTAGAGTCAATAACAGGTGAATTCCCATTTCATATTTTTTCGCAAACTACAAGAGATCCGCAACAATATCAGAATATTATTAGTGCAATAAAGAATAACTTTTCTCTTTCAGATGATGATTCAAGAATCATTGTTTATAATACAATTTGCAAACAGGTATCAAATAGATACGATAATTTAAAGCAATATGCTGATTCTCATACAATTATAATTTTTGTGTGTGGACAGCAAAGTTCTAATGGAAGAGTCCTTTATAACTATTGTAAAAGTATCAATCCGCGAACATATATGGTGGAGAATTATCGCCAGGTTGATAAATCCTGGTTTTTCGACTATGATAAAGTGGGAATATGTGGTGCAACTTCGACGCCTCGTTGGCAGTTGGAAGAGGTAGTTTCATATATAAATAATAGTTTCAATATATAGAGTTTTTATTTATATTTGCACGATAATTCGATTATAAATCAATTTAATAAATTATATTATTTATATGGCAACAACTGCAGATTTTAAGAACGGACTTTACATCAATTACAATGGTAAACCTTGCTCGATTGTTTGGTTTCAACACGTAAAACCAGGTAAAGGCCCCGCTTTCGTTAAAACAAAACTTCGTAACCTTGAGAATGGCCGTATTCTTGAAAATACATTCTCTGCAGGTGAGAGAATAGAGATTATTACAGTAGAACGCAGACCTTATCAATTCCTTTATAAAGATGAGGATGGTTTCAATTTTATGCACTCAGAAACATTTGAACAAATACACCTTGACACTGATATGGTGGAAAATGCAGATTTGATGAAAGAGGGACAAAATGTTGAGATGATGTTCTTGGCTGATGAGGAGAGATGTCTAACTTGTGAACTTCCAACCTATGTGGAAATGGAGATTACTTATACAGAACCGGCTGTTAAAGGTGATACTGCATCTACAAGTGCTCTCAAATTAGCAACATTGGAGACAGGAGCTGAAATTATGGTTCCGCTTTTCATTAATCAAGGAGATAGAATCAGAGTCAATACAACTGATCGCTCTTACGGTGAAAGAGTAAGAAACTAATTTGCCTATTAGAATTTTTAAAAGCCCCAAAGAGTTATTTTTCTCTCTGGGGCTTTATTTGTTATTTAATTGTTTCAATCGAGAGATCGACTGGCGTCGCAGGAATGACGGAAAAAAAGAACGTCATTGCTGGGCGTGAGCCCGGCAATCTGTTGAGTTTCACTTGGTTATGAGTGCAATACAGATTCCCGAGGCAAGCTCGGGAATGACGGTATTTTATGTGTGGCAAGCTCGGGAATGACGAAAAAAGATTCCCGCGACTGGCGTCGCAGGAATGACGAAAAATAGAACGTCATTGCTGGGCGTGAGCCCGGCAATCTGTTGATTTTCACTTGGTTATGGGTGCAATACAGATTCCCGAGGCAAGCTCGGGAATGACGGTATATTATATGTGTCAAGCTCGGGAATGACGAAAAAAAAGATTCCCGCGACTGGTGTCGCAGGAATGACGGAAAAAAGAACGTCATTGCTGGGCGTGAGCCCGGCAATCTGTTGAGTTTCACTTGGTTATGAGTGTAATACAGATTCCCGAGGCAAGCTCGGGAATGACGGTATATTATGTGTGGCAAGCTCGGGAATGACGAAAAAAGATTCCCGCGACTGGCGTCGCAGGAATGACGAAACAAAGAACGTCATTGCTGGGCGTGAGCCCGGCAATCTGTTGAGTTTCACTTGGTTATGGGTGCAATACAGATTCCCGAGGCAAGCTCGGGAATGACGGTATATTATGTGAGGCAAGCTCGGGAATGACAAAAAAAAGATTCCCGCGACTGGCGTCGCAGGAATGACAAAAAAAAGAACGTCATTGCTGGGCGTGAGCCCGGCAATCTAAGGTTTAGACCTCATCCATAAATAGATAGTGTCCTTTGTGTTTTCCATCCATATTCAGAGATTTGTAGTAGCGTTGAATCTCCAATAGGTCTGCTTTCGGATTATCACTTATTTCAAATGTTCTTGATACGCCGATTCTCTTATTTTTCCAATCAAAGAATCCAAGATAGACTGGAACTTCAGCTGCTTTTGCAATTGAGTGAAAACCGGTTTTCCATCTTTTAACAGGTTTACGAGTTCCTTCAGGTGCTATGCAAAGAAGGAATTTATCACTTGACTTAAATTGGTCAATAACCTGTTTAACAACACCTGTACTATGTTTTCTATCAATAGGAATGCCACCTAATGCCTTAATAATTGGTCCTAATGGCCAGAAGAATAGCTCCTTCTTTATCATAACTTTTACCTTTTCTCCTATTGCATTACAATAGAAGTATGTAATAATAAAGTCCCATATAGATGTGTGAGGTACGCCTAAAACAATCCCTTTGGATTCAATTTCACAATCTTTGACAATTTCCCACTTCATAACTTTTGTGAGAAGGAATCTACTAAACTTTTGTCCCATATTATAAGTTATCTTCTGTATTATTAATATCTTCCCTCAGATTATCTTTGATAAAGTCACATCTATAGTTGGTGTTTTTGCCCATATAGAAGCTTAAAAGGTCAGCTATAGAGTCGTCAGAAGAGATTTTTACCTCTTCCAATTTCATTTGATTACCTATGAAATCCTTAAACTCTTCTGGAGAGATTTCTCCAAGACCTTTGAATCGTGTTACTTCAGCTCCTTTGCCAATTTCAGCCATTGCCATATCTCTCTCCGCAATATTGTAGCAATAGATATTGCGATTTTTAGATTTTACTCTGAATAAAGGCGTCTGAAGAATGTAAAGGTGGCCTAATTTGATCAGGTCCGGGAAGAATTTCAGGAAGAATGTTAGCATAAGTAGTCTGATGTGCATACCATCGACATCGGCATCGGTAGCAATTACTACTTTGTTATATCTTAAATTGGCAATATCATCCTCAATGTTAAGAGCTGCTGTCAATAGATTCAGCTCTTCATTTTTATAAATAATCTGTTTTGATTCCTTATATGAGTTGCTTGGTTTACCCCTTAAACTAAAGACTGCCTGAACATCAGCATCACGGCTGGAAGTGATTGATCCAGAAGCAGATAGACCCTCTGTGATAAATAGTGTACTCTCATCTGCACGACTATTCTTGTCGCCATAATGGATACTACAATCTCTAAGTTTTTTATTATTTAATAGAGTCCTTTTAGCTCTCTCCTTACCTGCTTTACCAATATTTGAAATCGCCTCTCTCTCCTTTTTAGAAGCGAGAATTTTCTTAAGAATTGTATCTGCAATATCGAGGTTTTTGTGGAGATAATTATCCAATTCTGTCTTAATAAAATCGTTGATGTAATTTCTCACAGATGGACCATCCTTATACATCTCTTTCGAACCAAGTTTTGTCTTGGTTTGAGATTCAAAGACTGGCTCCTCTACCTTAACACTTATAATACCTATTAGAGATTGACGTGCATCGCTATAATCAAAGTCTTTTTTGAAAAACTCTTTCAATGTCTTTGCAACACCCTCTCTAAAGGCCATAAGGTGTGTTCCACCTTGTGTGGTGTTTTGGCCATTTACAAATGAGAAAATAGTCTCGCCATAACCATCACCGTGAGTTATAACAACTTCAACATCCTCGCCTTTCAGATGTATAGGATCGTAGAGTGGAGTTTCAGAGACATTCTCGCTGAGTAGATCTAAAAGGCCATTTTGAGACTTAAACTCTTTTCCATTAAAAGTAATACATAGCCCTGGATTAAGGTATGAATAGTTGCGGAAAAGTGTCTCTATGAACTCAAAGTTATATGAATAGCCCTGGAATTTCTCATCATCTGCAATAAACTCTATCAGGGTGCCATTTTTCTCCTTAGTAGATATGTGTTCTTTAGAAACCAAATTACCTCTATCAAAAACAGCACTTACACTCTCACCATCTTTGAACGATTGAATGTGAAAATAGGTGGAAAGAGCATTTACCGCTTTGATACCCACACCATTAAGACCAACCGAACGTTTGAAGACCTTACTGTCAAATTTACCTCCGGTATTCATAACACTCGCACAATCAACTACTTTTGCAAGTGGAATACCACGACCAAAGTCTCGTACAGTAACCTTATTGTCTTCAATATTTACAATAATGTTTTTTGAAGCTTTAGTCTGTGCAGCATTAAATTCATCAACAGAGTTATCGACTACCTCTTTTACCAAAACATAGATACCATCATCGGCAGCTTTCCCATCACCAAGCTTACCAATATACATACCAGGTCTTCTACGAATGTGTTCATTCCAACTCAGCGTCTGAATATGCTCTTCAGTGTAGCTATTATCTCTCTGTTTCAAATTCAATAAATCTTCGGCCATAGTCTTATAAAAAAATCAACTTGCAAAGATAACCATTTTTTTGATAATAGGAGTTTGGCTCCTCTCTCTAAATTACCATAAAAAATAAAAAACCCGAAAGTTGCAATATCGCACCTTCGGGTTTTTGTGATAACGTATTTATTATTAATTATTTAATGCTTATTGCAAATCCGCCTCCACGAGCCATTTTAATTGGAATTATACTCTCAGAAGTAACTTCAATATCTTCAATCTTGTATGATTGAGGATTGTGGGCGTAATCTGCATCATCAGCATCAGAATAGATGGTTGCCGTATACTTTTTGCCAGGTTCAAGGAAACTAAATGGGATATCAAGTGTGCGGCTATTTTCATCGGTTACACCACCTACAAACCATTGTCCGTTCTTCTTACCTTGACGTGCAATAACGATATAATCTCCAACTTCTGCAAGCAGATATTTACTTTGGATCCAGTCAATATCAACATCTTTGATAAATTGGAATGCATCCATATATCTTTCATAGTGCTCAGGGAAGTCTGCTGCCATCTGAAGAGGGGAGTACATTGTAACATAAAGGGCAAGTTGATTGGCAATTGTAGCATTGACCTTTGAATTGTTTTTGCCACCGGTAGCCTCCATCATATCCATTACGAAGATGCCTGGTGTATAATCCATAGGACCACCATTTAGGCGTGTGAATGGCAGAATAGTTACGTGATGTGGCTTAGTGCCTCCAAATGCTTGATACTCAGTACCTCTTGCAGATTCATTACCAATTAAGTTAGGATATGTACGGCATAGACCTGTTGGGCGTACTGCTTCGTGAGCATTAACCATAATTTTATGTTTAGCTGCCTCTGTTACTGCATATAGGTAGTGATTTACCATCCATTGTCCATAATGATACTCGCCACGTGGAAGGATATCTCCAACATAACCACTCTTAACAGAGTTATAGCCATATTTGTCCATTAATTGATATGCCGCCTCCATATGTCTTTCGTAGTTGCGTACAGATGAAGAGGTTTCGTGGTGCATCATAATTTTAACACCTTTTGATTTTGCATATTTGTTTAAAGCATCGATATCAAAGTCAGGGTATGGTGTCAAGAAGTCAAATACATAATCTTTTGAGCAGTTTGCCCAATCTTCCCAACCTTCGTTCCATCCCTCAACAAGTACTTGATCAAAGCCGTGTTCTGCAGCAAAATCGATATATCGTTTAACATTATCATTATTTGCTGAGTGGGTGCCATTAGGTGTGCAGTTAGAGTAATCTGTCTTGCCAAGTTGAACAGATGCGTAATCATTTGTGTATGACCAACTTCCTTTGCCCGAAATCATTTCCCACCAAACTCCGATATATTTAACAGGTTTAATCCAACTTACATCTTCGTAAGCACAAGGTTCATTTAGATTTAGAACAAGGCGTGATGCAAGCATCTCTGTTGCACTTGATGTAACTTGAACTGTTCTCCAAGGTGTTTGACAAGGAGTTTGCATATATCCCTTCCAACCTTGAGCATCAGGGGTAAGATGTGAGGTAAATGTAAGAGATTCAACATCCAAATCAAGGTGCATACAAGGATAGTTAACAAGAGCTGCTTCGTGGATATTTACGTGAATGCCACTCTCAGAACGCATTTGAAGTGAAGTTTGGACAGCACTTGTTGACCAAAGTGTCTGAGAAGAGTTGCCACAGACTGCCTCTCTGTATTTTGATGGTATTTCTGATAATTTAGACTCGGTATAATCATACTCTTGTGTATCATAATCACCAGGAATCCACCAAGCTGTATAATCACCAGCCATACGGAATTTGCTTACCTCCTCTTTGATTACAAAGTAGTTTAATTTTGGTTGGTAAGGGAATTCATAACGGAAACCAAGACCATCATTAAAGAGACGAAAACGAATAGACATTTTTCTCTCTGTAGATTTTTGAACTAAATTTACAAGGAGTTCGTTGTAGGTGTTGTTAATGGTTTCTTCTTCACCCCAAACTGTTTCCCAATCTTCGCTAAATGATTCAGTTTCAATGCTTTCTACTTCGAAATCGTTATGGAAAGAGTTTTCAGGCAAAGCATCTTCTTTGCCAATTGTTCCATCAGATTCAAATTGAAGTTCAGTGGCCTTTACAGTACCTCTTAATTCAAATCCAAGCCCACTAGGAAGAATTATAGACTCATCTTTATAATTAAGTGAGTAGGTTGGAGTTCCATCTTCAGAAATGCCAAAAACCATTTCAAGATTGCCATCAGGAGATTTAAGAATCTCTTGAGAAACAAGCTCTTCGCTTTGGGGAGCTGAGCAGGCAATCATAGCCAAAGCTACAGCTATTGATGATAATATCTTTTTCATTTTCAAATAATTAGTATTCAACAACGATTGCACTCTTTGGAGCAACAACTGTCTCTGATGTGATTGTCATTTTTTCTCCTGAAACTACTTCACGACCTTCGCCCAATCCCTCATTTATCTCTGAATAGTAATCCCAAGGAATCTGTTTTGGTTCAAGTGAGTTATTAATGTAAACAAATACCTTATCTGTATCATTATAACGGAAGAATGCGTATGTATTATCACGTGTGATAAAGTGCATTGTTTTACCATTGTGAATCACCTCTTTGCCCTTTCTCCATTGGAATAGGGTAGTGAAGTGTTTCAATAGTTCATCTGCTTGACCTTTAGGTACATCCAAACCATCAGTATTCTTTGTAGCTGCTTTACGTCCCTCTTCTGTGAATAGGTTCATCTTGTCTCCAGGCCATCCACCAGGGAAATCTACACGAAGTCCACCGTGTCCCATTCCCAAGTCGCAAGATACAAACATCAGTTCATCACCTGCAAAAACTTGTGGATAACCACGCATAGTTGCAAGTAGAACGTTTGCTATTTTCAATCTTGCAGGGTCCTTCTTTACAACATCTCCAATGCGGTCTGTATCGTGATTACCAGCAAAAATCATCATCTTTGAGAGGTCGTGATATACAAAGTCGTGAGAAAGAATATCATAAACAGCAGTCATACCTTGTCCCCAACCAGGGTTGTTATTTGGAAGTGCAGCAGCAATTGCATCTCTTAGAGGGAAGTCCATAATTGATGGAAGGTTTGAATTAAAACCATCTTTATTATCATTACCTCCTTGCCAGTAAGCAAGTTGAGGAATTGATGCAGTCCAGCACTCACCAACTATGTTAAAATTAGGATACTCTTCCATAATGGTTTTACACCATTCTGCCATTGGTTCTTTCTCATTGTAAGGATATGTATCTACACGGAATCCGTCAAGATTAGCATACTCAATCCACCATATTGCCCATAATTCGAAATATTTCAAAGTATATGGATTGTTAAGGTTCATATCCACCATTGATTTGTCAAACCAACCACTTTCTTGGATGTAAAGGTCCTTTTTAGATGCGTTAGGATCCATATTCGAAGAGAAGCAAATGTTAGAGCCGGTATATGTGTCAAATTTGTGATACCAGTCATCAAAAGGAGTGTCTTGCATCCACCAATGGGCTGAACCACAATGGTTTGGAACGATATCCATAATTATTTTAAGATCTCTTTTATGTGCCTCTTCTACCATTTTGCAATATAGTTCATTATCTCCGAAACGGGAGTCAATGTGGTAGTAATCTGTACAAGCGTATCCGTGGTAAGAGTGCTCCGGTTGATTATCTTCAAGCAGTGGAGTTGACCAGATTGCAGTTGCTCCAATAGAGGCAATGTAATCAAGATGGTCAATAATACCTTGGATATCACCGCCGTGGCGTCCAAATAACTCGTTACGAGCATACTTGTCGGCTGTATCGTCAGTGGAGTCATTTGATGTCTCTCCATTTGCAAAGCGGTCTGGCATAATTAAATAAATCATATCAGCAGTCGAGAAGCTCTTACGTTCAGCAGAACCCTCACGGCGAGTATCAATCTGATATTGATATTTAATGCACTTATCTCCCTTTGTAAATAGAAGATAGTATGTTCCAGGTTGAGCATTATCAGCAATTGTGATGTCAGCAAAGATGAAGTTTGGATTATCAGCTTTGTGAATCTCTTTTACACTTACTCCGGAACCACCCTCAATTGAGAGTTCATATTCAGAGATATTTTCACCTTGAATAAGAAGTTGAAGAGGTGCCTTCATACCTACCCACCAAGATAGAGGTTCAACACGAGTAACCTCATTTTTAGCAGCATCAGCTACATTTGAAGGATCAAATGCAGATTTGTTACCTGTGCAGGAAACAAGAGCAATCAAAGCAATTGCTATCAGAAATCTCTTATACATATTCTTATAATTTATTTAGTTTCAATACTATAGTTCCAAGGTGATGAGAGTTGTGCAGTCACTTTAACTTCGTTATCCGGAAGAGTTCTTGTAAATACCAAAGTGTTATTATCACTTGAAATTACATTGAATTCACCTCCTTTTTCTCCTGCGGCAAGTGCAGGATTGTTATGCTTGACATCTATAAGCCATTTATAGAACTCGCCATACTCATTCTCTTCCCACGCAGGGATATGATCTTTCTCAAAAAATTCAAATCTCTTATTCCAACCCATCTCTTGACCGGTATAGATTAAAGGTTGGCTATTTGGAAGTGTAAATGTCAATACAGCCATCACTTTGGCAGCATCTCCCATTCTCTCAAATTCGGTTCCTGCCCACGAATTTTCATCGTGATTTGATGTAAACATCAGACGGAAAGCATTCTCGGGATGTCTTTGAGAATCCTTCTCAATATATGCCAGCAAATCAGAGACTCCCTTTTCTCCACGTGCGATAGCATTCATCAAGTGGTGAAGTTCCCAAGCGTAAGATGAGTTGAAATCACACTGTGAATGTAGTTTTGGCTCTTCGCCCTCAGCTAACATATAGATGCCAGGATATTTTGCTCTAAGCTCTGCAATTGTCTCCTGCCAAAATTCAAGTGGAACTTCACAAGCCATATCACAACGGAAACCATCAATGCCACGTTCCATCCAGAAGTGCATTGATTTTTTCATCTCATCCCAAACATCTCTATTATCATAATTCAATTCAGCAATGTCATACCAATCATAATTGACAACAGTATTGCCCAATGAATCACGTACATACCAATCTGCAGGGCACTGATTTATCCATTTTGCATCAGGAGATGTATGATTGGCAACCCAATCCAAAACAACTCTAAGGTCTAATTTGTGTGCCTCTTTTACAAAGTTATCAAAATCTTCCAATGAGCCAAACTCAGGATTGGTAGCGCAATAATCGGAGATTGCGTAGTATGAGCCAAGAGTACCTTTGCGCTCCTTTACTCCGATAGGGTAGATAGGCATCAGCCATACAATATCCACACCAAGTTCTTTCAAGCGTGGAAGATGCTCTTGAGCTGCAGCAAATGTGCCCTCAGGTGTATATTGGCGGATATTCATCTCATAAACAACGGAGTTGCAAAGTTCCTGTTGTTGTGGAGATGTTTCGCAAGATGTTATAAAAAGAGTTACTAAAAAAATATAAAGTAATCGCTTCATAATGTTATGTTTTAATTATTTTTCTGCTAGAATGGTTGCCGATGTGGCTTTTACTCTGATTTTTGCACCTGAGAATGCTCCTAACCCCTCTGCATCTCCCTTTCCATCTCTGGCAAGAATAATATAATTTCCTTCAGGAATATCGATCTCAACGCTCTCTTTTGAACCATTAAGAATAACAACCAAAGATTTGGCAGAATCAATTCCTTCAAGATCTTTTAATATAAATGATGATACCAATTCATTTTCGGTATCAATAAATTCAAGATGTCTTCTCACCAATTCTGCATCACCTAAACCGAAAGCAGGGTGTGCGTGGCGGATATCTGCTAAAGCAGCATAGTAGTCAACCAAATCCTTGTATCTCTTTTTGTAGCTCCAATCAATGGCATTTACATCGTCAGGTTGGTTATAGCTATTTTTGATTCCCTGTTTGTGACGATATAACTCCTCACCATTGAATATAAATGGGATACCTTGCGAGGTGTAAACTGCAGTTTGAGCCAATTTTATCATAGCAATTCTCTCTTTTTCAGAGGCATTAGGGAGAGCCTCTTCAAGTCTGTCTCTCAGACAGTGGTCGTCGTGGCAACTTGCATAACTAATATGTTGGAATGGCTCTGATGTCCAGGCAGTTACACTTACTTGTGGGTGTTGGATACCACCTGCAATACCAAATTCAAGGTCCTCTTTATTTCCCTTGATTCCACCAATAAAACCGGCATTTGAACAATCAAGAGGTCCACGAAGGGCATCACGAATATTATCGCTGAATGCTCCTACGCCATCCATTTGATAAGTGTATCGTTTGAAGGCAAGTTTTGACTCATCGAAAAGTGGATCAGAGGCAGCCCAACCCTCTCCGTAAATAACTACAGATGAGTCGATTGCCTCTAATCTCGTACGTATTTCATTCATTGTTTCAATATCGTGAATTGCCATAAGGTCAAATCTGAAACCATCAATATGATACTCTTTCATCCACCATTCCAGAGACTCAATCATAAGTTTACGCATCATTGGTTGATCTGATGCAGTTTCATTTCCACAACCGGAACCATTTGCGAATGATCCGTCACTCTTCATTCTATAGAAGTAACCCGGATTTGTTCTCTCAAACCCTGTTACAGAAGCATTTGTGGTGTGGTTATATACTACATCAAGAATAACCCTGATGCCAGCTTTATGTAGTGCCTGCACCATCTCTTTGAACTCTCTGATTCGAGTCTCAGGTTTATATGGGTCGGTTGAGAATGAACCCTCAACTGCATTGTAATTAAGAGGTTCATATCCCCAGTTATATTGATTCTTTTCAAGAGTAGTCTCATCAATTGTTGCGAAATCTGTCGATGGAAGAAGTTGTACGTATGTAATACCTAACTCTTTCAAGTGATCAATTCCGGTTGCCAATCCTTCTGGTGATTTGGTTCCCTCTTGTGTAAGAGCCATATACTTGCCAGAATATGATGAGCCAGAAGATTGATGAATCGAAAAATCTCTATGTTGTAGCTCGTAAACAATTATGTCTGATGGTTTTACGACAGGGCTAATATCTTCATTCCAACCCTCTGGATCTGTTTCATCCCAATTAATAATAGCACCTCTTTGGCCATTTACTCCGACAGCTTTTGCTGATATGCCGGCACTCTCCTCAAGCCACTTTCCATCTCTCTTAACCTGGAAAGTGTAGAATTTACCTTTAAGATCTCCCTCGATTTTTGTAGCCCAAATCCCATTATTTGAAGGTCTCATCTCAATAGTATCAATAGGGGAGCCGCCCAAACCATTCTCATATAGTTTCAATTCAACATTTTCTGCATTTGGAGCCCAAAGATTGAATGTGGTAGCATCACTAGAATATTGGCATTCTTCAAGTTGTGCAGCCGGAACTGGATGCTCTTCACCTGGTGTGCAGGAAAGTGTTAGTGATGTTGCCAAAATGCTCATTATTAGGTATTTAAATATTGATTTTGTCATAATTATCTACTAGAAATTTGTTAGAAGTCTGAATTCTCCCTCTTTTAATGTTATTGTTTGATTGCCACCACTATACTTCTCATCTCTATCAAAGTAGTTGTACCAAGTATCATTTGTTGGAAGTGTAATACTAATCTCTTCTGTGACAGAACCAAAATTACCTACAACAGCAAATCTCTTACCTTCAACTTCGCAGAATATATATCTTGCCGGCCAATTTGATGCAGTTGCATTCCAACTGAATTTTGCGTCTGAATCGAAGAATCTAGGGTTATCTCTACGGAATTCTAACAGGTTTGAGTATGTGTCGTAAAGTGCTTTTCTTTCAGGTACCTCGTAATAATCCCATTTGACAGGTTTACGGCCTGTACGACCATTCTCCTCGATAGAGATATCATAACCCAACTCGCCAAATTGCCAAATCATCTTCGGACCAGGTACAGTTAAGAAGAATGCAGCATTTAGTCCGGCTCTACGCATAGCAACTGTCAGACCATCTTCATTATCTGTTTCTGGATCTTCTGGGCGTTTGCCAGGTGTCATTACCCAAATTTTTTTGACATCTGGAGAGAAGTAAATATCATAAGTGCCTGCAGCAGGAGGTGCCATATCTTGTGAAGATGAACCAAGCACAAGAGAGTATTCACTATTAAGTGGTAATTTATACCCTTTTGTTGATGCTCCATAATTATATGCATCGTCCCAAACTGAATTACCTCTAATTTTGAACATATCTGATGATCCAAAAGTTACATTTTTAGCGACAAACAGAGCTCCGTCACTTTGTAGGGTAATATCTGATTTTTCTCCCCAACCGGTGATTGTACCACAAATACCCCATTTTACACCACTATTTGATTGAATTGCACCATAACAAGTTCTCTCTTCATCGTGACTCTCCATATATCCTACCAAACTTCCAAACTCATCTTTTGAACCAGTATATAATGGACTGAAATCTGTTGAAGATCCCAAAAGTGCACTTCTATATGCCCAGTTCATATTTCTCCAGAGTTTTGCTCCACAGCTTGAGAGAGCTTCGTTTTCAGAGTCAGCAAAGTGTTCAAGAATTATAACTGCATTATCATCCACGCTCTTGATATAAGATATGTAGTTCTGTAATATTGCGACACGATCCGCATCATAATTTGATGCTGTACTTTCATTACTCTTTGTGTTGGTAAAGCCCTTTGTCAAGTCAAAACGGAAGCCATCAATATTGTACTCTTCAATCAGATATTTTAAGCTTTGCTTGATGTGCTCCGTAGTCATTTGATTATCGTGATTCCAGTCGTAGAATACACTGAATGGGTGAGGAGCAGTTGTGTTAAACCAAGGGTTGTTAGATGTAGGCACATAGTTAGTCCAATCGAAATATAGACCGGCCATTGCGTGATCCTCGTGAGCGTGGTTATATACCACATCCACAATTACCGCAATATCACGTTTATGACACTCATCAATAAATCTCTTATACATCTCACGAGTTCCATATGATTTTTCAAGTGCAAAGTAGGCGATAGGGTTGTATCCCCAGCTATCAGCACCGCTGAACTCCTGAATTGGCATAAGTTCAATAGCATTGATACCTAAATCTTCAAGATAATCCAACTTTTCCATAGCTCCATTGATATCTCCGGTTGTTGAAAAATCTCTAAAATGAAGTTCGTAAATAATTAAATCGTTTTCGTCTTCTACTTCATAATCAGCTATTTGCCAATTATATTCAGGTTGATTTACTTGAAATGCAGATATTGCTCCACGGGTACTTGATGGATACTCAGGAAGGTCAGGATAGGTAGATGATGAGATATATCTATCACTACTTTCATATACTATTTCAGAATATGGATCAGCATATTCTCTTCCTGAAATGGCATCTTTGTATCCTAAATAGTATTGGAATCTATACTCTTTATTTGGGTCAATATCGCTTAATGTGAACCACCAGCAGCCCTCTTCTGAATCCCTCTTCATAAGGTAATCATTAGAGAGACTCCAATCATTGAAATCGCCCTTCAAATAGGCGTAGTCGTGTGATTTTCCATTTTTGTCATAATCATAGAAAACTAAAGTTACACTTCCGTCAGTGTTATAGTTGATACCATATTCAACACCATCAGGAAGAGGTTCTTCTACAGTTTCACCTGGGTCAAGAGAGTATTTTTTATCCTCTACATCGATAAAAATATCTGGTGATGTCTGCATTGTACCATCGCTATTCCTGATTACTAAAGCAATAGCAGTAACAGGTGTCTCTCCAGAGTCAAACCAGCTTCTGATAGATGGTTTAATCTGAAGTGACCATAGGTTATCTTCAACCTTGGTAAATTTGCATTTATCAATATTTTCATTCCAATCTGCCTGTACGCAGAACCAGTTTCCTATTCCGATATGTGCATAGAGATCACCGGTGTATTGATAAAGTGGGCTTGTAGCATCAGGTTTGAACCAGATTGTACACTCCTTGTCTGCATCCAGTTTGGAAGGGGTTGTATATACACCATTTATGATTTCTGATGCATCTTCTTCCGCAGCTGCCTGATTTACAATTAGTTGCACATCTGGACAATCTTGTGATGAGAATGTGATTTCAGCACTGCGAGCATCTCCTTCATTAGCTTTAACACTTATTGACAATGGCATTGAAACCTCTCCTGAAGTGCGTTCAGGTGTACACCAATCTATACCTGTATTGTTGGTAATACTCCACGCTTTGGTTGATGTTATAGAGATTACCTCACTACCAGATTTGCCGCTGAACTGAAGTGATGTGATTGAGAGTTTTAACTCGTTTTTCTTTTCCGGATTTGCCGGTTCCTCGCAAGATGTCAATACAAAAAGCATTGCGAAGAGCATATAAGCGATTCTACGCATAATAAAATGTTTAATGATTATAATGGAAGTATGCGGGTCGGTCAGGACCCGCATACCTAAAATTATTCAGCTGAACCCTCTCCTGTCGTAGGAGTTTTACCTTCAGCCATTACCCAAACTACACGCTTAATGTAGCTAAAGTAGATATCATATTTACCTGCAGTTGTAACAACCATATTCCCCGAGCCACCGCTAGAGATAACAGCAGTTTCAACTCCGATAGTGATGTTACCATTACCACCCTCAAGGCCGTAGTTAGCAGCATCGTTCCATTTTCCATTAGCTCTAATCTTGAAACCTTGATTAGCTGCGAATGTTACGCCTTTAGCAACAAGCCATTCGCCATCTTTTGTCATAGCGATATCAGCTCCATCAGCCCAACCTGTAGGGTCACCAACGATTCCCCAAGTTGCTGTAGAGTTGCTAAATTCAGGAGTGTCGCCAACAGGAAGTACCCATACAACAGATTGTGAGATACTGAAGTAAACGTCAAATGTTCCATCCTCTTGAACAACCATATTGCCTGAACCGCCGCTTGAGATAACAGGAGTTTCAACACCGATAGTGATGTCACCACTGCCTGATTCAAGACCATAGTTAGCTACATCATTCCATTCTCCATTAGCTCTGATTTTGAAACCTTGACCTTTAGTGAATTTAACCTCTCTTGCAACAAGCCATTCGCCATCTTTTGTCATAGCGATATCAGCACCTTCAGCCCAATTTGTAAGGTCACCAACGATGCCCCAAGTTGCTGTAGAATAGCTGAATTCAGGAGTGTCTCCAACAGGAAGTACCCATACAACTGATTTTGTATAACTGAAGTAAATGTCAAATTTGCCATCTGCTTGAACAACCATATTACCTGAGCCGCCGCTTGTGATAACAGGAGTTTCAACACCAATAGTGATGTCACCATTGCCTGATTCAAGACCATAGTTAGCTACATCATTCCATTCACCATTAGCTCTGATTTTGAAACCTTGACCTTTAGTGAATTCAACCTCTTTAGCAACAAGCCATTCACCAACTTGAGTCATTATGATGTCAGCACCTTCAGCCCAATTTGTAGGGTCACCAACGATGCCCCAAATAGCAGTTTCAGGGATGAAACCAGGCACATTGCCCTCTTTCATAACCCAAATAACAGATCTTGCGTAGCTGAAGTAGATATCGTATGTGCCATCAATTTGAACAGACATATTACCTGAACCACCACTAGTGATAACTTTAGTTTCTGTCTCAAGGTCAACAGTTCCGGCACCACCCTCTAAACCGAAGTTTGCAACGTCATTCCATTCACCATTTGCTCTGATCTTGAAGCCATCAGTTGCTTTAAGAGTTACGCCTTTAGCAACAAGCCATTCGCCAACTTTTGTCATAGCGATATCAGCGCTACTACCCCAACCTGTAGGGTCACCAACGATGCCCCAAGTTGCTTTATCTGGGTCAAATGCTGGAGGAGGAGTTGCTCCACCGGCATCTGCAGGAGTTTTACCATCAGTCATAAAGTAGATAAATGAGTTCGCTTCGTCAAGGTAGATATCGTATGTACCTGCAACAGCTTTGAAGTTGCTACCACCTTTTGTAGCTGGAACTTGAACATTTGCTTCAAAAGTTCCACCAAAGTCAATGTTCCAAGCACTTGCCCAACGAACTTTAATTTCGTCACCATCAGCAAGAACTACACCTTTAGCTACCCAATAAGTGCCATCGTTAGTCATAGCGATATCCAAATCATCACCACCCCAGTTGTTGATAGTACCAACTACGCCCCAAACTTCAGGAGCAGCTGGAGCAGAAGCACCTGCTGTCATAAAGTATGCAGTAGCGATATGTGGGTTCAAATAGATATCATAAGTGCCGGCAGCAGGTTTAATGTTGTCTCCACCAGGAGTAAGAGCCATAGCTTCACCTGCCACAAATGTGCCACCTAAGTTGACAGCCCAATCACCATCAAGGCGGAATTTAACTTCACCACCTTCAGGGATTTCAACATTTGTTGCAACTAACCAACCTGTACCAAGTTTCATATCAACATCAGCATCACCATCATTACCCCAGTTGTTGATTGTACCAACGATACCCCAACCTTCATTAGCAGGAGCTGGTTGATCTGGATCATCTGGTTGATCTGGATCATCTGGTGCTGGTTCAGCACTACCATAATCAGCACTATTCAATTCGTAAGAGATGTTAGCAGGATCGTTAAGATTCAAGTAAACACGATAGTTACCAGCAGTTACAGGAATATTGTCACCGCCTTGTGTCATAGGGATTGTTCCACCCCAGTTCAAATCCCAACCATCATCAGCACGGAACTTGATTTCACCATCAGTCAATGTAACATCAACATAGAATTTTTGTTTAGATTTATCAAATTTCATATCGGTATCTGAATCCCAACCATTTGGAGTTGCACTACCAATAATACCTACTGTGTTGAATGACAAATTCTTAGTGAGAACAAGAGAGCTCTTATCAAATGCGAAGTGATAGAATCTCTTCGAGTAAGCCATAATGTTACCTGAACCACCACTTGAAATTAGAGTGATAGAACCAGCTTCAGCTTCTGGAGCAGTTGCATTACCATCAGTACCCCAGTTGCAAGAGTCATCCCAAGAACCAACACCTGTTAGTTTAAATCCATTTGCTGCTTTTTCACCAAAGTCAACAACACCTTGATAAACCTTATCTTCGCCGATAAAGTCGAATAGGAATTGTGAGTTTCCGTGGTTCCAACCGCAGTAATCACCAATAACCCAAACAGTAGGATAAACCTTTTCTGCTTTAGTTACAGTAATAGTGATGGTTTTTGGTTGAGAATAATATTTTTGATAAGCACCCATTTGTGCACTTACATAAACATCAATTTGAGTAGGAACACCAGCTTCTATCTCAAGATCATAAAGTAAAAGTGCATTAAGTGCTTCAAATGTTTGAGTAGCAGTTTGCTCAGTGATACCTGAGATAAGAGTCTTTTTATCACTGCCACCTTGTAGCGCTAATTCTACTGCATAGTCAACTTGAGTAGAGACACCAAAATCTGCCTTACTCCAATTGAATGTAACCTTTGATAGAGCAAGGTTCTCTGCTGTAATCTCAATGTTGTCTGTCGCATTTTCACCTACGCTGATAGATGTTAACTCAGGAGCAACAATCTTATCAGGAGCTGGAAGTTTAACAAGCTCAGCCTCTTGACAACTTGCAAGTAAACCTACTGCAGCTGCCAAAGAAAGGATATAATTTTTAATTTTCATATTCATCGTAAATTATTGTTAGTCAGCATATCCAGGGTTTTGTACCAAATCAAGATTAGATGACATCTCTACTTCAGGAATTGCAAAAATATTTCTGTAAGAATCAAAACCTTGACCTTGTGGAGAACCACCTTTGTATGGCCATAGGAATGAGTCTGATGAGAATAGTCCGTAACGGATAAGGTCAGTACGACGGTGACCTTCCCACATCAATTCACGAGCGCGTTCAGCTACCAACCAATCTTGATCAATAGAAGATACAGCTGTGATACCTGCTCTTTCAGCCAACTCAGCAATTTTAGGAAGAGCTGCATTTTGTTGACCTAGATGCATACAAGCTTCAGCATAGATAAGGTGAATTTCACCAAGACGAATTAGAGGGAAGTCAATGTCTGAAAATGTTGTTGTACTAGCTGTTTCAGCAAATTCATCACCTGATTTATCGTGAGGAACATTGTTGAATTTGAAGCAGCTCCAACCGTGAGTATAAGAATACAAATCATCCATATTTTCTTGACGGTTGTAGATGTAGAATAGTTTACCACGATTGTCAACTACATCATAACCTAAATCGCGAGTCAAGTTGTCTTGTGTTGAAAGAGCATTGCCTGGATCAAATGTGTAATCTTGATTCTTTACATCAAAATACTTTTGAACATAATTAAATGGAACACGGATACCTGCCCAGCCACCATTTACACCATTTAGATAGAATGGTTGATTGTTAACATCTGAACTTTGAGTCGAAGCCAAAGTCAAGAATGAAGTACCACCATAAGAGTGAGTTTTCTGGTTGTGGTATGCAGCTGCAAATAGGAATTCGTTTTTAGCTTGAGCATTTTCACCATTGTCACCTCTGAAAAGAGCTGCATAGTCAGGACAGATTGAGTAACCTAATCCATAGATTTTTTCGCAAGTAGCTTTAGCCTCTTCCCACATTGGAGTACCTGGCTCTTTGTCAGTTTTAGTATAAACCTCTGCATTCAAATATAGACGTGCAAGAAGACCTAAGCAAGAACCTTTGTCAGCACGTGGATAGTTTGATTGAGCAGCTGGCATAGCGCTACCATCTGCAACAAGCTCTTCCAATTCAGAAACAACAAACTCAAATACCTCTTTGCGCTCAGTTTGAGGAGGGTTATATCCACCACCAAATTGAGAATCTTCTGTAGAGAATGGTACATTTCCGAAAGAATCGAAAGCCATCCAATAGAAGTAAGCGCGTAGGAAACGAGCTTCTGCTCTGAAACCTGCAATTTTTGCAGCAAGAGTTTCATCAACACCTCTTAAAGATAATTTATCCTCTGATGTTTGACGAAGATATTCATTAGCGAATGTGATGCCTTGAAGAGTACGAACATAAACTGAATAAATCATATGATTTTGTTCAGCTGTCCATCTGTTATTGTTAAGGTCTTGACACCAAGAGTCGTTACCCCAAGCAGCTTTACAAGCATCTGTAGTAACCTCTTGAGTTGACCAGAATGTTCTGATAAGTTCTGATGAACCGCCATCATCAACTACAAGGTTTGTAACATCGTTAGTTACAAATTGAGCATAAATTTTTGTCAATCCTTGTACATAAGCAAGTTCTTCTTTGCCATAAGCGGTTTCTGATGTTACATCTGAATCATTGATTGGAATAGTGTTAAGATCACCAATACAAGATGATAGAAATAGAGTTGTAACAACGATTAATAGTGTATTTTTAATATTCATTTTCATAACGCTTGCAATTAGAAGTTAATGTTAAGACGAAGTGAATATGTACGAGGTCTTGGCCAGAAAGTATTTGATACACCAGATGTACCACTTACCTCAGGGTCGATACCTGAGAATTTAGTAAGAACGAATACATTTTGACAGCTTGCAGCTACGCGAATGTTTCCGCCCCAATTACCAATTTCTCTGAATGTGTAACCTAAGTTAATGTCATCCATTCTGAAGAATGAAGCATCTTCAATAAACATATCTGAATACCATTGATTACCACTGTTTGCCTCTTTAAAGCCGGTTTTCTTAACAACATTAGCGAAGTTAGGAAGAGATCCAGCTGTTGTATTGATGTATGCTGTAGAGTTTGCAGAAGCAAAGTCATTAAATACAGTATAACCAATAGAACCGTGACCATTGAAACCGAAGTCCCAATTCTTGTAAGACAATTTAAGATTTAAACCGAAGTAGAAATCAGGGTTAGGGTCACCAGCGCAATATTTATCAAGGTCATTGACAACACCATCTTTATTTTGATCTACGAATGCATTTTGAATAGGGTTGCCTTCGTGATCATAGATTTGTTGAAGAACATAGTAGCTGTAAGGAGCATAACCAACTTGGTGACGGCTCAATTTGCTACCTGTACCTTTAGAGATTGTTGTAACCTCTTCGTAGTAGTTAGGATCGTCAGTAGCATTCAACTTAGTGAATTTAGTATCTTGGAATGTACCATTGAAACCAACCGATAGATGCCAATCTTCAGTTTGAACAGGAATTACATTAACAGCGAACTCAATACCTTTATTTTGCAATGAACCAATGTTAGTCAAAAGTGAGTTACCAAAGTTTGAACCCATTGGAGTTGTTACAACGTTAAGAAGGTCGTTAGTGTTACGTAAATATGCATCAACGCTACCTGTCAATCTATCTTTGAAGAAACCGAAATCGATACCGGCATTGTAAGTTGTTGTTGTCTCCCATTTGATATTTGGATCGTATGCTTGAGGAGTATAAACGAATTGATAACCATAGTTACCCATATTGTAAACAGAGTAAACGTCATCAGATAGTTTATATCTAGCTAAGTGAGCATAGTCTGAGATACCATCTTGTTGACCTGTCATACCAGCAGATAGACGTAGTTTCAATTGAGAAAGTGAAGATGCATCTTCAAGGAATCCCTCTTCTGCAATGTTCCAAGCGAAAGCTCCTGAAGGGAAGATACCCCAACGAGTTGCAGGTGAGAATTTTGACGAACCATCAGCACGGATAGATGCTGTGAATAGGTATCTTGAATCAAGTGAGTAGTTTACACGGCTGTAGAATGAAACAAGATAACTTTCTGATGCACCATAAGGGTAACGAGTGTCAATTGATTCACCAGGGTTCAATTTAACTTCATCAGTTTCATTGAAGTAAGAGATTGATTGACCTCCATTGTAAACGTGTTGCCAAGAGTAACCAGCCATTACATCAAGATTGTGGATACCAAAATCTTTATTGTAGTTAGCGTATGCCTCAAGGACTTCGTTACGGCTAACAGAGTTAGAGATAGAGTATTGTCCAATGCGAGGATTTTCGCTATCACCTGCAGCTTGGAATGAACCAGGATTAACACCATTGTAGTTTCTACCCCAAGAGTAGTCCATACCTAAGCTTAAAACGAATTTCAACTCTTCAAGACCGTGAACTTTATAGTCAATGTTTGCATTACCAATGAAACGATATGCACGACCATTGCTTACTTTATCATAAAGTTGAGATAGTGGAGAAACACCTACAAGTGTACTTTGAGTAAATTGATCACCTCTACCACCACCATAGTTCCAAAAACCGTTACAAGTTGTGTAATCGATAGATCCATCTGGATTTCTGAAATATGGATCTTGTGTTGGGTTAAAGAATGCAGCATTTCCAACTACACCACCATCGCTATAGTTAGAGTATGAATATAGACCTTTACCATTAAGGTTCAAAGTAAGGTGTTTGTCAAGAAGAGAAGGTGCTACACTTAGATCTAAAGTTGCTCTGTCGTATGTAGAACCAATAAGAGTACCCTCTTGAGTTGTATAACCTAATGATGCACGATATGGAAGAGCATCGTTTACATTACCAGTAAGACTGATATTGTTATCGCTTGAAAGTGCTGTTTGGAAGATCAAATCGTGATAATCAACATTTGATTCTCCTAAAAGAGAAGCCACGAATTTTCCTTGTTCAGTTCCAGGTTGGAAAGTTTTAGCAACGAAATCACGATATTCAGCAGGAGTCATAATAGGTAGTCTTCCTGAGTTTTGTTGAACACTCGCACTTCCGTTATAAGAAACTTTCATTTTGTTGCCTTTACCCTTTTTGGTTGTAATCATAATTACACCATTAGATGCACGTGAACCATAGATAGCTGCAGAAGATGCATCTTTCAAAATTGTGAATGATTCAATGTCATTTGCATTAACCATATCAAGAGGGTTAGACATACCAGCACCAGCACCAACAGCAACAGGAACACCATCAATGATTACCAATGGGTCGTTAGATGCGTTAAGTGATGCAGCACCACGAATACGGATAGTTGAACCAGAACCAGGACCACCGTCACCAGGGATAACGTGAAGACCGGCAACTTTACCTTTCAACATATCTTGTGTTGAAACGATTGCACCGCGGTTGATCTCTTCGCTCTTAATAGCTGTAATAGATCCGGTCATGTCCTCTTTTTTAACAGTACCGTAACCGATAACTACCGCCTCTGAAAGGAATTCTGTATCTTCTTTTAGAGTAATGGTAGCTGGCAATTGTTTTGCCAAGTAAGTTTGAGTAGCGTAACCGATGCAGCTGATTTCGATTAGCGCATCTTCGCTAGAAACCTTAAGGATATAGTCACCATCCAAACCGGTTGAAACGCCATTAGTAGTACCTTTCTCTACAACTGTGGCACCAATAACAGGTCCGATTTCATCGACAACTACACCTTTAACTTCGTATCCGCCTTGAGCGAATACTGATGCAGAAAACAAACAAGAAAGGATGAATCCTGCACATAAAGTCATTATTCTATTCATAAGAATTTTGGGTTAGTTAATAATTATAGTTGATATTATTTATCTTTTTTCCTTGATAAATGTCACAGATAATGCTCCTAAAACCAATAATACGCCTGCCACTATAAACATATTCACTTGAGCACCGCCAACTGCCTTCAAAAGAAGACCACCGCAAGCTGCAGCAATGATTTGAGGCAAACAGATTGTTCCATTGAACAGACCTAAGTATGTTCCCATATGCTCGCCTGAAAGTGAATTTGTAAGAATAGTGAATGGAAGAGCCAACATAGCAGCCCAAGCTATACCAATAAGCAGGAATGAAATAAACAATAGATATTGGTCGTGGATAAAGAATACTGATGCAAATCCAATAGCTCCAAGTAGAAGACTGATTACATAAGCACTCTTTAATGAGCGGAATTTAGGGATAAAGAGAGCCCACAATACAGAACCGATTGCCTGAACTGCAAATAGAACTCCAACCCAGTTACCTGCTACCTGATATCCTTCAGATGTAACATCATTGGTGTTCCACACTGTATCAGCAATAGCTCCGTTAGTATATGTCCACATATACATAAAGGCCGCCCAGCAGAAGAATTGAACCAAACCTACTGTCCAGAATGCGTTAGGGGCATTTTTTAGAAGTTTAATCCAATTACCTGAACCCTTCTCTTTCTTTTTGGTAGGGTCAATGCCGTGGAATTCAGCATACTCCTTCGGAGGCATCTCTTTTACCTTAAAAGTTGTAAATAGAACACATAGAATCAGAATTGCAGCACCCACATAGAATGAGTATTTTACTGAATCTGGGATTACACCCTCAGCTGCAATATTTGAGATTCCAATCCAAGTGAAGATGAATGGGAATAGATAGCCGACAAGACTACCAGCATTACACAAAAAGCTTTGAATTGAGTAAGCTTTCGCTTTCTGTTTCTCATTAACCATATCTCCGACAAGCATCTTGAATGGCTGCATTGCCATATTGATCGATGTGTCAAGGAACATCAATGCAATCAGACCAAATATCATAGCACCTCCGATTGTAAAATGGAAACTACCTGCATTAGGTAGAAGGCACATAACGATAATTGCGACGATTGAACCAATGAACAGATAAGGGATACGGCGTCCAAAGCGGCACCAAGTTCTGTCGCTGAGTGAACCAACGATTGGCTGAACTAGGATACCCATCAGTGGTGGCAAAATCCAGAAGTAGCTAAGGTTGTGCGGATCTGCACCCAACGTCGCAAAAATACGACTGATATTAGCACTTTGGAGAGAGTATGCAATTTGAACTCCGAAGAATCCAAAACTGATATTCCACAATTGCCAAAAGGTTAGATTTGCTTTTTCTCTCATATTGTTAATAATTGTTATCAATTATAGGTCTTTGTATAATAAAACAAGTAAATTTAATACTTTATACTTATATATTATAAGGGAGAGTGATGAGTGGATAAAATAGATGGATGAATGGTTGAAATTCTATGACGGATTGTATCTTAAAATTGGTAAATTCCCCCAAAATTACTATCTTCGGACATATTTTATATTGAGGATAATGTCATTTATAACTAAGATACATTCGGCCTGGATAATACAGATTTTTGCCATACTCCATGCTTTAGTTGCTCTCTTCTGTCGCTTTGTTTCAATTGATGATGAGCTACTTTTGACTATGCTTACAATGGTGATGACACTATTGATTTGCAATAAGCAGAGATTGAATATGGAGTTTACGGCTGCGGGTATCATTGCTGTAAATGTCATCGGTTATCTTCTTGGTAATGGCGGCGCAAGGTTCTTGCAACACTTTTTTACATCAGATCTTGCGATACACGCTTTGGCCACATTCTTTACTACACAGATACTCGGTTTCAGTATCTTGGCTATTACACAACTATTCCCACACCAGACAAAGTCATCTACTTTATCCAGATATTCGCAAGTAAAGTGGCTTTACATAGCAATTGCGGCAATTTTTATTCTGCGTTTAGGGCTACTTCTGCTCTTCACTTCCGAACCTTTTGTAAAGGGAGATATTGAAAATGCAAGTTCAATAATTTTGTCAAGCAGTGGCTCATTCATTATCATAGCGAGTCTTGTTCTGCTATACATAAGGTTCTCCAGCAGACGAAATTTCACTGCATCACAAAGTATAATCTATTTATCTTTATTTATTATAACTATTTCATTATTAGAGACTTTCATTGTTGGCTATGGCTTTACAAGTGAGTTTAATGAAAATTTTATCAGTGAATTTCCGATATTGCTCTTGGTCTCATTCCTATCGGTGATAACGATTTACTGTGTGGTCTATATGGTCTATTATGCACTCGATTCAAGGGCTCAAATGCAGAAAGAGAGAGGAAGGGCAAATTTGGCATCTTACCAATATTTGAAACTGAAACAGCAGTTGAATCCTCATTTCCTTTTCAACTCACTGAATGCTCTGGACTCACTTATTTGTGAGAATAAAAATGAGCAGGCGAGTCTCTATACTCATAAGTTGGCATCCCTTTATAGGTATATGTTGAAGAGTGAGGATGAAAAACTTGTTTCCCTGAAAGAGGAGCTCGATTTTGTCTCTCTTTATGTAGATTTGATGAAGGTCCGTTTCCCTGAGGGATTTCAGTTAAATGTAGATGTGCCGGAGCATTTGGAGAGTCGTAATGTTATCCCTTGTTCGATCCAGCTCCTGGTAGAAAATGCTATCAAACATAATAGTATAAATGTTGCTAATCAACTGAAAATCAATGTTATAGCAAATAGTGACTCTATAGAGGTTTCAAATAATATTATTAAGAAATTCACAAAGCCCACCTCAATAGGAGTGGGACAAAAATATATCAGGCAGCAATATTTTGACCTCTCAGGAAAGAATATTGAGATAATTGCCACAGATGATAATTATATAGTAAAATTACCTTTAATTTAATTATGGAGAGAGTTTATAAGATATTTATTGTTGAGGATGAAATTGTTGCACAGAAGAGCTTGTTGAGGTTGCTTAATCAACACTTCCCACAGACAGTAGTTGTTGGAAGTTGCGACTCTGTGAATGGTGCAATAGAGTGGTTGAAAAATCCCGATAATAGAGCTGATATAATATTTATGGATGTGGAGCTTTCAGATGGCGACTGCTTCGAGATTTTTAGGAATGTTGAGGTAAAAGCCAATGTAATTATGACCACTGCCTATGATAGTTATGCCTTGAAGGCATTTGAGGCAGGAAGTGTCGATTACTTATTGAAACCTATTGATGTTGAGCCACTTAAGAGGGCTATGTCAAGATGTATGAAAGAGTCTGTAAATATCGACTTATCAGCAATTTTGAGCACACTTGATGCTACGAACAGGAAGCGAGAATACAAAGAGCGTTTCGTTGTCAAGTTTAACGATATGATTGTTCCAATTAAGAGAGATGAGATAGCTTACATCTATTCAGAGGATAAGATTAACTATTTAGTCACATTTGTTGGTAAGAAATATGTAATAGATTCATCCCTGGATATAGTGATAGGAGAGCTGGATCCTGAACAATTCTTCAGAATTTCGCGAAGTGCGATTGTCTCTCTTCACGCTATAAAGAGTATAATAAAACAACCGGGAGGAAGACTTAGAATCATCTCTCAACCTAAATCTTCGTTTGAGATGACAGTCTCACGCTCCCGTGTTGCAGATTTTCTTCTTTGGATAGAGAAATAGACTACTTAACTCTACCGCTATTTTTAATTAGGTTTGTAATATCCTCGTTGAATGACTCTTCAGAGATTAGTTGTTCAATGGTCAAGTGCATACGATATCTCCAATAGTGGCGAGAGTTTGCAGGAACATTGATTCTCTCTTTATTAGGGTCTTCAAATCTAAGTTCTGGTGAAATAGAAAGCCAATCTTGAAGAGGAAGAATTGTCAACATAGCACCTGATGCAAGGTGTTGCTCAAGGATTGTGCGGCATACCCAAGGTTCGCAGAAGTATGGGACATCACCTTCTCCTCTCAATTCGTTGTAATAGAAACGAGCAGTTACCTCTCTATCCTCTTCCCACCAAGCTCTGATAGGATTCATATCGTGAGTAGAAGTTGTACATACTGACAAATATGGATAATTTGCAGGTTTAGCAAACTCTTCTGTAATGCTCTTCGGCATTCTTTGAATCTCTAAAGATAGAATCTTCAAATCATTCATAACATCAGGCACGGTAGCAGGAATCATTCCCAAGTCCTCTCCACAAGCTAGCATTCCTGTCGAATCAAGTAGGGCAGGGAGTTTTTTCATTGCCGATTCCTTCCAGAACTCATTATGTCTATAATAGAAGAAATCATTGTACAATTTGTTGAATTCATTTCGGCGATAGTCGTCTAAGTGGCTGTAAGACAAACTCTTATGTGCTCCAATCTTAGGGTGATAGTAACCACTCTTATGAGGATCTTCAATAAATAGGCCTTTATCGTTACAATCCAAACCGCGAGCACTCAACTCTGAAGCCTCGTATGGAAGTGCTGGATTGAAATATCCCTCAAGACCACTTGTTTGACTCAATGGAATTTGCCAGATACGGAAGAATCCCAAAATATGGTCAATTCTGAATGCATCAAAATACTCAGACATCTTCGCAAGACGAGCTTTCCACCAAGCGAAATCATCTTCAGCCATTTTCTCCCAGTTGTAAGTAGGGAAGCCCCAATTTTGTCCATCCTCAGAGAATGCATCAGGTGGAGCACCAGCTTGAGAATCCATATGGAATAATTCCGGATAGATCCAGGCATCAACACTTGTTCTGCTTATGCCGATAGGAAGGTCACCTTTCAATACAACACCCTTTGAGTGAGCATATTTACAAACCTCTGAAAGTTGTTTGTCAAGGTGATATTGAATGAAGCAGTTAAAATCTACCTCTGAACTATTTTCTTTATAATATTGTGATACTTTTCTCTTATCATACTTAGCATATTTGCCCCATTTAGAGAAATCAGGAGTTTTGAACTCATCTCTCAATGCGCAGAATGTTGCATAAGGAATAAGCCACTCTTTATTCTTTTTCAAGAAAGTTTTATACTCTTCAGTAGCAGAAAGAGTTTCAAAATTTTTATCGAAAGAGCGACGTAGGAATTTGCGTTTCTCTGCATTAACTCTTTCGTAATCAATTTGTTCCAAAGAGTTTAGCTCCTTTTGAACTCTCTTGTATGTAGGACAAGCTCTTACACCTGCAGCCTTCAAATTTACAAACTGTGGATGAAGTGCAAATGTCGAGTTGGCATTGTATGGATATGAATCCTCCCAACTGTGAGTCATAGTTGTGTCATTAATTGGAAGCAACTGAACAATGCTTTGCCCTGTAGAAGCAGCCCAATCAACCATCTTTTTAAGATCATAAAACTCTCCTACACCGAAATCATCTTCGCTACGAAGCGAGAAAACAGGGATAGCAGTACCAGCACCTCTCCAAGCTCTGTCTGCAAAATCAGCAAGGATTGTGTTATCTACAAAGATCTCTTCCTTATATGGAATATTGGTGATTTTTCTATTTTCACCTTTCTCCCAAGAGATAGGTTTCAATGTCTCTTTATCTACTATAACTAATTTGTATTCAATTGGTTCTGAGATTTCAAGACCTAAAGTCCAAATAGGGAAATTCTTTTGACAGAATGGGATAATTTTACTCCAATTCTCCAATTGTTTGCCTGTTCCTTCAATTGCAAGAAGTTCGTTAGGACGAAGTGTCGGTAGCGCAATTTGAAGAATATAATTTGATTTCTCTCCTAAAGATTTTTCGCAATTTTCTAAATCTCTTGCAAAAATACCTTTTGTAAAGGCTGTTGAGTAGAATGGAGCATCAATAGGGCGATCATTCCATCTATCATTTATCTTTACAACCTTTGGATTAGATCCTTCAGGGATGTTTATAGTATGACCGTGCCACTCTTTTCTAATGGTAACGCCATTTTTAACAACTTCATAGCTGTATTCAGAATTCTTACTAATGTTAAATCTTGGAATTTCACATTTCCAGATATCGCAAGGGTTCCAAGTAAGTGGGTATCTGCTTGATCCAATGCATATTACCAATTCTTCACCCCAATTTGTTCTATATTCTATGTTTATCTGTAACTTCATATAGATGGTTTTTAGGTTTCAAATTAAAAGTCAATAATAGACAAAGGTAGTAAAAAAAAAGCAGGAAGAAAACTTTATCCTCTTCCTGCTTGATTATAAGCTATTTTTTTGACTATCTAGTCATATTAAGAAGTTCAATCAATTTGATAGCAGCAAATGCAATTGGGGTACCAGGACCGAAGATTGCAGCTGCACCTGCTTGATATAGAGCATCGTAATCTTGAGCAGGGATAACACCACCAACTACAACGATGATATCTTCTCTACCAAGTTTCTTCAACTCTTCAACGATTTGAGGAACCAATGTCTTGTGACCAGCTGCAAGAGATGATACACCTACGCAGTGAACGTCATTCTCAACAGCTTGTTTAGCTGCCTCTGCAGGAGTTTGGAAAAGAGGACCCATATCTACGTCGAAACCGCAGTCAGCGTAACCTGTAGCCACAACTTTAGCACCACGGTCGTGTCCGTCTTGACCAAGTTTTGCAATCATAATACGTGGTTGACGACCCTCTTTCTTCGCGAAGTCAGCTACCATTTGTTTAGCTTTTTCGAATTCAGAGTCATTCTTAACTTCTGATGAGTAAACACCTGTATTCATACGGATAACGGCTTTATATCTACCAACAACAACTTCACAAGCATCTGAGATTTCACCAAGAGTTGCTCTATGTTTAGCAGCCTCAACAGCAAGTTCAAGAAGGTTACCTGTCTTAGTTTCAACAGCTTTAGTAATAGCTGCAAGACACTCTTTAACCTTTTCGTTATCTCTGTTTGCACGAAGTTCTTGAAGACGTTTAACTTGTGATTCACGAACTTTAGTATTATCTACGTCAAGGATTTCAATTGGATCCTCTTTTTCAAGACGATACTCATTGATACCAATGATCTTATCAATACCTGAGTCGATGCGAGCTTGTTTACGAGCAGCTGCCTCTTCGATACGAAGTTTAGGAATACCAGTCTCGATAGCTTTAGCCATACCACCAAGTTTTTCAATCTCTTCGATATGTTTCCAAGCAGCATCAGCCAACTCTTTAGTCAAGTTCTCAACATAGTATGAACCTGCCCAAGGGTCAATTGAACGACATACGTTAGTCTCTTCTTGAATGTAAATCTGAGTGTTACGAGCAATACGAGCAGAGAAGTCTGTTGGAAGAGCAATTGCTTCGTCCAATGCATTTGTGTGAAGAGATTGAGTGTGACCTAAAGCAGCACCCATAGCTTCGATACAAGTTCTTGCTACGTTATTGAATGGATCTTGCTCAGTAAGTGACCAACCTGAAGTTTGGCTGTGAGTACGAAGTGATAGAGATTTTGGATTTTTAGGGTTAAATTGACTAACAAGTTTAGCCCAAATCATACGTGCAGCACGCATTTTTGCAATCTCCATAAAGTGGTTCATACCAATAGCCCAGAAGAATGACAATCTTGGAGCGAATGCATCAACATCAATTCCGGCTTTGATACCTGTACGTAGATATTCAAGACCGTCAGCCAAAGTGTAAGCCATCTCGATATCGTTAGTTGCACCAGCTTCTTGCATATGGTAACCTGAAATAGAGATAGAGTTGAACTTAGGCATATACTTAGATGTATATTCAAAGATGTCACCGATAATTCTCATAGAGAACTCAGGTGGGTAGATGTATGTATTACGAACCATAAACTCTTTCAAAATGTCATTTTGAATAGTTCCGGCCATTTCGCTAAGTTTTGCACCTTGTTCCAAACCAGCAACAATGTAGAATGCCATAACTGGAAGAACAGCACCATTCATTGTCATTGATACAGACATTTGGTTTAGAGGAATTTGGTCAAATAGAACCTTCATATCCTCAACGCTACAGATACTTACACCAGCTTTACCAACGTCACCAACTACTCTTGGGTGGTCAGCATCATATCCACGGTGTGTTGCCAAGTCGAATGCTACTGACAAACCTTTTTGACCTGCAGCAAGGTTTCTGCGATAGAATGCATTAGATTCTTCAGCTGTAGAGAAACCTGCATATTGACGGATAGTCCAAGGTTTTTGAACATACATTGTAGAGTAAGGTCCGCGAAGGAAAGGTTTGATACCTGCGGCATAGTTAAGATGCTCCATATTTTCAAGATCCTCAGCAGTATAAAGAGGTTTTACCTCGATATTTTCAGGGGTCTTCCAGAGCTCTTGTTCTTTGCTGCAGCAGCAACCTGTGCTTGCAGCGCTATTGAATTTTATATCTTTAAAATCTGGTCTCATAATATCAATTTTATAGTTCTTTGATTCCCAATTTTGCCTGGTATTCTTTTAGTGTTTCAAGGATGTTACATCTTACGTGGATGTAATTAGCAATACCTTTGGCCTCTAATTCAGCTCTGCAAGCAGGATCTCCGGCAACTACAACGATTGCTTTGTCACCAACTTGTTCTGCGATAACAGGAACAGCTTCTGCATATTCATCATCAGATGAACAAGCCACGATAATGTCTGCTTTAGCTTCAAGAGCAGCTTTGATGCCCTCTTCAACAGTTGCAAAACGGTTGTTGTCAACCACTTTGAAACCTGCAACAGCGAAGAAGTTACTGCTGAATTGTGCTCTTGCACGACACATAGCCAAGTTACCGAAAGTAAGCATAAATACTTGTGGTTGTTTGCCACTGATATCAGTTGCATAACGCATAGCTTCAAATGCTTGAGCACCACGATATGCTTCAAGTGGTTCAGCGATTTGTTCGCCATTAACGTTATTGTTGCCACCTCTTAGAACAACATCTTTAGAAACTTCAGCACCTGCCTTCTCTAGGAAGTTAGGGAATTGGTTTGTACCAAGGATAGTCTCTTTTCTTGTTGCAAGGTTTTTATCTCTCTTAGCAGCAACAGCCTTGATTTCTGATTGTACGTAACCCTCTTTGAAAGCAGCTACATAACCACCTTTAGCTTCAACCTCTTTGAATAGAGCCCAAGATGAATCAAGAATTGATTGAGTAAGTGTTTCAATATAGTATGAACCTGCAGCAGGGTCAACAACTTTATTGAAGTGAGATTCCTCTTTAAGAATAATTTGAATATTACGAGCTATACGGTTTGAGAATTCACTTGGAGCTTTGTAGCAGTAGTCAAATGGAAGAACTTCCAATGAATCTACACCTGCAATAGCTGCACTCATAGCTTCAGTTGTACCGCGAAGCATATTTACATAAGAATCATAAACTGTTTGATTCCATAGGCTTGTAACAGCGTGAACCTTAATCTTTTGACCACAACCTTCAACACCGTAAGCATCTACGATATTTGCCCACAATGCACGAACTGCACGGAATTTTGCAATCTCCATAAAATAGACAGAACCTACAGAGAATGTGAATTTAATTCTCTTAGCTACCTCTTTAGCTTCAACGCCTAATTCAGTAAGTTTAGCAAGATATTCATTACCAGCTGCCAAAGCAAAAGCTAACTCTTGAGTAATGCTTGAACCAGCTTTGTTGAATTCATATGCTTCAACACCGATAACTCTGATGCCAGGATATTCAGCAACCATTTCGATTGCCTCTTTAAGTGACTCAAATGCTTTGTCGCAAAGAGTTCCCTTAGTTGTAAGAGTTCTAAGTGGATCGAAATCAAATGAAGCTTTGATATCTTCAGGTTTAACACCTTGAGCTTTAGCTACTGCCAAGAAACTGCTAATAACCTCTTTTGCTTTAAGGCAGCAGTCGCAGAAGTTAATTTCACAAGCATCAACCTTGATTCCGTTAAGCAATGTTGACATCTCTTCTACAGAAAGAGCTTTGCCACCAATGCAGAAACCAACAGCTTCAACACCCTTTACAAGACCATCCAAGGCCTCTTTGTTAGCCTTTTCATAGTCTCCGTCGCAAGCACAATAGTCTTGACGAACAAGCCAGTTGTTGCAATTTTTAGTACCTCTGATGTAAGGGAAGCATCCAGGTTTGCTATCCAATACCTTTAATTCAGATAGATTTTCTGCACGATAGTATGGACGTACAGAGAATCCTTCGTGTGTCTTCCATACGAGTTTTTTCTCGTAATCAGCACCTTTTAGGTCTTTAATGATGACTTCCTCCCATTGTTCTGTCGATACAGGAGGAAATTCAGCAAATAGTTTTTGTGTCATATTCTAATTATTTGTTCTGTATGTTATTACACTTCTTAATAGAAAATTATCGTACAAAGTTACTATTTTAATTGATTTAGAGAAGAGAAATGAAAAGAATTAATTAGATTTGCTTAAATTTTAGAACAAATTATTATGAAACGAATTATTTTAGCAACAATATTATTATATCTGATGATTTTCTGCAACGCACAAACTTCACAACCAAAAGATTCTACTGAACAATTTCAACCAGATTTCAAAGTTGAATATGTTCAAAGAGATTCTGCACTACAGATGCATTTCTATATGCCTGATGATACATTGTCGAAACATCCTTGTATAGTCTATATCTATGGTGGTGGTTTTAAGGATAATAACCTTAACTCTACTCTATCTCGACAATATTGTGAAATGATGTCTGATAGGGGATATGTAGTGGCTGCTATTGATTATAGATTAGGACTTGCCAATCATAAGGGTGGCGGTGTTTTATCTCTGATTAAACCACTCAAGAGAAGTATTGATATGGCTGTTGAGGATTGTTATGCTGCTGTTAATTATCTTCTTGATAAGTCAGATGAGTATCGTATAGATCCAACCCAGATTATTCTGGTAGGAAGTAGTGCAGGTGCAATTACTTCATTGCAAGCAGATTATGAACTTTCAAACAGAAGCGAAATTGCGTCAGTACTTCCTCCATATTTCAGATTTGCAGGAGTCGTTTCATTTGCCGGTGCAATATTCTCTGTTAATGGAACTCCAAAATATAGTGTAAATCCTCCTGCACCGACAATGATGTTGCACGGTACAGCAGATGAATTGGTTCCGTATGGTAAAATCAGATTATTCAGAAAAGGAATGTTTGGTTCCAGTGAATTGATAAAGGTTTTCAAAGAGAAAAACTATCCATATTTTATGCTTCATTATGCGAATAGGGTACACGATGTGGCATCATACATAGTTAGAGATATTGATATAACTGATTGGTTCATAAAAGAGTATGTATTAAACGACAGAGCACTATTTATTGAGACAACTCTCAAGGATGATAGCTACGAAATCCCTGATGGTTATGATGGTCTCGATCCAGATGCTCTCTACTAATTCTTTTCGTCATTCCCGAACGAGGATGTTCAATCATCAACCGTTAATACTTTAAGAGGCTATAAAAAAGAACCGCTTGATTACAGAAATCAAGCGGTTGCAACAGCTATGAAAACGGTTAATTATTTTGATATTTATGAAAAATATCCTTATTCATCGCGGATTTGCAATTTTTGTACGTAGATTGCTTTCTTCATCTGATCTCTCTTCTTCACAGAAGGTTTTTCGAAAGTTTTTCTGCTTCTCAACTCTCTCACGATACCTGTTTTCTCAAATTTGCGTTTGAATTTTTTCAACGCTCTTTCAATGTTATCGCCTTCTTTAATTGGTACTATAATCATATTGCAAACACCTCCTTTTTATTCGGCGGCAAAAGTATTATAATCTTCTCAAACTTCCAAATTTTTTCAGTATATTTGTCAAAATAAGAAAACATTTTTTTACTTATGTCTAAAAATTTTCAAACACAGATTTTAGAAGGTATTCCTGCATATCTTCCGACAAAAAAAGAGTTAGATTCGACGATCAATCACGCACCCAAGCGTAAAGAGATTCTCACAGAAGAGGAGAAAAGATTGGCAATTATCAATGCGTTAAGATATATCCCAACTGAACATCATAAAGAGATGGCGAAGGAATTTGCCGAGGAATTGGAAGCTTATGGAAGAATCTATATGTATAGATATAAGCCTGATTATAAGATATTTGCACGTTCTATTGATGAGTTTCCACATAAAAGTAGAGCAGCTGCAGCTATTATGCTGATGTTGAGTAATAACCTTGATAATGCTGTAGCTCAGCATCCAGATGAGTTGATAGTTTATGGTGGAAATGGTGCTGCATTCCAAAACTGGGCACAATATCGCCTAACAATGCAATATTTGGCACAAATGACCGATGAACAGACTCTTGTTTTATATTCAGGACACCCATTAGGACTATTTCCATCACATAAAGATGCCCCAAGATTGGTTATAAGTAATGGTATGGTGATACCAAACTACTCAAGCAAGGATCATTGGGAGAAATTTAATGCATTGGGCGTATCTCAATATGGTCAAATGACAGCAGGTTCGTTTATGTACATAGGACCACAGGGAATTGTACACGGAACCACAATTACAGTCCTTAATGCAGCAAGAATGCATTCAAAGGGAGAAGATATCAGAGGTAAGATATTTGTAAGTTCAGGTCTTGGAGGAATGTCAGGAGCACAACCAAAAGCGGCAGTTATTGCAGGTGTTGTAGGCATTGTTGCAGAGATCAATCCAAAGGCAGTAGAAAAACGCTATCAGCAAGGTTGGGTAGATGAGGTTTATACTGACTTGAATCTTTTGATTAACAGAGCTTTACAAGCAAGTAAAAATAAAGAGGCCATCTCTTTGGCATATCAAGGAAATGTTGTGGATTTGTGGGAAAAATTAGCCGAAGAGAATATCCCTGTGGATCTTGGTTCAGACCAAACATCCCTACATAATCCTTGGGCAGGTGGATACTATCCTGTTGGATTATCTTTAGAAGAGAGCAATACAATGATGGCGGAAGAGCCAGAGAAATTCAAAGAGAGAGTTCAGGATTCATTAAGACGTCAAGTGGCAGCCATTAATAAATTATCTGAAAGAGGAATGTACTTCTTTGATTATGGAAATGCCTTCTTGCTTGAATCTTCACGTGCAGGTGCCGAGATATTAAAGAGTGATGGCAAATTCAGATATCCATCTTATGTTCAGGATATTATGGGGCCGCTCTACTTCGATTATGGATTTGGTCCATATCGTTGGGTATGTACCTCATCAAAAGCTGAAGATCTTGCTCAAACAGATAAAATTGCGGCAACTGTCCTTGAAAATATCAGAAGAGAAGCACCAGCTGAAATATCATCTCAATTGGATGACAATATTCACTGGATTAAAGAGGCGGCAAAAAATAATCTTGTAGTTGGCTCACAGGCGAGAATTCTTTATGCAGACTCTCAAGGACGTATAGAAATAGCTCTTGAAATGAACAGAGCAATTAGAGATGGAAGAGTCTCAGCACCAATTGTTTTAGGACGTGACCACCACGATGTTTCAGGCACAGATTCTCCATTTAGAGAGACCTCAAATATCTATGATGGCTCAAGTTTTACAGCCGATATGGCAGTACAGAATGTTATTGGAGACTCATTCCGCGGCGCTACCTGGGTATCTATCCACAATGGAGGTGGTGTTGGTTGGGGAGAAGTTATAAATGGTGGCTTTGGAATGGTAATAGATGGCTCTGATGATGCTGAAAGAAGGATTAAGAATATGCTTCATTGGGATGTAAACAATGGTATTGCAAGACGTTCTTGGGCAAGAAATGAACCAGCAATTTTTGCAATAAAGAGAGAGATGGAGAGAACCCCTCTATTGAAGGTAACTCTACCAAATATTGTTGATGAGAATATCTTATAGAGATCAGTTATGCTGATTGAGGATTTTATAACCTATATTTCGGTACAAAAACGATACTCCGAACTGACACAGAGAGCATATCGAGATGCACTTTCGGAGTTCGTTCTATTTGCATCGGATAGTCAGAAGGTTTCAGATAGTGAACTGATAGATTTATTGACTCCACTGATGATAAGAGGTTTTATAGCAAAGGGACTTGATAGTGGACTCAGCAGTAGAAGTATTAATCAGAAACTATCTGCCCTGAGCTCATTTTGCAATTTCCTCATTAAAAGAGATATTATTGATACAAACCCGGTAAAAAAGGTTCATCGTCCAAAAGAAGATAAAAAATTACCACAATTTTTTACAGTTGAGGGATTAGAGAATTATTTTAGCCAAAATAGGGATAAGGAAAATTTCTCAGATTATCGTAATTGGGTGATTGTTATGTTGTTATACAGTTCCGGTCTTCGCAGGGCTGAATTGGCAGGATTGAAGATATCCAATTTTGACTCCTCAAGAGCAACAATAAGAGTTGTCGGGAAAGGAGATAAATTGCGAGAAATTCCACTTCCTTCTTTGATTTGTGAAGAATTATTATTATATTTGGAAAGATTTAAGAGTGAGTTCCCCGAAAATCCGGGTGGTTTTCTCTTCTTAACTGATAAAGGAAATAAATTATACCTGCAGTTCGTTGATAATGTGGTGAAAAAGGAGTTGTCATCAGTCGAGGGTTTGACAGCAAGAAAGAGCCCCCACACTTTAAGACACTCTTTAGCTACTCATCTTCTGAACAATGGCGCAGATTTGAATAGTATCAAGGAGATTTTGGGACATTCGTCTTTGGCGGCGACACAAGTTTATACCCATAACTCCTTTGAGCAATTAAATAATACATATTTAACAGCCCATCCAAGGGCAAAAAACGGAGGTAAAAATGGAAATTAGAGTACAGTCAGTCAAGTTTGACGCAGATCAAAAGTTGCTTGATTTCATTGACAAAAAAGTTGGTAAAATTTCCAAGTTCTACGATGCTATCGTAAGAACTGAGGTAGTGTTGTCACTATTACCTGACATCCACAACAAGAGTGTTAAAATTCGCGTAGTGATTCCAGGTAACGACATTATGGTAGAGAAGAATGCAGACACATTTGAGGATGCTGTAGTAGATTGTGTAGATGTTCTAAAGGATCAATTAGTATCCGCTAAAGAGAAAGCACGCAACAAATAATAGATAGTTTCACTCAGAAGAACAACTTCAATAACTCTTCTGATGTGATTCCAGTGAAGTATTCGCCGATAGGTTCTTTAGAGATCTTGTCGGCGATCTCTTTTATATTATGACCTGTACCTATGATAGCTTTACAAAATTCACTACTGTCTCGGTTGAAGAAGTAATCACCATAAAGTTCTATTTCTTCTATAATACCCTGATTTATAGATAGATACAGTTCTATTGTGCCTCCTTTGAAATGCAACTTGTTGATAAATTGATATTTTGGAGATGCTCCAAAATTCCACTCCTCGGTGCTATATTTCTCTTTGCAAAGTTTATCAATCTCCTCTATGTCTCTCTCAGAGAAGTGATAGATCTCACAATCTTTAGCCAGATATTGGTGTAAGTAATCAAGAAACTGAGTAGCATTCCAATCCTTACAGATATGTTCAGAGATATTTGTAACACGACTTCTGTTGGAATCAACACTTTTATCCCTGAATTTTTCGGGATTGTGTTTTAAGGCATCTGCAAGGTTGCTGATATTGGAATTATATAGAAGAGTGCCGTGACAAAGTATTCTCTTTCCCTTTGATAGCATAGCACAGCCGGAAACCTTTTTGCCATCAATAGCAATGTCGTTACGCCCCTGGATAGCAGCATCGGCACCCAAAGATTTTAGTGCTTCAATAATTGGGATTGAGAATCTGTGGAATGTTTCAATATTACTCTCTTTGCCACTTTTATAGTCAAAAAATGAGAAATTGATATTGCCAAGATCGTGGAAAACAGCTCCACCTCCCGTTACCCTTCTCACTACGGCAATGTTTTGATTTTTAACATATTCAAGATTGATTTGGGCAAGTGTGTTTTGATTTTTTCCTACAATTATTGAGTCACTGTTTTGCCATAGACGGATAGTAGGAGTATCAAAAGTATTAAGAATATACTCCTCGGCAGCAAGATTCCAGTATGGATTGTGGCTCTTATCGACTATGCACCGCATTTGACAGAAATTTTGTTAGCCGCAAATTTATATAACTCATTAAAAATCAATGCTATAGTGATGCCAATTATGGCTCCGCAAAGAATGTCAAGCGGATAGTGAACGCCAACATATACCCTGCTGTAAGAGACAATAATCGACCAGCAAATTATCAGAATAGAATAAGTCTTATTCTTGAGGATCAATGAGCTGAGAAGTGCAAAGCAGATAGAATTGGTAGCGTGTCCGGAGGGGAATCCAAATTTTCCCTTGGCATACTCCAAGTTGTGGATAATGCCATCAAAAATAGAATCGTGGCAAGGTCTCAATCTTCCTACACTGCTCTTGATAAAATTAGAGATCTGATCTCCACAAGCAAATGCGATAATAAGTGTAAGTGAAGCAGCAAGACCAATTTTCCATCCAAATTTTAGAAACATCCAAACCATTACTCCAATATAGAGAGGAATCCAAACAGGAATTTTGGAAAAAAAGATCATTATTGGGTCAAAGAATGGAGAGTTAAGTGAATTGAGGAATATGAATAATTCCTGATCATTCATCAAAAAAATATCTTTAGCCATAGACTATTCGTTAAGAAGTTTCCAAAGTAAATCTTTTAACTCTTTGATTCCCTCATTGGTAAATGAACTGAAGAAGAGTGTATCAATTTTTCTTGGTAGATGACGCTTAATTTCACTCTTAAGTTCATCATCCAACATATCAGATTTAGATACTGCAAGTACTCTTCTTTTATCTGCAAGTTCTGGATTATAAAGTTTTAACTCCTTTAATAGAATTCTATATTCAGCTAAAATATCCTTACTGTCAGCAGGGACTAAAAATAGTAGTACAGAGTTGCGTTCAATATGACGTAAGAATCTGAGTCCCAGTCCCTTACCTTCGTGTGCGCCCTCTATGATACCAGGAATATCTGCCATTACAAATGAGCGGTCATCATAATAACTTACAATTCCCAGATTTGGTTCCATTGTAGTGAAGGCGTAATCGGCAATTTTAGGTTTGGCTGCCGATACAGTAGAGAGCAGGGTAGATTTTCCTGCATTTGGAAAACCTACCAACCCTACATCTGCCAATATCTTTAACTCAAGAATAAACCAACCTTCAACTCCCTCTTCGCCTGGTTGAGCATAGCGTGGAGTCTGGTTTGTGGCACTCTTGAAATTTGTATTTCCTAAACCTCCTCTACCACCTTTACAAAGGATTCTCTCTTCACCATCTTCAAGAATCTCCAAGAGGATCTCTCCGGTCTCAGCATCTTTTGCAACAGTTCCTAATGGAACATCAAGGATAATGTCCTGACCATTAGCACCGTGGCAAAGTTGTCCGCTACCATTTCCTCCCGACTCTGCTTTGATGTGTTTTCTATATTTAAGGTGGATAAGTGTCCAGTATTGGCGATTTCCTCTTAAAATAATGTGGCCACCACGTCCTCCATCGCCACCATCAGGACCGCCTTTAGGGATATATTTCTCTCTACGAAGGTGTACGGAGCCATTGCCCCCATTTCCTGATGCGCAAAAGAGTTTTACGTAATCTACAAAATTGGAATTCGCCATTATAAGAAATGATTAAATGTGTTTAGAAATCTCTTCAAAAATCTCTTCGATTAATCCTTCACCAGCAATCTCTACATATTTACCTTGCTCTTTGTAGAAAGTGATAAGTGGTTCAGTCTTGTCGTGATATGTTTTAATTCGGTTTTCAATAATCTTCTCATCAGCATCATCTTTGCGATTTTCGATAGTCGCACGATGTTTGATTCTCTCTTTAATAGTTTCGTCGCTAATGATGATAGAGATAACTTTCTCTACTTGATGATCAAGCTCTCCAAGCAGTGCGTCCAAAGATTCTGCTTGTTCAGTTGTACGTGGGAAACCATCAAACAAGAAGCCCTTTGCATCTGGATTAGAGACAATCTCGTGTTTAATCATCTTAACCACAACTTCGTCTGGAACTAATTGACCATCAACAATATACGATTGAGCCAATTTGCCTAATTCAGTTTCATTTTTAATCTCTCTACGTAGCAAATCACCAGTTGAAACGTGTCTGAATTCGAATTTTTCAACCATCAATTTTGCTTGTGTTCCTTTGCCGGCTCCCGGAGGGCCAAATAGAATAAAGTATCTCATAATTAATCTTGTAAAACGTATATATCTTTACTATTTCTTCCTAATTCATCATAATCCAAACCGAAGCCTAAGATAAATCTGTTAGGTATCTCCATCGCTACATAGTCAAGTTTGATATCTCTGTCATACACCTCAGGTTTAAGAAGCAGTGTGCAGATTTTAACATCTGATGCTCCTAACGATAGAAGGGTATTGTGTAGGAATTCAATTGTGTGACCTGTATCAACAATATCTTCAATTACAATGATTTGCTTTCCTGTAATGTCTCTATTAAGACCTAAAACCTGCTTGGTAACACCTGTACTTTGTGTTCCTTCATAGGATTTGATTCTCAAACAGGTAAGTTCGCAAGGAAAGTTAAGGCGTTGCATCAGTTCACCTGTAAATACTACAGAACCATTTAAGACACACACCAGAATAGGGGCGCTGTCGCAGTTAGCATAATCGTGATTAATTTGCTCAGCCACTTTGTCTATGGCCTTGGAAATCTGTGCATTATCAATAAAAGGCACAAATGTTTTGTCGTGAACTTTAATACAATCCATTGCTTAATAATTTGATTCTGCGAAAATAATCATTATTTTTGACTTTTATTAAACAAATTTAAAGATTAGAGAATGCAACCTGTAGTTAGTATTATTATGGGCAGCACATCAGACTTGAAAGTGATGAGCGCTGCGGCTGAATTCCTTGACGAAATGGGAGTTCCTTTCGAAATTAATGCTCTTTCGGCACATAGAGTTCCACTATCAGTAGCTGAATTTGCTCAAAATGCAAAAGAGAGAGGAATTAAGGTTATTATAGCAGGTGCAGGTGGTGCAGCGCATCTTCCAGGAGTAATTGCTGCATTTACTACAGTTCCGGTAATAGGAATTCCAATTAAAAGTTCAAATTCTATCGATGGTTGGGACTCTATTCTATCAATTCTTCAGATGCCTTCAGGTATTCCTGTTGCAACAATGGCACTTGATGGAGCTAAAAATGGTGCGATTTTGGCTGTTGAAATGCTTGCATTGTCCGACAAAGTTCTTGATGAAAAAATTTCACAATTCAAGAGTGAGTTGGCAAAGAAGATAGAGAAGGCAAATGTTGAGTTAAAGGATGTAAAGTATAAAAATAAATGTAACTAACATTATTTAACAATTATAACAAGTATGGTGAGGCGAGAGATTGAGGGGAAGAGATTCCTTGAGATTGTACTTATTGTGACAATCTCTTTTTTTTTCATCTATTCGGTAGATGTAAGTTGTCAGGAGTTACCCGATTTTATTATTGGGGAGATTGAAGAGATGGCCAGTCAGGGGAATGAATCGATAGAGGAGATCTATGAATATTATTATTACATATTGAATAATCCTCTGAAAATCAATTTATTATCTCTTGAAGAGCTTGAAAATTCTCCTATTTTTAATAGGTTTCAGGCCTACTCGATAGTGGAGTATAGAGAGAAGTTTGGAGAGATTGTTTCTCTATCGGAATTGAAGTTATTGATGGGGTTTCACGAAGAGTTTGTTGAGCAGATTGCCCCATTTATAACTTTTGATCTGAGTGGGAATATAGGAGAAAAGGCAGGAAAGAAGGGTATGAGTGGAGATATTTCGCTTCGTACAAAATACAAGAGTGGCGCAAAGAGCCCATATCTTTATGCCTCCTCTCTCTTAAACTATAATGATAGGATTGGCTTTGAGTTGGTGGGTGAGAGTGATATGGATGAACCACTTACAAAGTATTATATGCCCGATTTTCTATCGGCTAATCTATCCTACTCTTCATCTGGAACTCTTAAAAAGTTGATATTAGGGGATTACAGAGCATCTTTCGGACAGGGATTGGTGCTTAACAAATCATTTTCTATCAACTCCTTCTCATCATCAAACTTTTATAAAAGGAGAAATTCTATATCTCCATATCACTCAACAAATGAGTATAACTTTCTCAGAGGTGTGGCTGCAACTTTGGGTTCAGACAATTTTGATTTCAATCTTATCTTTTCAGCAAATAGTGTTGATGCGACTCTGAAGGATGGAGCCTATACATCTATCGTTACAACAGGTCTTCATAACACAGAATTGCTCCTAAGTAGAAGAAGAAATATGAGGGAATATCTGGTTGCAGCAAATGCCACATATAGTGGTGATTTTTACACAATTGGCTGTACATCAGCATTTTATAGATACGACAAGGAGTGTGGTAAGATAGCTAAAGAGTATAATAAATATCAGATTTATAATGGATTGTGGGGTAATATTTCTCTATCAGGGACCATCTCTCTCGGGACATTGCGATATTATGGGGAGATAGCAATTGATCGAGGACTCTCTCCTGCATTGTTGTTAGGTCTTATTTGGAATCCGATTTATGAATTGGAGGGTGCTTTTCAGTTGAGGAGTTACTCTAAAAGTTATATTGCAACCCACTCCTCAGCATATTCAACACTAAGTTCTACATCAAATCAGCAAGGATTCAATATCTTAATCAAGTGGCTTACCAGCAGAAATAATTCCCTCTCATTTAGTGGAGATTGTGTCTATTATCCTCACTCAAGATATCGTGTGGATTGTTCATCCTCAAATCTAAAATTTGCAGTTGAGGAGATCTATACCAAAGATGACTTGACAATTTCATCCAAAATATCATACAACTATTCCTCCAATGACAATTGTAGTAAAATAAATGGCAATATATCCTCTAAGTATCTAATTTTCAATAAATTATACGGGGAGACGAAGGCTGTGTCAAACTATCTTACAACATCAGATTATGGATGTGGAATATCTCAGGCATTGCTCTTGAAGATGGATAAATATGAACTTCATACCTCTGCCACCTATTTCCTCACGACGGATTGGGCAAGCAGGGTGTATCTATACCAGAGGGATACTCCAGGATCATTTTCAATACCTGCATATTCAGGTGAGGGGTATGGTGTAAATCTTTTTTGTAAGTATAAAATAGATTACTCCATTTCCCTTTGGTTAAGATTTTACTACCTCAATAATTTTGCCTCCGATAAGGATGATAAATATGAGGCAAAAATAGAACTTCGCTACACACTCTGACTCTACTCATCACGTCATTGCTGGGCGTAAGCCCGGCAATCTCTATTTTTTATAGATGTATAACCTTTGACCAATACGGATTGTATTGCTTCTGAGTTTGTTCCACTTCTTGATATTAGCTACAGATGTGCGATATTTCAGAGCGATATGTCCCAATGTCTCACCTTTCTTAACTCGGTGAACGATGCGGGTGCCACCTTCGCCACCATCCTTGATTTTCTTGATGGTAACAGGATTGAAATATACTGAGTCACGATAGGTGTGCATCTGGCTCTCATTGTCGATAAATACATTTGTATAATTGTATGGCAGACGAAGAGTGTAAGTTCTCTCATTACCAGGAATTATATTGTGAATGTATTGGTGGTTAAGACTCTTGATCTCCTCCACAGAGGCACCTGTAAAGTGTGCAATCTGTTCGAAGTGAAGCATCTTGTTTACGTGGAAAGTATCGATGTGTGCCGGCATATTTACAACCTTTGGAACGATGTTGTGTTCAGGATAGTACTTAAGGGTGTAAAGAGCTGCAATAAAGGCAGGTACATATCCACGAGTCTCTCTTGGAAGGTATGGATATATAGTCCAGAAATCTCTGGAACCGCCACTTCTGCGAATCGCTTTATTTACATTACCAGGACCGCAGTTATATGATGCAATAGCCAACATCCAATCACCAAATACTCTGTATGAATCTTTAAGATATTTTGCAGCAGCCTCTGCCGAAATCAGTGGATCCAATCTCTCATCTACAAATGAAGTGATTTGAAGTCCATATTCTTTAGCAGCAGTGTACATAAATTGCCACATACCCTTTGCTCCAGCTCTTGAAACTGCGATTGGGTTGAGTGCAGATTCAATTACAGCCATAGCTTTAAGCTCTTGAGGAAGACCATATTTATTGAAAACCTCTTCGAATAGTGGCATATAGTAGAATGACAAACCTATAATCTGAGATGTGGTTTGTGGTATTTGCTGTGTGTATCTGATGATGTGATTCTTTACAATGTCATTATAAGGTAGAGGAATGAAAGAGTTCATCTCATTTAACCTTTTAACATAGATTGAATCGGGAATATTTGATGTCAATTTAACACTATCAAGCGAAATAAGTGACTGTGGATCGAAAGATATATTCTTCTGCTCATACCAGGTAGTAAGCATTGAATCCAAATTAGCTGTTGTATCAGTGATAGTCAAAAAACCATTCTCTGAGGTGTCTAATATTGATACGTTAAGATCTTCCTCATCAGGGAGGTTGGAAAGTGAGTCCAATTCTGATAGAGCCAAGTTGTAACTAACTGTTAATGAGTCTAATGCAGAGATTAATGAATCTATTTTCAACTTCAACTCTTTGTTCTCCTTAGCTGCCTTACTCTTGAATATCTGAGCCGGTAGTGGAATGATATTAATAAATAAGATTAGTAGAGTAGTGAGAATAAGAGTCTTTTTATTTACCATAATTCATTTAGTTTATTAGAAGTTGAAACTCATCTGCAATCCAACAGCAGTAGATGGATTATAGACAGGGAAATTATTTGTTGCCAGCTGTGTAGGTTGGAGGGTTGGGATAAGAGATGGTTGAACATTCACAGAGAGATCATCTGTAACTTCAAAGTCACTCATATATGCAAAAACATTTGCATCAATTACCTGAAGAAGATATACTGCAATTGTGGCAACAATCGAGTAATCGCGGTATCTTCTATAGAGGTCGCGGTAATATACTGCAGTATCTGTAGATATAGTACCTACATAACCACTACCAGGTGTTCCTGCCAACTTGTAGATATACTTGAATCTTTCATATTGGATACTGTTGTAGTTCCAAAAATAGCCACAGAACATAAATCCTGTGTACCAAATTGGTACTTTCCAGTAATCTTTATTGTATATTTGACCTAAGCCAGGTAGCAAAACAGATGCAATAGTAGATTTTGCAGGGTCAGGCCACAAATCGCTCTCATAAGATAACATACCATCAAGAAGTGAGCCCCAGTAGAAAAGGCCAGCCCCGGCAAATGATAATGTACTGAAAGTCTTATACTTTTTCTCCTGAGTAGCTTTATATTTCTTGTTGAAGTCAAAACCAAAGTAGAGACCGGAACCAATTCCTCCGTAGATGATTGGAAGTTTCCAATAATCTTTATTGTAAATCTGAGCACCACCTACAGCTACAGCAGAACCTATTGTCAATGTTGTAAGTGAAATTGAATCCTTTCCTGCTAAACCTCTAAAGTAATCTTTTATAGAAAATAGTGATGTTGAGTCTGCCTCTACGGTACTTTCAGGATTGACACTAGTGCCGCTTCTGCCAGATCCAGGTACTCCACCGGTGATATTGCCGGTAGTTTTGAACTGGGCATTAGCGCCAATTGCAAATGTCAAAAGTAAAAGTGTTATAAAATATCTCAGACGCACGATAATTTACAATTTTGAGTTTTCTAATGCTTGCAGGAAGTTTTCCACTTCGCTATCATTCTTAAATTGAATAGTTATAGACCCTTTACCCTTATCGTTGCGTTTTAATGAAACATTGTTATTGAAATATTTTCCAACAATTTCAGCTACTTTGTGATAAGATTCTGGGTATGAAACCTCTTTCTTCTCCCTCTTCTCGTGGCTCTTGCCAAGAGATGCGACTTTCTCCTCTAACTGTCTCACAGACAAGTCATTACTGATAATTAGTTCGCATAGCGGAAGAAGACTTGACTCCTCTGTAACGCCCAAAAGCACCTTTGCGTGTCCCATAGAAATTGCTCCTATTTTGACAAGTTTCTGGACCTCTGCAGGAAGTTTTAGCAATCTTAGATAGTTGGTAATTGAACTCCTCTTTTTACCCACTCTGAATGCCATCTCCTCTTGTGTAAGATTACACTCATCAATCAGTCTCTGGAAACTAAGAGCAGTCTCAATTGCGTCAAGATCCTCTCTCTGAATATTTTCGACAATTGCCATTTCAAGCATATTTCTATCATCTACCTTGTGAAGATAGATTGGAACACTCTTTAGACCGGCAATTTTTGATGCCCTGTAACGTCTTTCACCACTGATAATCTGATATTTGTTTGGGGCAATTTGTCTGACAGTAATAGGTTGAATCAGACCGATACTTTTGATGGATGAAGCCAATTCATCAAGTGCCTCACTGTCAAATGTTACACGAGGTTGATATGGATTTGGTTCAATCTGCTCAATCGGAATAAATGTGGCAACTGCCGGATTGTGATTATCCGATAGCGTCACACTATTTACAGCCGGAGTTGCATAGCTAGTGCTGTCAACATCTCCAAGCAATGCACTTAATCCCTTTCCTAATCCTGTCTTTTTACTCATTTCTTAGAATTCTTTTTAATAATCTCTTTTGCCAAATTGAGATAGTTGTTTGTGCCACTCGATGCTGCATCATACAAAACGACTGGTTTGCCGTGTGATGGAGCTTCGCTCAAGCGAACATTTCTCGTGATTATTGTATTGAATACCAATTCGTTAAAGTGTTTTCTAACCTCTTCAACCACTTGATTGTGAAGTTTTAATCTGCTATCAAACATTGTGAAAAGGAAGCCCTCAATTGTGAGGTTTGGATTTAGTTTGTTTTGGACTAACTTAATGGTATTTAGCAACTTACCAAGTCCTTCAAGACCGAAAAACTCTGGTTGTACAGGGATAATAACAGAGTCGGCTGCTGTCAATGCGTTGATAGTAATCAAACCTAATGATGGAGAGCAATCTATGATGATGTACTCATATCTATCTTTCACCTCATCAAGAATCCCTTTAAGAGCATTCTCTCTATTCTCCATATTGAGCATCTCAATTTCAGCTCCCACCAAGTTGATGTGGGAAGGAATAACTTGCAGATATTTAATATCGCTATCCAAAATAACATTGGAAACATTTTCGCTGCCAATCAGTGCCTCATAAATCGTCTTGTTTGAACTTGAATTTGGATCAAAGTTCATTCCCGATGTGGTATTTGCCTGAGGGTCAGCATCAATGAGCAATACCATCTTCTCCATTACAGCTAATGATGCTGCAAGGTTAATGGCGGTAGTGGTTTTACCAACTCCACCCTTTTGATTAGCTATCGCAATAATTTTTCCCATAAAAATTCAATACTAAACGGCAAAATTAACAAATTCTTTTTTTTTAACCTTATTTAGGTTACTTTTGTGAATAAATTTCAATAAAAAAATAATATGAATATTGATATTGCCCTTATCGTTAATCCTAAGGCAGGTAATGGCTTGGGACTTAAAGATTGGCCGATAATTTCACAAAAACTTACTGAACAAGGTTTTAATTTTAAACAATTTGTTACAGAGAGCAAATATCACGCCATTGAGTTGGCTAAAAATGCTGTCAAGGAGGGATTTAAAGTTATTATCTCAGTTGGTGGCGATGGAACATTGCACGAAGTTGTCAATGGCGTTTTAACCCAAGACTATTTCCCTGCGACAGATATCGCTGTCGGAGTTATACCTGTCGGCTCAGGTAACGATTGGGGCAGAGCATACAACTACCCATCAGGATATGATGCAGTCATTGAATTGATAAAGCGTGCTAATACCAAAATTCAGGATGTTGCAAAGGTGACATATAGCAGTGGTAAAGAGAAACTGTCAAGGTATATGATGAATATTGGAGGTTTAGGTTTTGATGCTGCTGTTTGTCGTGAATTTGAGAAGTTGAAAGCGAAAGGGTATGGTGGTAAGAAGTTGTATATCAAAGGATTAATAACTGCATTTTTCGGTGATAACACAACGAGATATAGAGTTTTGGCTGATGATAATCTCTTCTACGAAGGTCACGCTTTCTCTATGGCATTGGGTATAGGTCAATATTCAGGAGGGGGAATGATGCAGACTCCAGAGGCCTTGATGGATGATGGTTTAGTTGATCTTACAATTATCAAAAAGACATCAAAACTCAATGTGCTCAGACATATACCAAAGGTTTTTACAGGAAATCTTTATGAGGTCAAGAGTATTATTTCTCACGTTAAATTCAAAAAACTTGAGATAATCTCAGCTCCAGATAATATTCTTGAAATTGATGGAGAGGTGGTTGGCCATACACCTTTGACAATTGAGGTTATTCCTCAGGCAATCAGAGTTTTAGTATAACTATTGAGGATCTACATCAATTGAGATTGTAGTGTATCCCTTCTCTTGATTATAGATATTGTTTGTTATATCGAAAATAATCTCTTTGTTGCTGCTAAGAGATTGATTTCTTGGTAGTTTTATCCACAATTGTGATACAAATTGATTCTTGATTCTGTCAATTTGCGGAGATATAGGTCCAATAACTGTACCTGTGATACTTTTACTCAATTCTTCGGCAAGACTCTTCGCTACAGAATTTACCCTCTCTTGAAATCTGTTTTTCAGTGTAATTCTTATCAAACGACAGCAAGGAGGATAGTTAAATTGTTGTCTTTCTGAGAGTTGTCTGATTTTTTCCTCGTGACTGAGACCCTCTCCAATGCTTTGAAATACAGGGTGTTGAGGTTGAGTTGTCTGAATTACCATACGTCCTTGTTTATCCCTTCTGCCACCTCTGCCACAAAGTTGACTGAGGAGTTGAATACTCTTTTCATCTGCTCTGAAATTCTGGAATGAGAGGAGTGAGTCGGCATTGATAACCACGACTAACGTAAGTTTCTCAAAATCAAAACCTTTAGTTATCATTTGAGTACCGACAAGAATATCTGTTTTACCGGATGCAAAATCTTCCAGGATACTCTCTTGACGCACTTTACTGGTAGTAGTATCGGCATCGTACCTCGCAATAGATGCAGTAGGGAAGAGCTCCTTTAGCTCCTCCTCAATTCTCTCAGTCCCTGCACCTTTCGGCATAAGGGAGAGATTGTTGCAAGCTTTACACAAGCCGGTATATTGTATGGTGTAGTTACAATAGTGACATTTTAATTTATGCTCATTCTTGTGATAGGAGAGGGTGATATTGCAGTGAGGACACTTCGGAATATCAGAACACTCCTCACATTGGACAACAGGTGAGTATGCTCTGTGAGAACGAAATACCAATACCTGCTCCCCATCTTTGAGAGTTTTATCGATTATATTGATAAGCTTTTGCGAAAAATTTCCCTTTGTGTTTCTAAGTTTTCTTGCTTGAAGAAAATCGATTATCTCAATTTTCGGGGCTATAGAATTATGGAATCTCTTATCTAATACAACCTCATCATATTTGTTAGACAAAACATTGTAAATGGTTTCTAATGAAGGAGTTGCACTTCCTAAGACGATATTTGCACCTCTCATTTTTGAGAGCATTATGGCTGCATCACGACCATTATATCTTGGAGCAGGATCCTCCTGTTTGTAAGAAGAGTCGTGCTCCTCATCAATGATTGTCAAGCCGAGATTGTGGAATGGTAAAAAGATAGATGATCTCGTTCCTAAAATTATATAACCCTCTCTCGAATTGTGTCCGGTGCTGTCATTCTCCTCCTTTAATTCACTGAAAATCTTTCTTTTTGTCGCGGCAGTGCTTTTGGAGTTGAATACTCTTAAGCGGTTGCCGAAAATAGATTGAAGTCTGCTTTTTAGTTGAATTGAGAGAGAGATTTCGGGTACAAGATAGAGAACATCTTTCCCACTTTTGATGGCATCCATCGCAAGATGAGTGTATATTTCAGTCTTGCCACTTCCTGTAACTCCTCGAAGAAGGACAGATCTCTTCTTTACAAATGATTCTCTGATCTTCTGTAAGCAATTGTTCTGATTTTCAGATAGTTGTGGAATGCTTATAATTGACTCTTTTTTGGATTTACTCTCTGGTATGGAGATGCTTTTGCTGAAGAAGAAATTGTATGCAGACTTTAGAACCTCTCCAGGACTGCATAGATAATAGTTGGCAACTGCTTTCCAGAAATCTATCTCACCGCCACTTACTCTTGGTAAATCCTTTATTGATTCTATGGCTTTGACCTTATTGATGTCAAAGTGTGGAGTTTCATATGAGATCTCATCTACAACGGAGATATACTCTTTGCCTCTGAGACGTACCCCCACCCAACAGCCACGGTAAATATAATTTACCAGCTGAGGCGGCACGCTATAGGTAATGCTCTCCCTGAATTTTATAGGAATGATAACTTTAACAAAAATCTCCTGCATTGTGTAAATCTCTTGTAGATGTTCTGCGAAGTTATCACTTTTTTGACTAAGAGTTAAATTTTTTTTGCAGTTTCAAAAAATAAGCGTACATTTGCAATCCCAATCGAAAGATAGGGCGTTCTTTTAAAAAATGGTGCCATAGCTCAGTTGGTAGAGCAATGGACTGAAAATCCATGTGTCCCTAGTTCGAATCTCGGTGGCACCACCAAAAAGAATCAATGCGCTGTACTTCAATGAAGTGCGGCGCTTTTTTGTTTGCATAGAGCAAAAGTTGTATATTTAGGAATTTCAATTGAGCGAAGGTTATGCTTTTACGATAATAGAATTAACTTCTCGGCAATGATAACCTTAAAGGCCTCTTTCATCTCGTCTGGCAAGAAAGAGAGGTCGATAAACTCAAACCACCTATCTTTGGCCTTTGCGAATTTGGCAAAGATGTTATTGATAACTTTCTCCTCTAATCCCGATGCTTGCATTGAGGTTACAAAATCAGCCTTTTTGATTTTGCTTTTCTTGCCGTTGAGAGTCAATGCCAACTCCTCGGTATCTTCGGGCATAACCAATGCGGTGGAGAGCATATCGTATGCAGGCGTAAGCAGATATTTTCCCTGCTCCTTGCTATATAGCGAAAAGTTTTTCAGGTGCATATCGGCATTGCCCGTTATCCACGAGAAAACCACCTGCTCCCAATAGTTTACCATATCCAACTTTGGAACGGACGAATAACGCTGTATCGCCTTGGCAATCTGCTCATACGAGCCTTTGTACTTATGCTCGGTAAGTCGCTCCGTAAGTTGGCACATATCCTCCATTGGGAGTTTGTCGCCTGTGGCTGTACGGTCGATACGGCGGGTTATATAGCACAACTCCCCATCGGCAAAACGGATAAGGCTATGAGGTACAACCTGCAATTTTGCCAACTCTGCAAGGTGCATTGTCAAATCCTCCAATTCGGGCAGATGTGCAAAACGGTCGGTCTGAGGTTTCAATATATATCGACCCCACAATCCAATAATAGTGAAACGATCGGTCTCGTTTCTGCCACCCTTGTTTATATCCAATGACAACTTCGCTTGAACACCTGTCAAAGTCGTTTGGCTACGGATTACCTGCTTGGCAAGGTCAGTCAGGTCATCGCGTGTATATGGCAATTCGGGAACACTAGGCGCACCGAACATCCTCTTTGAACAAGCCTTGTGAAAATCTTTTTCACCTTCGTTCAACTCTTTGTAACAATATAGACACTTTGCCATACGCTATTCCTCCTCATTGATTATGGGTTCAACACCAACTGCACCGATACAATCCTTGCAACACGCAACGAGCAACGACATACGGTCGCGAGTATCAATCTTCCAATTCTTCTCGGCAATATCCAGAAGCCAACCTTCGGGAATCAAGCCATCGAAAAATGGGAACAGTACCTTATCACGATAAGGTTTATCGCTCAACGGCAAAGTAAGACTTACCGCCTCAGCGTTGGCAGAGGTTAGATAATCGGCATCATACTCAAATGTATAACCGTTCTCATCCTCCGTCAAGATACCAGCTTTTACGCCTCGCAAAAATACAACAGCCTGTTTCATCGCTCATCGGTTTTAGTCATTGGCACGACACCCACTTCGCTGCCAAAAAGGTTTAAAATTTGGTTTACCTTATCAAGGCGTAAGGTCTGCTTGCCCTGCTCCAACTCACGAACAAGACGCAAACCAACTCCCGACTTCTCGGAAAGTTCCACCTGCGTAAGGTTGTACTGCTTACGCATTGCCTTTACATATTTTGAAAGTATAGTCTGCTCCATAGATACAATAAATTATACCCTATCGGGTGCAAATATAGTGCAAGCCGAGAGGAGAGCAAAATAAAACCGTTTATTTTCTCTCCCGAGGTGCCGCCTATATTCGCGGTTCACCGCAAATATAATGAAAGTTTTTTTAATTTACACCTTATCGGGTATAATTTTGTTGTTTTCATCTGTATATTATACCTTATAGGGTATAAATTAAAACTTGCCACGATAGCAGCTCTGCGGTAAACCGCGAAAATAGGCTGCGCTCATAGGTAAAATTATAAGCGAGCGGAAGAAAAATCAACGAAATTAACAAATTTAGCAAGTTGTGTTTTGGTGCACCCGAAATGTTTTCGGCGTCCCAAAACTACCTGTCGGTATCCTACCCTCCAAAGTCGGGTGGATTTGATGCTTTTATATTGTAAATACCTTCCCTTTATGCACAAGTTTTATGCTCCGAATAATCATTAAACTCTCCGAATTCTCATTCCAAATTATACAAATTACAATTTATGCAGTAAAAAAGTTGCTAACAAAAGATACGGTCTAGGAATTTATCATTATATTTGCAAATAAAGTCAATTTGTTGAGGTAGATATTTAAGGCAAAATATGAAAACTGATAGGATTAATCGGATAAAAGTTGTTCTAGCTGAACAAAACAAAACAGGTAAATGGTTGGCCGAGCAACTTCAAAAGAATGAGGCTACTGTTTCTCGGTGGTGTTCAAATACATCACAGCCAAGTTTAGAGGTTCTGACTAGGATTGCGGAAATTCTCAATATGGATAGGAAAGATTTGATAAACAGTAGTAAATAGCATTTACTGTTAAATATATAAAAATTGCATAACGATAATGACAAGCAATACGCAGCGAGCTCAATTACAAGCTCAAATATGGAAAATCGCTAACGAAGTGCGAGGTGCGGTTGATGGATGGGACTTTAAGCAGTTTGTCCTCGGTACGTTATTCTACCGTTTTATTAGTGAGAATTTCACCAATTATATTGAAGGAGGAGACGAAAGCGTTGATTATGCTAATCTGTCTGATAGTATAATCACTCCCGAAATTAAAGACGATGCTATTAAGACCAAAGGATATTTCATATACCCAAGTCAGTTATTTGTAAATATCGCTAAAACAGCGAACAAGAATCCAAATCTAAACACAGACCTCAAAGCTATATTTACAGCAATTGAGGGTTCTGCGGTTGGTTATGATTCCGAGGGAGACATCAAAGGTCTATTTGCAGACTTTGATACCACAAGCACTCGATTGGGTAATACAGTAGAGGATAAAAACAGTCGCTTGGCAGCAGTTATAAAGGGTGTTGAGGGTTTAGACTTTGGCAATTTTGAGGATAATCATATTGACTTATTTGGCGATGCCTATGAGTTCTTGATACACAATTATGCTGCTAATGCAGGAAAATCAGGTGGCGAATTTTTTACGCCTCAATGTGTATCAAAACTCATTGCTCGACTAGCAATGCACAACCAAAGCACAATCAATAAGATTTATGACCCTGCTGCAGGTTCGGGTTCGTTGCTATTACAAGCAAAAAAACAGTTTGACGATCATATTATTGAAGAGGGCTTCTTTGGTCAGGAGATTAACCACACCACATATAACCTTGCTCGTATGAATATGTTTCTTCATAACATAAACTACGATAAGTTTAACATTGCTTTAGGCAATACCCTGATGGATCCCCATTTTGGTGATGACAAGCCTTTTGATGCGATTGTTTCCAATCCTCCGTACTCCGTAAATTGGATTGGTTCTGATGACCCAACACTGATTAACGATGATCGATTTGCTCCTGCTGGTGTTTTGGCTCCTAAATCAAAAGCAGACTTTGCTTTTGTACTACACGCATTGAGCTATCTATCAAGCAAAGGTAGAGCAGCTATCGTATGCTTCCCCGGTATTTTCTATCGTGGAGGTGCAGAGCAGAAAATCAGGAAATACTTGGTAGATAATAACTTTGTGGAGACAGTTATTGCGTTAGCTCCTAACCTTTTCTATGGAACATCAATCGCTGTGAATATTCTAATTTTATCTAAACATAAATTAGACACAAAGACTCAGTTTATTGATGCTACCAGCAATAAATTCTTTAGAAAAGAGACGAATAATAATGTTCTTGATGAAGGACATATAAATGAGATTATAAAAATCTTTGATAGAAAAGAAGATAAAGAATCTATTACAAAATCAGTTGACAACAAACTAATTGCAGAAAATGATTATAACCTTTCTGTAAGTAGTTATGTGGAGACAAAAGAAACTCGTCAAGAGACCAATATAAAAGAACTCAATGAGCGAATTCGCAAGATCGTAGCAAGGGAAAACGAGTTGAGATCTGAGATTGAAAAAATTATTACTGAGCTAGAAGAGAATGAATTATGAGTAAGTTGAAAAAATTAATAGATGAGTTTTGTCCAAATGGGGTTAAAAGCATGAAACTGGGGGAGGTTTGTGATTTTGTAAATGGGTTTGCTTTTAAAAGTAGTCTTTTTAGGGAAGATGGAGAAAAGATTATTCGTATAACTAATATTAATGGTCGTACTGTTGATATAGATGATGTTAAATATTTTTATAAAGAGGATTACAAAACTGACCTGGAACAATTTTCCATACAATATGGAGATATTTTAATTGCAATGTCAGGAGCTACGACTGGCAAAATAGGATATTATAATTATAATGATATCTCATATTTAAACCAACGAGTTGGGAAATTTAAACCTCATAATGGTATTCTATCAAGTAGATATTTATATCATGTACTTCTTGCAAATTCAGGGACTTTATATGTGCTTGCAGGAGGTGGAGCCCAGCCCAATTTAAGTTCCACCAAATTAATGGAAACTTTTGAAATACCAGTACCTCCTATTGTTGTGCAAGAGGAGATAGCGAAAATTCTCGACCGCTTCGCGGAATATGCAGCGGAGCTGCAAGCGGAGCTGCAAGCGAGACAAGAACAATATGAATACTACCGAAATAAGTTGTTGACTTTCAATGAAATAGGGGGGGGTATTCAAGGTGTAATATGGATGAAAATGAGTGAGATAGGTACATTTATAAGAGGAAATGGTTTGCAAAAGAAGGATTTCACAGAGAGTGGAATTCCATGCATTCATTATGGCCAGATATATACACATTATGGAACATTTGCAACAAAGACAAAATCGTATGTAAGTAGCGAAACGGCTAAGAAGTGCAAAAAGGCCCATTATGGTGATTTGGTATTCGCAACTGTAAGTGAAAACATTGATGATGTTTGCAAATCTGTAGCTTGGCTTGGAAATGAAGAGATTTGTATTAGCGGTGATAGCTTAGCATTTTCTCACAACCAAAATCCCAAGTATATAGCATATTATTTTCAAACTTATGCATTTGCAAGATACAAAAGAAGTAGAGTTACTGGAACGAAAGTTATTAGATTACACCAATCGCAATTAGAACAGTTTGAGATCCCTATACCATCTCTAGCAGAGCAAGCGCGCATTGTCAATATCCTTGATAAATTTGAAAGATTAGTTAACGACCTTGTGCAAGGTTTACCCGCAGAGATTGCAGCAGTGCAAGAGCAGTATGAATATTATAGAGATAAACTACTATCATTTCCAGAGTATAAACTAAGTGCTTGATATGGGAAAGACATTGACTGAAATAGCCCAAATGCTCAAAGATGCCGACAAGAAGGTTCAGTTGATTTATGCCTTCAATGGCGTTGGAAAAACTCGCCTCTCTCGCGAGTTTAAGGAGTTGGTTGCTCCCAAAACAGAAGGAGAAGAAGCAGAAGAAGAGAAGCCTATAAAAGTTCTTTACTACAATGCTTTCACAGAAGATTTGTTTTATTGGGATAATGATTTAGACGAAGATAAAAACAGAAAGTTAATCATACATCCAAACAACTTTACAGATTGGATATTCAAAGATCAAGGTCAAGAGTCTAATGTAATTACCCACTTCCAACATTATACGAACGACAAACTTACTCCATCATTTAACGAAGACTTCAATGAGATTACTTTTTCATTAGAGCGTGGAGATGATAATAAGATAGACAATATTAAAATCTCCAAAGGAGAAGAGAGTTGTCTTATTTGGTGTGTGTGTTTTAGCTTAATAAAACTGATTGTAGATACATTGAATGAGCCAGAACCTGCAAATCGTGACACCAACCAATTTGATGAATTAGAATATATCTTTATAGATGATCCTGTTAGTTCTTTGGATGAGAATCACCTAATAGAACTTGCTGTTAATATTGCTGAATTAATAAAGTCGAGTAAATCTGATATTAAATTTATCATTACAACTCATAATCCATTGTTTTATAATGTACTTTACAACGAGTTAGAGCTTAAGAAGAAAAATAAGCAAGGAAACGAGTGCTGCTATCTATTAAAGAAAGAAGATAATGGCACATATGAGTTGAATGGAAAACTTGGAGACTCAAATAAGAGTTTCTCATACCACTTGTATTTGAGGTCTGTCCTCCAAGAAGCAGTTGATGATAATAAGATTGAAAAGTATCATTTCATGCTTCTTCGAAATCTTTATGAAAAGACTGCAAACTTTTTAGACTATCCTCAATGGTCAGACTTGTTACCTGATGACAAGAAAACATATTATAACAGGATTATTCAGTTTACAAGTCATTCTACATTGTCAAACGAGGCTATTCCAGAACCTACAGAGCCAGAGAAGAATACATTAAAATTGCTCTTGAAGCATCTTGTCGATAAGAATTATTATAAAGAAGAATAAGATGGCATATTATAACACTATAGCAGAATCAAATAATTTCATAGTGCTTGATGACTATGAAAAGTACTCAGTGTTAAATGAGCCTTCTGTTGCGTATCAAACGGAGGCATTGCTTGAACATGAGTTTATTCAAGATTTAAGGTATCAGGGTTACGAATATTTACCTGACTTAAATACTCCTGAAGCATTGCTTGCTAATGTCAGAACGCAACTGCAAGCACTCAATGATGTTGAATTTACTGATAGCGAATGGGCGAGATATGTAGAAGAATATCTTGATAAACCAAGCGATTCTCTCGTCGAGAAAACAAGAAAAATCCAAGATGATTATATCTATGATTTCGTCTTTGATGATGGTCATATTAAAAACATCTATTTGGTAGACAAGCAAAACCTATCAAGAAATAAGGTTCAAGTTATCAGGCAGTTTGTACAAGAAGGTACCCATCTTAATCGTTACGATGTTACAATATTGGTTAATGGATTACCTCTGGTTCAAGTTGAACTGAAGAAGCGAGGTGTAGCAATCAGAGAAGCATTCAATCAAGTACACCGATATTCAAAAGAGAGTTTTAACACGAATAACTCGCTATACAAATATATTCAGATCTTTGTCATATCTAATGGTACAGATAGTCGTTATTTTGCCAATACTGTCGAGCGTAATAAAAATAGTTTCGACTTTACCATGAATTGGGCAAAGGCGAACAATACATTGATTAAAGATCTGAAAGACTTTACTGCAACATTCTTTCAAAAAAACACCTTACTGAATGTAATTTTGACATACTCGGTATTTGACTCCAACGATACGTTACTAATTATGAGACCGTATCAGATTGCGGCGACAGAAAGAATATTGTGGAAGATTAAGAGTTCATACCAAGCAAAGAAATGGTCTACTACTGAAGGTGGTGGATATGTATGGCATACAACAGGTTCGGGTAAGACTCTAACGAGCTTTAAGGCTGCAAGACTAGCAACTCAACTTGACTTCATTGATAAAGTGTTCTTTGTTGTTGACAGGAAGGACCTTGACTATCAAACAATGAAGGAGTACCAACGATTCTCTCCTGATAGTGTAAATGGATCAGAAAGTACTGCTGGGTTGAAGAGAAATATTGACAAAGACGACAATAAAATTATTGTTACGACAATCCAGAAACTGAACAATCTGATGAAGAGCGAAAGTGATTTGCCTATTTATCAGAAACAGGTCGTCTTTATCTTTGACGAGGCGCATCGTTCACAATTTGGAGAGGCTCAAAAGCAATTAAAGAAGAAGTTCAAGAAATACTATCAGTTCGGCTTTACAGGAACTCCAATCTTCCCTGAAAATGCACTTGGTTCTGATACCACTGCGAGTGTGTTTGGAAGAGAGTTGCATTCGTATGTTATTACAGATGCCATTCGTGATGAAAAGGTTCTAAAATTCAAGGTCGATTATAACAATGTTCGTCCTCGATTCAAGGGAATCGAAACTGAACGAGATGAGAAAAAGTTAAGTGCGGCAGAAAACAAGTCTGCGCTGCTGCACCCTGCACGTATCAAAGAAATATCTCAATATATATTGGATAATTTCAAGATAAAAACTCATCGAAGTATAGGTGCGAATAAGGGTTTTAATGCGATGTTTGCAGTTAGTAGTGTAGACGCTGCTAAGTGCTATTATGAGGAATTAAACAATCTTCAGAAATGCTCTGAAAAGCCCCTGAAAATAGCAACAATCTTTTCATTTGCTGCTAATGAAGAGCAATCGGCAATTGGCGAAATTATCGATGAGAATTTTGAGCCAACGGCAATGGATATTAGTGCGAAAGAATTTTTGACTAATGCCATCAACGATTATAATGCTATGTTTAAAACAAGTTTTGGAGTAGACAGCAGAGAATTCCAAAACTATTATAGAGATATAGCCAAGCGAGTAAAGAGTAAGGAAATAGACCTTGTTATCGTTGTAGGTATGTTCCTTACCGGCTTTGATGCCCCTACGCTAAACACTCTATTTGTTGATAAGAATTTACGTTATCACGGACTAATTCAAGCGTTCTCACGTACAAACAGAATTTTTGATGCAACAAAGACATTCGGTAATATCGTTACATTTAGGGATTTAGAGCAACATACAATTGATGCTATAACTCTGTTTGGAGATAGTAATACTAGAAATGTAGTGCTCGAAAGAAGTTACAAAGAGTATTTAGAAGGATTCAAGGATATTGTTACGGGGGAAGCTCGTAGAGGATATATTGAGGTTGTAAAAGAGTTAAATGAAAGATTCCCTGATGTTGATAAAATAGAGACAGAACAAGATAAAAAGGATTTTTCTAAACTCTTTGGAGAGTACTTACGAATCGAGAATATTTTGCAGAACTATGATGAATATACTCATCTTAGGGCTTTGCAAGCTATAGACTTAGATAATCCCAATGCTGTTGAGGAATTTAAAAATACATATTTTGTAACAGATGAGGACATTAAGGATATGCAACAGGTAGAAATGTTGTCTGAACGAGCCGTTCAAGATTACAAATCTACTTATAACGATATTAGAGATTGGTTAAGACGTGAGAAGGATGGTTCTGCTGCCGAAAAATCTAAGATTGATTGGGATGACGTTGTCTTTGAGATTGACCTGCTTAAATCTCAAGAGATAAACTTGGACTATATACTGGAGTTAATCTTCGAGAAGAATAATAAGACCAAAGATAAAACTGCATTGATTGAAGAGATACGAGGTGTAATTCGTGCAAGTGTTGGAAATAGAGCAAAGGAAAGTCTTATTGTTGATTTTATTAACGAGACTGATTTGGATACTATTACTGATAAGGCTTCTATTATTGAATCATTCTTTGAATATGCACAGGGTAAACAGGCAAAGGAAGCGTCGGAGTTAATTGCTTCAGAAAATCTAAATGAAGAAGAGGCAAAGCGCTATATTACAGTTTCACTAAAACGTGAGTTTGTTAGTGAGAATGGAACCGATTTTAATAGTATTCTACCAAAGATGAGTCCATTGAATCCAATGTATTTGACTAAGAAACATAAGGTATTCCAATTGATTGTAGCATTCGTGGAGAAGTTTAAGGGAGTGGGAGGAAGAATATAGACATGTAATATTAGAATAAATATGAAAGCATTGATCGACGAGGCCAAGCAATATATTCAACGAGAAGTTGAACACAAGAATGATGTATTTATAACATTGTGTTCTTTGAATTTGCTTAATGCTGCAATTAAAGATAAGGAATACAAAAAAGAATTAAGTTATGGATATATTAAACCTCGTGTATCAAGGTTAGTTAATTATCTCACATCTCACTTTGAAAATGGATATGCTGATGAGTTATACTATGATTCTCAGCAGCATTGTATGTATATTAGGTGCTATGGCATACAGTTCAGCTTTCACAATATAACAGTTACAGAGGATATTAGTGCTTTCGCTAATTCGGAATTAAATAATCCAGTTGAATGGGATGGTATCAGACTGCAACCTATTAGCAAAGATTTGTTTTTGCTGGCAAAAGACGTACATTCTGGAAATATAAAAGTAAATCAAATCAACGAGGTGTTTAAACATATCATTGAGGATAAGTAATTATGGGCAAAACAGTAACTACATACTTAATTGATGGAGATCCAAAGGGGACTCAATACGCATTTATCAGCAATAAGATTTGCCAGATGTTTGTTGTGCCACGCTCCAACCTCTCATATCTAAATACGCAAGAGAAGTTACAGAAGCCTGCATTTTATATTTTGCTAGGCGAGGATGAGGCGACAAAACCTCAGGCATATATTGGGGAAACGGAGAATTTCCGTGAGCGAGTGAAAGACCACGACAGCAAGAAAGCATTTTGGCAGAAAGCTCTCATATTTGTGTCAAAAGATGCCGATATGACCAAAGCAGATGTACAATATTTAGAACACAAGGCAATAGCCGAAGCAAAGAAAGCCAATGCCTTTGTATTGAGCGACAATAAGCAGACACCAAAGGCTCCAAATTTGCCCGAATATCAGCAGGACTCAATGGATGAGTTTTTTGAGGATGTAAAGTTCCTGGCCTCATTCATCGGCTGCAACATCTTTGAGGTATCGCAGCCAAAAGCAGAACATCTGTTCTATACTAAAGGGCGTGGTTGTGAAGCGAAGGGCTTCTATAGTTCCAATGGCTTTACGGTTTTGAAAGGCAGTGTTATTGCCAAAACTATGGTACCATCTTTCAACTGGAAAGAAAAACGTGAAAGCATGCTACATGAGTATACCTCCATTGAAAATGATGAATTAGTAATGACCTCCGATAAAACTTTCCCAAGCCCAAGTACTGCAGCTGACTTCTGCATAGGCAGTAGCAATAATGGCTGGTTCGTGTGGAAAGATAAAGAAGGTAACACATTAGATTCAGTTTACAGAAAACAATTGGAACTATGAACAAATATAGAGAACAGTTAAATAAATGTATTCAAGTTGTTGATAGCATTCGTAATATGATTAATGTACGACGGATTCCTAGCAACGCTATCAGTTATAATGACCTTTATAGTGCTTTATATCAATTAATTCCATTAATACCAGAAGAGTATCATACATTTAGAGACAGGTTGAGAGATAAGATACTACCTAACTTAAAAACATCGGATCTAATCTCGGTGAATCAATTTGGTCAACAACTAGTAACTCCTCAGAATGGTATTAACCCATACTCTTTTGGCGAAGTTATAGCAACTATAACATATCTAAATGGATCTAGCAATAATAATCCGTCGTCTATTTGGGAAAATATACACCCACAGATAGTTACTGTTTCTAAAACTCGTTTTAATAATGAGCATTATGCGGATGCAGTAGAAGCTGCGTTTAAAGAAATAAACACGCGAGTAAAAAAAATATATAAAGATAGAACGTCGGTAGAGAAGGATGGCGCAAAATTAATGCAGGCCGCATTTTCTGTTCAGAATCCAATAATTAAACTTGGAGATATATCCACAGAAACAGGAACCAATATACAACAGGGATATATGGAAATGTTTGCTGGGGCAATGATTGGAATCAGAAATCCTCAAGCGCATAACAATCTGTTGATAACTAAAGATAATGCCATTAGAAAACTGCATTTTGCTAGTATGCTAATGTATAAGATAGATGATGAACTTGTTTAGTAATTAGATAGAATTCTTATGACAGAAACCAACCGCATAGAATATAAAAGAGAATTAACCTCGGAACTTGATATTGAGAAGGAGGTTGTGGCGTTCCTTAACTACAAGGAGGGCGGATACATCTATATCGGCATTGATAAAGATGGCTCAACTGTGGGTGTCAGTGATGTAGACGATTGTATGCTTCGGTTGAAAGACCGCATAAAGCACAACATTTCACCTTCTGCTATGGGCCTATTCGATATTGCTGAGGAGCAAAAGGATGGACGCAGCATTATCAAAGTTACGGTAGCGAGTGGAATAGAGAAGCCGTATTTCAAAACGAAGTATGGTATGACTCCACGAGGTGCGTATATGCGTGTTGGAACATCTGCCGAGCCTATGCCACAGGAGCAAATTGACCGTTTGTTTGCTATGCGTACCCGCAACTCTATCGGGCGCATTGTGTCAAATCGTCAAGATTTGAGTTTTGAGCAGTTGCGTATCTATTATGATGAGCGAGGTAAAAGACTCAATGATAATTTCAAGCGAACATTGGAATTGCTTACAGATGATGGCAAGTATAACTATGTGGCATATCTGCTTGCTGACGAGAATAGCAACTCAATCAAGGTGGCAAAGTATTCAAGTCTTGATCGTTGCGATTTGATTGAGAATAACGAGTATGGCTATTGCTCTCTTATCAAAGCCACCAAGAGTGTATTATCAAAGTTGGATATAGAGAATAAGGTTGCTGCAACAATAACTCCAATGGAGCGCATTGAAACTCCATTGTGGAATAAGGTTGCTTTGCGCGAGGCTGTCATCAATGCCATTGTGCATAACGATTATTCATTTGAAGTACCGCCTAAGTTTGAGATATTTCCTGACAGACTTGAAATTACATCGGCTGGTCGCTTGCCCGAATCTCTCACAAGAGATGAGTTCTTCAATGGTATATCCATTCCACGTAACAAGGAGCTGATGCGGATTTATCGCGATGTGGAATTGGTAGAATCATTGGGCTCTGGTATTCCTCGTATCTTGCGTGCTTATGGTGAAGATTGCTTCAAGTTTACAGACAACTTTATCCGTATTACTTTGCCTATAAGTGCTCATGATACTGCTCATGATACTGCTCATGATACTGCTCATGATACTGCTCATGATACTGCTCATGATGTTGGAAGTGTATCTAAAGCTATTAGAACTATTGTTACTTGCATTGAAGGAGAAGTTGATAGAGATACGCTACAATCCTTTATTGGCATAAAGCACCGAACATATTTCCGTAGCACATATATCAAACCTGCTCTTGATGAAGGTTATATAGAGTTTACTCTACCCAATGAGAAACAAAGTAAGTTGCAAAAATACCGTCTTACAGCAAAGGGTATAGCTTTGAAAAATAGCATAAAAAACAATCAGTAATTTTGCTCAACCTATCATATAATATGCAAAAACCACACTTTTTCTATATTTTATGATAGGTTATGCTAACAAGTATATTTTGATATGAATAAAATAACCTCAATTGACGATATTAATGCATTGATTGCTGCCGGCGTTGAAGAAAGCACAACACTTGAGTACAAAAGCGACATCAACACAACCAGCGATAAATGGAAAGGCGAAATGTCCAAGGATGTTAGTGCAATGGCTAATGCTAATGGTGGCACCATAATATATGGTGTTAAGGAGTTTGACGAAGAAGATAAACGGCATATTCCATCCCATATAACACCGATAGATACCACAAAAGTATCCAAGGAAACCATAGCCCAAGTTATATCAAGTAATATCAGTCCTAAAATTAAAGGATTAGAAATTAGTTGTTTGGTTGTAGATATGACCAAGCCAAATGAAGTTATATATATTGTAGATATTCCACAAAGTCATACAGCCCATCAGAATTTAAAGACAAAGCAATATCACAAGCGTTATTCAACTACGATTAATTCAATGGAGGATTACGAGATTCGAGATATTATGAATCGCAACATCCATCCTGATATAACTTTAGACTTTGAATTTCGACAAATAACAAAACAGGAATTATATTGGATACAACCAACATATAATCCTCTATATGGTTCACCCATGCCTGCTCAGCCGCAAATAGTGCAAAGAGCAATATTGGTTCTAAATTGTATTCCTAGAAATGTTGGAACAATTGTAGCAGAACATGTTCACTATTTTGTAAGATTACCCGGAAATATCGTTGCTGCAGGACAAGAGTTTGATATCGCAGAAGTGAAAGACGGTTTTGTTACTATGCGTCGTGAAAACTTGTATTGTGATATTCTTGAAGGTAGCACTCCAACAAATATAAAGTATGGTTTTCCTCGTATTGTGCCGATACTTCCTGGT
>JAFXFS010000009.1 GCA_017513445.1 Bacteroidales bacterium | reverse complement strand
CGTTCATCCTGAGCCAGGATCAAACTCTTCATTGTATATGTTTTTTTATTTCTCTAGCTTGATCCTACTCTCTTTATTCAATCTCTTGAATTGACGCTTATCGAATTTCTTCGGTACTTTTGCTTGTACTTTTTGTCTTCCATCATTTCAAACAACTACCGTTTTTTCTCAAACGGACTGCAAATATATGTACTCTTTTTTTAGTAACCAAATTTTTCTGAAAAAAATTTACAAAAAGTTTTTACATTTGCACTATGTACTGGAAATTATTCATCACATTTGCGAAAATTGGTGCTTTTACCATAGGTGGCGGTTATGCTATGATACCTCTCATACAAGAAGAGGTGGTCAAAAAAAATGGTTGGATGAATAACGATGAATTTCTAGAGGCATTGACAATTTCTCAGACAGCACCAGGCCTGCTTGCCGTAAATATCTCAATATTTATAGGTTATAAACTCAAGGGAAATCTCGGGAGCATAGTTGCGACACTCGGAAGCGCACTCCCATCCTTCCTTATGATACTATTGATTGCTATGCTTTTTAGCAATTACCAAGACAATCCTACCATTAACGCTATATTTAAAGGAATAAGACCGGCTGTTGTAGCGCTTATTCTGGTTCCAATGGTAAATCTTATCAAGCAAGCAAAACCAAATGCAGTGGGGATCGGCATCGCTGTTCTATCTCTCGTTGCAATTGCATTTCTGAATATCTCACCTATATATATAATATTATGTGTAGCTATTGGAGCAACTATATACTCCTTAGTATTTAATAAAAGGAGGGTGAAATGATATTTGTCGAACTATTTATCACCTTCTTTTTTATAGGGCTATTCACAATAGGTGGTGGATATGCAATGCTTTCTCTTATCCAGACACAAGTTGTTAATGTTCATCAATGGATTGATTATCAAACATTTACAGACATTGTGGCTGTTTCACAGATGACTCCTGGACCTATAGGAATCAATAGTGCTACATACATTGGATATGATGTTGTTCGCAGCTTGGGATATTCAGAGTTTGTGTCAATTTTAGGTAGTGCTACAGCCACATTTGCTGTGATTTTACCATCATTCCTGATTGTTCTGACTATTTGTAAAATGATAAAAAAATTTGCCTCCAACAAGACCTTCCACTTTGTTTTGACATATCTCAAAGCGACTGTTATCGGTCTTATTGGGGCTGCTGCAATAATGTTAATGAATCCAGAAAATTTTATTGACTGGAAAAGTTGGCTTATCTTCGCTATCGTTATGATTGTCACACTGATAAAGAAGATAAGCCCTATATTGATAATTGTTCTATCCGGAATCGTCGGATATATTATCTACTAATCCTATTTAACCTCCTCGTAAGGAACCTCCTCGGCATCCTCAACGATTTCTGCCTCTACCTCTTCTACTTTTTGAGCACTATTCACCTTCTGCACATCCACTCTCTTCTTAATGAAGATTGTAGATAAAATTTCTGAAACCGCATATACAATAATAGCAACTCCGAAAATAATCACAAAGGTTTTTGTGATATCCATTGAATTGAAGATCAACAAAATACCTCCAATTGTAATAAGTACAGGCATAATAAATAGTGCAGGAGATAACTTCGCCTCCTTATTTGCCACATACAGACTACGAATTTGATTAAGGCCACTGATAGTCAACAATATACCTAGTATTACAATAATCAATTTCGCAAAGAATCCAGGGAAGAAGAATAGAATAAAACCAGCCAATAAACTGAATATTGCATTTATTATTATTGCGGTAGCACTCTTTTTCTCTTCATCATTCAATCTCAAATAAGAGACCAATGAAACTATTCCTGATGCAATCGCAAAACCACCAATAATCTGAATTATTGATTTAATTGCTACATCTGGGAATATAACCAAGAAAAGTCCCAACAATAGAGCTATAGCTGCTCTTACATAACCATAGCTTGACCCAAAAAATTTAGATTTTTTCATAATTTAGTATTTTAATTTACTCTTTTTATGCAATTATAATACCTAATTTATCTCAATGATTTTATCAAGATTCTTTTTATCTCCAACAAGCCAGATAATATCATCAGGGAGCATAGTAAAATCTGCAGGAGGGTTCATAACGGAATCCTCTCCCCTCTCAACTCCAATAATCATACAGCCATAATTTCTAACCTCAGATTGTGCAATTTTTCGATTGGCAAGTTGAGATTTTTCTGACAGAAGAATAGAGGTTACAACAACATCTAAATCATCTTCCGGAAGTTCTTCTCCAGTATAATAGTCCATCGAATCCACAAACCTTGTCATCTGCTCTTCGGTGCCGATTGCATATAAAATATCGGAAGGATAGATTCTCTCCTGACTTGATGGAAGTGTTATAATTTTATTTCCTCTGATAATCTTGACAATATTTACCCCAAACTCCTGATGGAATGGTATCTCCATTAGTGATTGTCCAATAAATGGAGCATTAGGAGAGACTACAATTTTATCAATATTTATATTATAATCCGGCATTTTATCCTTTAATGAGGTAGTTATTGGACGTTTTTTTCTCTCCAAATTATCTTTCTCGTTAAGGTTTGACAAGAATAGATTTTCCATCTTTTCAAATCTCACAATATCGCTCCTAGAAATAAGGATAAATAACACAAAGGCAATTACCCCTGCAAATATAACCCAGTACGAGAATGGGAAATAGTTAAAGAATACACTTACACATAAAGCGATTGAGAGAAATACTCTGAATAAAATTATCGCTACCAGAATACCTCTATTAGATCTTTTATCATACCATAGTTTCTCAAAAGTTTCGGATACCTTGCCTCTATTTATGGCCAAACCATAAAGGAATGGGAACATACAGAGGATTGTAAGAATCGTTGAGATCCATTTGACTGCCAGTTCAGAAAGATGTGTAACATTATCTAACAAAAGCGGATAAACCAATTTATAAACACCAATATTGATTGCAATTGCCAATATCGTGTACACAACTATCCTAACAATAACAACCCGTAAAAGTTTGTTCCACTCGCTTTTGTTGGAAACTCGCTGTGATGATGCAGAGTATTGATTCAGGAATGTCATAACCTTAGGAGGGATATGATTTTCCAACCACTCGCTGAATGGTTCTGACAACTTCATAAAATATGGTGTTATGAATGTTGTAATTACAGAGACTGCCACCATTATCGGATAGATAAATTCTCGCATCACACCAAGTGAGGCACCTAATGAGGCAAGGATAAAAGCAAACTCTCCAATTTGCGCCAAACTCATACCTGCACTGATAGAGGTCTTCAATGGACGTCCGGAGATTAAGACTCCCAAAGTGGCCAAAATTGGTTTACCAAAAGTTACTATCAATGTAAATAGTAAAACTGGCTTCCAGTATTGAACAATAATCTGAGGATCCACCATCATTCCGACTGAGACAAAAAATATTGCCCCAAAGAGATTTTTGATATTCTCTATCATCTTCTCTATCTTCTCTCCTTGCAATGTTTCTGCCAATATTGATCCCATCACAAATGCCCCCAAAGCTGATGAAAATCCAAGTGCATTTGCAAAAATTACCATACCGAAACATAGGCCAATGGCAAGTACTAAAAGGGTTTCATCATTTAGAAAAGATTTTGCTTTTCTCATTGCAATTGGAATGAGGAAAATACCCACCGTAAACCATAACACCATAAAAAAGATTAGTCTCAGTATGCTTCCGACCATCTCTTCTCCTGAAAATTGCTTACTTACTGCCAATGTTGAGAGTAAAACCATCAAGAGAATAGCAAGAAGGTCTTCAATTATCAATGTACCGAATACTATATTGGCAAATGGCTTCTTTTTTAGACCTAAATCTTCGAATGATTTAATGATAATTGTAGTTGATGACATTGATATCATTCCACCGAGGAATATTGATTCCATTGTAGTCCAACCCATCGCTTTTCCGACAGTCATTCCAACTACTAACATCCCTATAAAAACGGTCATAGAGGTAATCAGGGCGCTACTTCCAACTTTTAACAACTTTTTGAAACTGAACTCAAGACCTAATGAGAAAAGCAGGAAAATGATACCAATCTCAGCCCACTGTTCTACTGTATGAACACTTGTAACATCTGGAAATAATCCAAAGTGTGGGCCGACAAGAAAACCGGCAACCAAATAGCCAAGAATAAGTGGCTGTTTGAGCCACCTAAATATCACAGTAATTATTCCGGCAGAAATTAAGATAAGTGCTAAGTCGGCAACAAGATTAAGGTTCTCTTCCATATTATTTATTATTCAAGTATCATACAAATTTACAACAATTGCTTCTACTTGACAAGTGTAATGGGAACTTTTATTGACAGATTGCCGGCTTCGCCAGCAATGACGTTCCGATTCCGTCATTCCTGCGATGTCACTTCAAATATTCCGTCATTCCTGCGATGTCACTCCAAATATTACGTCATTCCTGCGACGCCAGTCGCGGGAATCTGTTTTCACTGGCACACTTAATAGATTGCCGGCTTCGCCAGCAATGACTCTCCGATTCCGTCATTCCTGCAACATAATTCGAGTCCACATCGTTCCCGAGATGCACTTCACATATTCCGTCATTCCTGCGACGCCAGTCGCGGGAATCTGTTTCCCCCTGGCACACTTAATAGATTGCCGGCTTCGCCAGCAATGACGTCATTCTTGATAGAATGCAAAACAATCTACTTTATAAATCTAACGCAGGATTATCGACGTGGGTTCGAGTCCATATTTTTCGGCACAAAAAAACGGACTGAACTTTCATTCAGTCCGTTTCGGGTGGAAGATGGGACTCGAACTGTGGCTGAGGACAGCCACTCAATCCACCTGCTAACGCAGGATTATCGACGTGGGTTCGAGTCCTTATTTTTCGGCACAAAAAAACGGACTGAACTTTCATTCAGTCCGTTTCGGGTGGAAGATGGGACTCGAACCCACGACCCTCGGAACCACAATCCGATGCTCTAACCAACTGAGCTACATCCACCATATTCCGCTTCTTGCGGAGTGCAAAGATATATATTTTTTATTAAACACAAAAATTTTTATCTAAAATCTCTTTCAAAATTCCTATTTTTTATTATATTTGTTTTTTCATAAACGAAACTATATTAAAACAGATAGAAATGGCTCGCGAAATTAAATTTTCTCTACTTTACAGAGATATGTGGCAATCATCAGGAAAATATGTTCCTATGGTTCACCAGTTAAAACAAATTGCTCCGGTTATTATCGATATGGGATGTTTTGACCGTGTTGAGACTAACGGAGGTGCTTTTGAACAAGTCAATCTTCTTTTCGGTGAAAACCCTAACAAAGCTGTTAGAGAGTGGACTGCTCCTTTCAACAAAGTAGGTATCCAAACCCATATGCTTGAAAGAGGTCTTAATGCCTTGAGAATGAACCCAGTACCAGAAGATGTAAGAGCTTTGATGTACAAAGTTAAAGCAAAACAGGGTACAAACATTTCACGTTCATTCTGCGGTTTGAATGACCATAGAAACCTTAAAGGTTCTGTTGAACTTGCAAAGAAGGGAGGTATGATCTCTCAAGTTGCATTGAGTATCACCTACTCACCTGTTCACACAGTTGAATACTATATGGGAATCGTTGACAAGGTTGTTGAATATGGTTGTGACGAAATCTGTTTGAAAGATATGGCAGGTATCGGTCGCCCAGCATTTTTGGGTAGATTGGTAAAAGCTATTAAAGATAAACATCCACAAATTATCGTTCAATACCACGGTCACTCTGGTCCAGGATTTTCAGTTGCTTCTATGTTAGAGGTTGCTCGTGCCGGAGCTGAATATATTGACGTTGCAATGGAACCACTTTCTTGGGGTAAAATTCACCCAGATGTGATTACTATTCAAGCTATGTTGAAAGATGCTGGTTTCTTGGTAAAAGATATCAATATGGATGCATATATGGAGGCAAGAAGACTTACTCAAACCTTCATTGATGACTATTTAGGATACTTCATCGAACCTGACAACTACAAATCTTCTTCACTTCTTGTAGGTTGCGGACTTCCAGGCGGTATGATGGGTTCAATGATGGCTGACCTTAAGGGCTTCCACGGTGCTATCAATATGTCACTTAGAAATCAAGGCAAAAAAGAGTTGAGTATCAACGAGTTAGTGGTTATGCTATTCCAAGAAGTAGAATATGTATGGCCTCGCTTGGGTTATCCACCATTGGTAACTCCATTCAGCCAATATGTTAAGAATACTGCTCTAATGAACTTAATGCATATTCTTAAGGGCGAACCTCGCTGGACTACTATTGATAAAGACACTATGAATATGATTCTTGGTAAGACAGGTACACTTCCTGGTCCACTTGCTCCTGAAATCATCGAAATAGTTAAACAAAAAGGATTGGAATTCTACACAGGAAATCCTCAAGACGCATTCCCTAACGAACTTCCAAAATTCATCGAAGAGATGAAGAAAGAGGGTTGGGATCGCGGTCAAGATGATGAAGAGTTGTTCGAATTTGCAATGCACGAAAGACAATATCGCGACTACAAGAGCGGTGTTGCTAAGAAGCGTTTTGAACAAGAACTTGAAGCTGCAAAAGCTAAAGCAGGGGCTCCTATCATCGTTACTCGTCCTGTTGTTGAAATGCCTAAATTTGACGTTGAAAAATTTGTTGCAGAGCATCCAAATGCTAAACCTATCCAATCAACTGTTAAGGGTCAAGTATTCTGGAGATATGATGTAGCAGATGATTCTAAAGCTCCAAATATTGGAGAATCTGTTAAAGAGGGCTCAACAGTTTGTCACGTTCAAGCATACTATGGTATGGAAGAGATTCCAACCAATTTCAGCGGTAAAATTATCGCAATTTGCACTAAACACGGTGACAAAGTAGAGAAGGGAGAAATCCTTGCGTTTGTAGAGTAATCCACTCTCTTTTAGATTGAAATAGGCGGTCAAATTTGTCCGCCTATTTTTTTGCCTTCACTACCGTCATCGCTGAGCGAAGTAACACTACGTCATTGTTGAGCGAAGTGGCAATACCGTCATTGCTGAGCGTAGCTCGGCAATCTATTGTGCATCAGTTTGTTACACCGTAAAACAGATTCCCGCGACTGACGTCGCAGGAATGACGTAATATGTGAAGTGGCGTCGCAGGAATGACGGATTTTTTGAAGTGCATCTCGGGAGTGACAAACAAATGCAAACCCGGGAATGACAAACAAATGCAAACTCGGGAATGACAAACAAATGTGGTTCGGAATTATATAACACTGAATGTGCAATGAGCACCCCCAAGCAGAATCGAACTGCTACTATAAGAACCGGAATCTTATGTTCTATCCATTAAACTATGGGAGCAAAAAAGTAAAAATTTTTCAAATACAAAGATATAAAATTTTACTTTATTTAAATAAAGTGTACATTTGCAGTTTGTTATATATTGCATTGATATGCATTAAAACAAAACCTACTAGAAACTAAACACGTTTTTTTGAAAATGAAAGCCTACATTTTCCCCGGACAGGGTTCGCAGGTTGTCGGAATGGGAAAGGATCTTTATGATAACAATCCCAGAGCAAGAGAGCTCTTCGAACTTGCTAACGAAATATTGGGATACCGAATATCTGACAAGATGTTTTTTGGTTCGGAGGAGGAGTTGAAGGAGACTAAATACACACAAGTTGCAATTTACATTCACTCTGTGATTCAAGCACTGACAATGGAAGATTTCCACCCTGCAATGGCAGCAGGACACTCATTAGGAGAGTTCTCGGCTTTAGCAGCAACCGGAGCGCTTACATTTGAAGATGGCTTGAAATTGGTTTCCAAAAGAGCATTAGCAATGCAAGAGGCGTGCGATATCACTCCGGGCACTATGGCTGCAATTTTGAGATTGGATGCCTCGATTGTAGAGAAAGTATGTGAAGAGACAGAGGGCACTGTTATTGCAGCAAACTATAATTCTCCAGAACAGATTATTATTTCCGGAGAGATTGATGCGGTGGGCAAGGCGATGGATAAATGCAAAGAGTTGGGTGCAATCAGAGCTACATTACTCAAGGTTGGTGGTGCATTTCACTCACCTTTAATGGAGCCGGCAAGGTTAGTTTTGGCAGAAGCCATAGAGCAGACCAAAATTACTACACCAATTTGTCCTATTTATCAAAATGTTGATGCTCAACCACATACATCAGTAGATGAGATAAAAAATAATCTTCTTATTCAACTGACAAATCCTGTAAAATGGATGCAAAGTGTCAGAATGATGAAGATTGACGGAGCCACCGAATTCTACGAAATAGGACCGGGGCAAGTTTTAACAGGATTAATTAAGAGAATAAATATTTAACGAATAACATTATGGCTAAAGAAAAGAAACAAATTACCTGTGATGGCAATTACGCTGCTGCTCACGTTGCATACATGTTCAGTGAGCACGCAGCGATTTATCCAATCACCCCATCTTCTACAATGGCTGAATATGTAGATGAGTGGGCTGCATTTGGTAAAAAGAACATGTTTGGTGAAGTTGTAAAAGTTACAGAGATGCAAAGTGAAGGTGGTGCTGCAGGTGCAGTACACGGATCTCTTCAAGCTGGTGCTCTAACTACTACATTTACAGCTTCTCAAGGCTTGTTGCTAATGATTCCTAATATGTACAAAATTGCTGGTGAGCTTCTTCCTGCAGTTTTCCACGTATCAGCTCGTACTTTGGCAGCTCAAGCCCTTTCAATTTTTGGTGACCACCAAGACGTTATGTCTGCAAGACAAACCGGCTTCTCACTTTTAGCTTCTGCTAGTGTTCAAGAGGCAATGGACTTGGCAGCAGTCGCACACCTTTCTGCAATTAAAGCAAGCGTTCCATTCATCCACTTCTTCGATGGTTTCAGAACATCTCACGAAATTCAAAAAATTGAACTTCTTGATAGCGAAGATCTTTACGAGATGGTTAGCCACAAAGCACTTGCTCAATTCCGTGAACGCGCATTGAATCCAAATTCTCCTGTAACAAGAGGTACTGCACAAAACCCTGACGTCTATTTCCAAGCACGCGAGGCTTCAAACAGATATTATGATGCAGTTCCAGATATCGTAGCAAGATATATGGGCGAAATTGGTGAACTTACAGGTCGTCACTACCTTCCATTCGATTACTATGGCGCTCCAGATGCTGAAAACATCATCATTGCTATGGGTTCAGTAACTGAAACTATCTGCGAAACAGTTGATCACCTTATCGAAAAGGGAGAAAAAGTTGGTGTTGTTATCGTTCGTCTATACAGACCATTCTCAGCTAAATACTTCTTCAGAGTACTTCCTAAGAGTGTTAAGAGAATTGCTGTTCTTGATAGAACTAAAGAGCCAGGTGCTCTTGGAGAACCTCTATATATGGATGTTAAAACCATCGTAACAGAGATGGGTGAAAATGCTCCACTTGTAGTTGGTGGTCGTTATGGTCTATCTTCAAAAGATACAAGCCCAGCTCAGATTATCGCTGTATATGACAATTTGAAACTTAAAACTCCAAAGAATGACTTTACAATCGGTATTGTTGATGATGTTACATTCAAATCACTACCTATCAAGGAGGAGATATCTTTAGCTAAACAAGGTACATACGAATGTAAATTCTATGGTTTAGGTTCAGATGGTACAGTTGGTGCAAACAAGAACACTATTAAAATTATTGGTGACCACACTCCAAAATATTGTCAAGGTTATTTCGACTATGACTCTAAAAAATCAGGTGGATACACTTGTTCACACTTAAGATTTGGAGATACTCCTATCCACGCTCCATATTTGGTATCAACTCCAGACTTCGTGGCTTGTCACGTATTCTCATACCTTACTAAATATGATGTACTTAGAGGTATCAAACAAGGTGGTACTCTATTGTTGAACAGTCTTTGGGATACAGAAGAGACTCTTAACAGAATTCCTGATTTCGTTAAGAAACAAATCGCTGACAAAGAGGTTAAACTTTACATTATAAATGCTACCAAGATTGCGTCTGAAATTGGTTTGGGTGGTAGAACTAACACTATCCTACAATCTGCATTCTTCAAAATCACAGGTATTATTCCTTACGAAGAGGCCGTTGAATATATGAAGAAAGCTATTGACAAATCATACGGTAAGAAGGGTGAACATATTGTTAATATGAACTATGCTGCTGTTGATCGCGGTGCTGAATATAGCTCAGTTGAAGTTCCTGCATCTTGGAAAGAGGCAACAGGCAAATTCGTTCACGCAAACTTTGATCGCCTTGCTCCAGAATGGGTACGTCATACAGCAGACATCGTTAATGCTCAATGTGGTAATGACCTTCCTGTAAGCACATTCGCTGGTGAATATGTTGATGGTACTATTCCAAGTGGTACAGCAGCTTACGAAAAGAGAGGTACAGCTGTAAAAGTTCCTGAATGGAATGCTGACAACTGTATCCAATGTAACCAATGTGCATTTGTTTGTCCTCACGCTGCAATTCGTCCATTCTTAATGACTGAAGAGGAGGGTGCTAAAGCTCCAGAAGGAATTAAGAGAGTTAAAGGAAACGCTGCATTCAAAGAGTACACATTCACAATGCAGGTATCTCCTATGGATTGTACAGGTTGCGGTAATTGTGCTGATGTATGCCCTGCTAAAGAGAAAGCATTAGTAATGGCTCCACTTGACACTCAGGTTAAAGAACAAGCTAACTTTGATTATCTACACTCAAATGTAGGTTATAAAGACACTGTAGCTCCTAAGACTCAAAATGTGAAGAATTCACAATTTGCTCAACCTCTATTCGAGTTCTCAGGTGCTTGTGCTGGTTGTGGTGAAACACCTTACATTAAAGCAATTACACAACTATTTGGTGATAGAATGATGGTTGCAAATGCAACAGGTTGTTCATCAATCTACAGTGCCTCATTCCCATCATCACCTTACTGCAAAGATAAAAATGGACACGGTCCAGCTTGGGCTAACTCGCTATTTGAAGATAATGCTGAGTTTGGTTTGGGTATGTATCTTGGTTCAGAAAGAGTTCGCCAAACTGTTGGCAACCTTATGAGAGAGGGTCTTGAATGTGCATCTTGCTCATCAGAAATTAAAGATCAATTTGCTAAATGGTTGGAAAACAGCTCAAATGCTGCTGTAACAAGAGAAGTTGCTGATGCTCTTATCCCAATGATGGAAGAGTGCAAATGTGACATCTGCAAGAAACTTCTTGAAATCAAGAACTTCATCCCATCTCGTTCACAATGGATTATCGGTGGTGACGGTTGGTCATACGATATTGGATATGGTGGACTTGACCACGTTTTAGCATCAGGCGAAAATGTAAATGTTTTAGTTCTTGATACTGAGGTTTATTCAAATACAGGTGGACAATCATCTAAATCAACTCCTGCCGGTGCTGTTGCTAAATTTGCAACTTCAGGTAAGAGAGTTCGCAAGAAAGATTTAGGTATGATGGCAATGAGTTATGGATATGTGTATGTTGCTCAAGTTGCTATGGGTGCAAGTCAAGCTCAATTCTTGAATGTACTTAAAGAGGCAGAAGCATACGACGGCCCATCTCTAATTATTGCATACGCTCCTTGTATTAACCACGGTTTGAAAGCCGGTATGGGTATGAGCCAAAAAGAGGAGAAATTGGCTGTAGAATGCGGTTACTGGCATCTTTACAGATTCAACCCTGCTCTTGCAGAAGAGGGTAAAAACCCATTCTCACTTGATAGCAAAGAGCCAGATTGGAGCAAATTCCAAGACTTCTTAAAAGGTGAAGTTCGTTACTCATCTCTTATGAAGACATTCCCAGAAGTTTCTGCTGAACTATTCGGCAAAACTCAAGAGTATGCTCAAACTCGTTACGAATCTTACAAGAGATTGGCAGGTAAATAATCTGCTTTGAATTTCAAGAGAAGGGCTGACTAACTTAGATTAGTCGGCCTTTTTTATTTATCATTTTTTTATTCTCTCTTTTTTACATAACTTGCATTTATGAATGAGAAAATCTCGATAATTATCTGCACCTACAATAGGGATAAATATATCTATCGCTCACTTGAGTTGATAGCTGAGAATCATTTCCCAAAAGATGAATATGAGATTGTTCTTATTAATAACAAAAGCACTGACAACACTGAAAATGAGTGCTTTAGATTCCAATCAAACTTTCCAGAAGTCCCATTTAGATATTTTGTAGAGCAACAGCAAGGACTATCCTATGCCAGGAATAGGGGCATCGCAGAGGCCACCGGCGATATTCTTGTTTTTCTTGACGATGACTCATTTGTAAAGAGTAATTATCTATCAAACTTAAAGGCAAACATTGCCAAATATAGCGACTGTATGGCCTTTGGCGGGAAAATTTTACCATTATATGAGAGTGGGAAAGAGCCGGAATGGATGTGTAAGTGGCTATTCTCTTTGGTTTCAGCAATAGACCTTGGTGATAATGTGCAACTATTCGAAGGAAAGAGATATCCAATTGGTGCAAATATGGGTTTCCGCCGAGAATGTATAGAGAAGTGTGGCAATTTTAATGTAAAACTCGGAAGGAGCGCAAAGAATCTTATAGGTGGAGAAGAGAAAGATCTATTCGAGAGAATATCACAAAAAAATCTGACTGTATATTATTTTCCTGATGTTGAGGTGGAACACGTTATTCCACCAAGTCGCACGACATTAGACTACATAAAACGTGTTGGTCTTGGTATTGGCATCAGTGAGAATCTACGTTGCAACGCAATCAGTAAAGGGAAATATCTTAAACGTCTACTCCTTGAGTGTGTAAAATGGGGCGGATCACTGGTAATCTGGCTACAATATATGTTACAAGGAAAGAGAGTTGCTGCGAACACAATTATAATTTTCCGATGGTTTGTAACGAAGGGACTTTTGAAACGACAATCCCCTGAATCAATTTGATCCCCAATACTCCTCAACAAAGTCAAGCTGCAGCTTTGTTATCATAGGGGGATAGTGTCCAAACAGTTCAGCACACCTATCATTAAGATTATCAACACTTTGTTGCAACTCCTCTTGAACAGAAAGTTGAGATTCATCACCATTACCACAGTAGAGTTTATTACCTGATGGGGCAAAGAAAATCGGCTTATTCATTGTTATTGCATATCCCAAATTTGTTCCAATATTATCAAGAACAACAATATCACTGAGCCAAATAATATCTTTCAACCTTCTCAAAAACTTTGGATCGTTTCGATGACCTGCCGTAACTACCTTGTATCCTCTCTCCTGATAATAATTTACTTCATCCTTAGCCGAAATAATATCCCACCAATAGACACAGCATAAAATAGTGTCATACTCCGCACGAATCTTATCTACCTCATCACACAACTTAACAACATTTCGATTTATTGCCGACTTCTCAATTGAGTGAGTCGGAAAAATAAGAAGTGTCCTACCTAAAGAGTTCTTCAGCGCTTGTAACTTTTCTAAACTATAGAAATGTGGAACACCTGTTATATATGGGCCAACTGAAGCAACATCTGCAGTTAAATTATTATTGTTCAAATATCTACGAAGAACATCCGCTCTTCTTTCACCCATAGTATAGACCCTCTTTAGCCCTCTGCGTGAAATATAACCCATTAATGGTGCAGATTCCGGATTATCAGAGAAGCATACACCATGCTCTAAATAATCTGTAAGAAAGTTAAACCTTCTACCGCTCAATTTGGCTACTGCTTTATATTGTCCATATAGAAATACACTTTTGAAACCTTCGGGAGCTTGATAGTTTGGCAAAGCCAACTTATCATAGTGAAAATAGTCAATCTTTCTACATTTAATTGTATGATAGAGATAATTAAATGAAGATGTAATTAACTTACAAATTGTTGACAATAAACACTTTTGACTCATTATTCTATATCTTCGAGCGATAATCTATCGCCAAGTTTCATATCACGACTGAATTTTTTTCCTAAAATATCTTTGTAATATTTTGTGTGTAATCCGTGGCAAGGTCTTACAGAACGGATATTCTCATCACTTATGATATCACCTTTTTTGACATCTGCTGATATATAGAGAGAACGTGAATATGTACGATTATTCAGTTTAAACTCAGTCATTGAATAATCAACTTCTCCCATAGCCAATTCAGCATCTCTGATCAATTTCACCATCTCCGTAAACTCCTTCTCATTCATAGAAAAAGCCGAATCCGGGCCGCCTATAGATCTATCGATAATAAAGTGTTTTTCGATTATTGTAGCCCCTTGCGATACAGCCAAAATAGCTGAGAGCGAACCCATTGTGTGATCTGATAAACCAGCCTTAACTCCAAATCTTCGTGCTAAATCTGATATCATTACCAAGTTGGCCTGGGATAGCGGCGCAGGGTATGAAGATGTACATTTCAATAGTGTAATATCCTGATTACCAACACTTTTACAAGTATTAACTGCCAATTCTATATCTTCAAGAGAGGCAATACCGGTAGAAATTACCATTGGTTTACCTTTAGATGCAGCATACTCAATAAGTGGAATATCTGTAATCTCAAAAGATGCAATTTTGTATATAGGATTTCCTAAACTCTCCAGAAAATCGACAGCACTACGATCGAATGGAGTAGAGAAAGCAATCAATCCCTCTTCACGAGCCACTCTAAATAATTTTTCGTGCCATTCCCAAGGAGTATATGCCTCCTGATAGAGGTCGTGAAGATACTTTCCATCCCACAAAGTGCCTTGTGATATCTTAAAATCATCATTCCGGCAATTGAGCGTAATGGTATCTGCAGTATATGTCTGGAACTTTATTGCATCAGCCCCTGCCCTCTTTGCTGCCTTTATTGTCTCTATCGCAGTATGCAGACTTCCTGCGTGGTTGGCAGACATTTCGGCGATAATCATCATATTAGACATCTTTTATCTCCTTTATTAGATAGTAATATCTCTCATCCCTATCGATCTCTCCATAACCATTTTTGTAATGGAAAGATAAAGATACATCATTTGTCTTTAAAACTTTTGCTTCAACATATTTAACTCCAATCTCTTTCAATAGAAGATTAGTTGCACTTTCAACTTTACTTCCCCAAGACATTCCTAACTTATCAGGAACAATAAATATTCCTCTCTCTACTCGATTTTCATCAATAAAAGTGATATTAACAGACCCAATTAATAGATCACCATTATAAACGCCCCAATACTGTTTTTTGTTATTTTTTAGAAGGGAATTGACAAAACTACAATGATTATCCCACTCAATAAAGTCAATTATATCCATCTGTTTACGAATATCAAGATGGTTTCTCGCCTCCCAAATTTTACGATGCTCCTCTAATGACAAAGATGTATAATTAATAAATCTCATTCCATTATATAATAAATTATCATTAAGAGATCTAAATAACAGACGATATCTTAACTTAACCAAAGGAAATGAGGAATCACAATCATTATGTGTCTTATAATATAATTCAGAAAACTCTGTCACCTGCCTCAAATCCCCGATAGGGTTTATCAGATTTTGTTCAGCAAAAACATTATAGGTATCTATTTGATTATCAACATAATAGCCACCAAATATTTTGCACCCCATTGCAAGTGCTTCTATACAAATACCACTTGTTGGTAAGATTGCATATTCGCTTCGTTGCATTAGTGTAGCCATCTCAGTTGCCGATAAATTCTTATAGATATCTACATTTTTATTTATCGATAGTGAATCGCAATATTTATAAGCATCCCCTACCACAACTGATACTCTATTAACCCCCTCCTTCTCACTAATAAGCTTGGCAAATTTTTCGGTCAAATTGTAATAATCGCTGCCCCCAAAGGCAATTAACCAATGTCCTGCTTCCTTTTTACTTAAATCTACGGGATCTAAAAAAGGTCTTCGAAGCAGAGCCCAATCCAACCCCAAACAGAGTTTAGTATATGGCTCCACACTAAAATATGAAGCGTCAAGCGGAGTATGATTTATCACAACATCTGCAAGGTAATGCTTGTCGTGAATATCATCTATACATACTAATTTACAACCCTTTTGCTTTATAAGTTGCTGATATTCAGTGGAAAAGTAATAGTTATCCAATACCACTATTTCATCTCCGGAAATCATCCCAAGGAAGATATCAAAGCGAGAATCGTCTGATGGAAGTGAAACTAATTTGCAAACCTTTGCCACCTCCTCCTGCTGATACTTTGTTGGAGACATTGTAAAGAAGGTACAATCGAAATCATCTTTTAACATATCTGCAAGGGCCAAACTACGCACAAAATGGCCATAACCAATATGTGCGGCGGCATCTGCTCGAAAAAAGATTTTACGCTTCATTACAAGTTGTGTATCAGTTTATATTTCAATTCCGCTAATTTCCAATCGGTTTCTGTATCAAGATCCTGTACCTCCAGTTCAGACAAAATAACTGCTGCACAATGCTCTCCCCAAAAAGTCTTATCCTCCATATATCTTTGAGTTTTAGCCATATAAAACTGCCCTGCATCGTGGTATATCGGCTCTAAATCCTGAGATCTGCTATTTAGGTATTGGGGAGCAACCATTGAGACACGACCGTCAATAATTCTCAAAGATCTCTGCACGGGGTATGAATAACGTACTGCTGTAAAAACAGACTCAACATCACCTGTAATCATCTTTAATGCCTCCTGCAATCGCTCTGACGTAACAAAAGGGGCTGTCGGATATAGACAGCAGAATGTGTCAAAATGTTCGCCTCTTACTGCATACTCATTAATCACCTCAACCAAAACATCAGCAGTTGTTGCATAATCATTAGAGGTTGCAGCACTTCTCAAAAATGGAACTTTAGCGCCACACTCTCGCGCTATTTGAGCAATCTCCAGATCATCAGTAGAGACCATAACTTCATCAAAAAGTCCCGAATTAATGGCTGCCTCTATAGAATAGGCAATTATTGGCCTACCCATAAATTCCTTTATATTCTTTCTTGGAATACGCTTACTGCCACCTCTGGCTGGTATTATTGCTAAACTTTTCATAATGTTCCCGATTACTTAACAAATTCTAAAACCTTCTCAATTACATATTGTTGCTCTTCATCTGTTAATGTAGGAAACATAGGGAGACTCAAACAATGTTGGTAATAATTCTCTACAACAGGGCAATCACCCTCTATAGAACCAAGAGATTTGTAATATGGCAACAAATGCACAGGGATATAATGGACTTGTGCATAAATCTTATTCTCTCTCAGGTAATTATATAGACCTAACCTATCTTCGACCTGGATAACATACAGATGGTAAGCGTGATAGATTCCATCTGCAACTTTAGGAGTTTTTATTGCATCTATACCGGCAAATGCACTATTGTATCGGGCAGCAATCTCATTTCGTCTAATCAAACTTTGATCAAGTTTCATAAGTTGTGAAAGGCCTAATGCAGCTTGAATATCACTCAACCGATAGTTATAACCAAGCTCTTGCATCTCGTAGTACCAACCTCCCGGATTCTGACTCATCAATTCAACATCCTTGGTGATACCGTGTGTCCTATATAGAGATACCTTTTTGAAGAGTTCGGGGTTATTTGTTGTAATCATACCTCCCTCGCCTGTGGCAATATGCTTCACAGGATGAAATGAGAAGCAGGTTAAATCTGCAAAAACACCATTACCGGAGAACTGTTTTTTACCATCAGAATCCACAAAATATGCTCCAGGTGCGTGACAGGCATCTTCTATTATCCAAAGTCCGTATTCATCAGCAATTTTCCTAAGTTCCTGACAATGAATGGGATAACCAGCAAAATCGACAGGAATTACCCCTTTATAAAAACCCATTGGAGCATCTTCCAGCATCTTCCTTAATTTGTTCAAATCCATTAGATAATTCTCACTATCTATATCGCAGAAGTGAACATTTCCTCCACAATATTTTATACAGTTGGCAGAGGCAGCAAAGGTCAATGGAGTAACAATTACATTTGTCTGTGAATCAACTCCCAAGGCCATTGCACACAAATGAAGAGCTGCAGTACCATTTGATACTGCAACTGCATACTCTGCTCCTATCGCCCTTGCAAATTCTCTCTCAAATTCTGCAACCTTTGGACCTTGAGTCAGATAATCGGATTTCAACGTATCTACAACTGATTGAATATCTTCATCAGTAATAGATTGTCTGCCGTATGAAATTGGTTTCATATCTAAACTGTAAAATTTGGATCTACAAACTCAACGATTTTCTCTCTGATACTTTCAACACTCTCCCATTGGTCATTTGAATCAGAGCTATAGTGGAATCCTTCAGGCACCATTACAGCATTGTGATGTTTGATATACTCATCCTTTTGGTGCTTAAACGAAACAGATGGTAAGATTGCATAATACTCTCCCAAATCAATGGTATTGAGCGCATCGGTTGCTGTTATCATCTCTTCGTGAAGCTTTTCGCCAGGGCGGATACCTATCTCTACCTGCTTGATATTCGGAGCAATAGCTGTAGCAACATCACCAATCTTATATGATGGAATTTTCGGAATGAATATCTCACCTCCTAAATGATGTCCTATTGCAAACATTACCAAATCTACACCTGCTTCAAGAGATATGTTGAATCTTGTCATTCTCATATCTGTAATAGGTAATTCGCTTGCACCTTGATCTCTCTTTGAGATAAAGAAAGGAATCACTGAACCCCTTGAACCCATTACATTTCCATATCTTACAACTGAAAATTTGATATTTTTTGAACCACTGATATTATTTGCAGCAACGAAAAGTTTGTCTGAACATAGTTTAGTTGCACCATATAGGTTGATTGGAGCGCAGGCCTTATCTGTTGAAAGAGCGACAACGTGCTGAACACCAGCCTTTAAGGCAGCATTAATAACATTTTCAGCACCTCCTATATTGGTTTTGATACACTCATCAGGATTATATTCTGCTGTATCTACTTGCTTAATAGCTGCTGCGTGTATAATTACATCTATACCCTCACAAGCACGAAGAAGTCTCTCTCCATCTCTTACATCTCCAATAAAAAATCTTAGTTGAGGATATTTATCTTTTGGATATTGTTGCATCATATTATACTGCTTCAACTCACCACGAGAGTAGATCACAATACGCTTAACTTGAGGATATCTCTCAAGTATTGTCTTTACAAACATTTTACCGAAAGAACCTGTACCTCCGGTAATCAGCACCGATTTATGATTTAGCATAACTATTTATTTTTTACAAAAATAACAAAAAGAATGATTGAAAAAGAAATAGTTAATGCTATTTTAGGTAGATTATATCAGACCTTCTGGGATTTGCAATTTAAGAATTCGCTTGCGGGATTTGAAGTCAAGTATCAGATCATCGTGAAGAGGTATAATAATATCTCTTTCATCATTGCTTCTTACCTCAAGGCAAGGGTTATTAGGAATATCATAATAGCCAGAGATTACACCTACATATTCATTCTCTTGATTATGAAGTTTGAAACCAACAAGAGCCTCAAGATTATAATCTCCATCTTCAATTCCGCCATCGTCGTCGTACTCGTAAATATCTGACATTGAATCATTTAGGTAGATTTCACGACCAACAATCTCCTCTGCTTGAGCAAATGTATCTATATCTTCTAACTTTACAAGATATTTCGAAGAACCCTTTTGCTCAATTTTTTCAATAAAAAAAGGAACCGGAAGTTCATCAAAATTGATGAATACCGGTTCACTTGTACTAATATCTTTTGACAAATTTCCGGTGATAGATATAATCACATCACCTTGCGTGCCATACGATTTTAATACCTTAATTGCCACAATACTAAGCTTCTGGAGTTTCAGCAGGCGCAGCAGCTTCTTCAGCAGCAGCGGCAGCAGCTTCAGCTTCAGCGCGAGCAGCAGCTTCAGCAGCTTCTCTCTCTTCAGCTTTTCTCTTAGCGATAGCTTCAGCTCTTTCAGAGTTAACTTTTGCCTCTTCAGCTAAAGCATTTTTCTTAGACTCAGCAGCATTCTTAGCGATGCTTTGTTTCTTTGATGATACTTTTGCATCTTTCTCTAATTTCCAAGCTTGCCATTTAGCATCAGCTTGTTCTTGAGTAAGAGCACCCTTCTTAACACCACCTTGAAGGTGTTTTTTAAGAAGAACTCCTTCGTAAGAAAGGATACGACGAGTTGTATCGGTAGGTTGTGCACCTTTGTTCAACCAATCAAGAGCCTTGTCACCATCAAGAACGATAGTTGCAGGGTTTGTGTTTGGATTGTAATAACCGATTTGTTCAATGTAACGACCATCGCGAGGTGCGCGTGAGTCAGCTACCACGATGTGAAAGAATGCATAATTTTTCTTTCCGTGGCGTGATAAACGAATTTTAACAGCCATTTTGACTAATTTTTAAAAGTTAATAACTACATAACTTCCTTATCTTCACGAGAAAAGGCCTGCAAATATACAACTAATTTTTTGCACACAAAATTTTTTCTCAAGAAACTACTCTTGCATATTTAATAATTATGTTATGACTCTGTAATTTTGATGATGATTAGGATAATAACTATATTTGTAGGTTATAATAATTGTAAATATGAAAAAAATAACTGCGGTAATCCCTATCAGGAAGGGCTCCCAAAGGGTAAAAAATAAGAATTTAAGAAATTTCGGCACAGAAGAGTCTCCTATCTCTCTATTGGAACTGAAGATTGAAACCTTGAAAAAGGTCTCACTAATTGACGAAATCGTGGTCAATACAGACTCAGAGGAGGCAATTGAAATTGCCAAAAGAGAGGGTATCAAATATCACAGAAGAGAGGATTATTACGCCTCATCTGCTTGCTCTGGCAGTGATTTCTTTGAACATCTCGGCAAGACCACAGAGACTGATATATTTATCTACTCTCCTGTGACATCACCATTTGTAAGTGTCGAGAGTTACGAAAAATGTATCAAACTCTTCCTGGAAGGAAAAGATTTAGATTGCGTCTCCACCGTATCGAAAGTTAAAGAATTTCTTTGGTTAGATGGCAAGGCTATTAATTATGATCCAAAAAATGCACCTAATTCACAAAATCTACCTGATATAGTTGCACTGAATTTTGGTGTTACTGTAGTAACCAAAGAGAATTTAATAAAGAATAAAAACATTATCGGACACAATCCAAAATTCGTGGAAACATCTGACATTGAAGGAATTGACATAGATACTGAGTTGGACTTCTTCACAGCTCAGCAGATATATAAAAAATTAAAAGAGGGAGAAAGTTTATTATAATATTGTAATTGTACATAATGAAGTCAGACTTTAATTCAATATTCAAAAAGGGATTACCTTACATTTGTGCTATAGCTATTTTTATAATTATTGCATTTGTTTATTGCAAACCGGTGCTTCAGGGAAAAGTAGTGGCACAAAGTGACCGATACCTATGGGAGGGAACGGCAAATGAAATCAATCAATATTACGAAGAGACAGGAGAGATTGCATATTGGACAAACTCTATCTTCGGCGGTATGCCCACCTACCAGATAAATGCCACATCAAAAGCGGCTTTTTATATGGCACCATTAAGAGATTTGGGACATCTCTTTTTTGGATCTGTAATAGGAATGTTGATTGGATATCTATTAGGATTCTTTATCCTAATGAGGAGTTTCAATATCAATAAGTGGCTATCTATTGTGGGAGCGATTGCTGTTACATTTTCTTCATATTTCTTTATAATAATTGCAGCTGGGCACAATAGTAAAGTATTGGCATTAGGATATTTAGCTCCTGTTATAGCTGGATTTGTCTTAATGTTCAGAAAGAAGTATCTGTGGGGAACTATTTTAACATTGATTTACTCTGCAGTTGGCATTATTTATCACCCTCAAATGACATATTACATCTTCTTGATGCTTGCTCTTTTTGGTGTGGCAGAGGTGTTTATTCATATCAAAGAGAAAAGGATTAAAGAGTTGTTTATAGCTCTTGCACTCTTTGTAATCTGCGTTGCAATCGGCGCAGGCACCAAGTATAGCGCTCTCTCTGGAAATCTCGAATATATGAGCGAGACCATTCGCGGAGGCCATTCGGACTTAGAACAAGTATCTGAAAATGAAAAGGATAGCAAAGGATTAGACCTTGAATATGCTACTCAATGGAGCTATGGTATAAATGAAACGATGACCCTTCTTATCCCTAACTTTATGGGAGGTAGCTCCTCGTACAATTTGGGAGAGAATTCCCACATTTACAAGACTATGGTCGAAGCCGGAGTAAACAGGAGAGATGCCAAATCGATTGCAGAAAGTGCCCCTACCTACTGGGGAGAGCAACCTTTTACTTCGGGACCTGTATATGTCGGAGCTATTGTCTGCCTTCTATTCATTATGGGTTTAATGCTGGTTAAGGGTCCATACAAATGGGCTATTCTAATAGCTACACTATTCTCAATTATGCTATCTTGGGGTAAGAATTTTATGCCTCTGACTGAATTCTTCTTTAATTATTTTCCTCTATACAACAAATTCAGAGCTGTATCTTCGGCTCTTATTGTCGCTGAAATCGCTATGCCTTTGTTAGGATTTCTTGCCATTAAAGAGATAATGGATAAGAGAGTTTCCAAAGAGGAAATATTCAAGGCCATAAAGGTTTCCACAATTATTACAGGAGGTCTATGCCTTATTGTTGCTCTATTTGGACCTATGTTCCTATCCTTTACATCCTCTTATGATGCTCACACTCTGCAACAAATGCCAAATTGGTTTATTTCTGCCCTATTAGAGGATAGAGAAGCGATGTTGCGTGGAGATGCTTTCAGATCATTGATTTTTATACTACTTGGAGCAGCTGCAATCTGGTTCTTTGCGACAGAGAAGTTAAAATTCAAACTATTTGTTCCGATTTTAGGAATACTTATACTATCTGATATGTTTGTTGTCGATAAAAGATTCTTCAATGATGATAATTTTGTAGGTACAAGTAAGGATAGAGAGTATTTCGCAATCCAGCCATACGAAGAGGAGATTCTCAAAGATGATGACTTATATTTCAGAGTCTTTAATACTACATCAAACACATTTAACGACTCACGTACATCATACAGACTTCACTCAATAGGTGGATACCACGCTGCAAAATTGAGGAGATATCAAGATCTTATAGACGAGCACCTTTCAAAGATGCACGCTAATGTTTATAATATGTTGAATACCAAGTATTTAATAGTAATAGGAGAAGATGGTATTCCTCATTCTCAGTATAATCCTGATCATTTTGGAAATGGATGGTTTGTAGATGAGGTTCATATTGTTAATAGTGCCAGAGAGGAGTCTGATGCACTAAACACTATAGACTTACGTCGCGAAGCTGTAACTGACTCAACTTTTGCAAAATATATTGAGAATAAGAGTACTCCACAGGATAGCAGTGCAAATATTGTATTGACTAAATACTCTCCTGTTGAACTCGAATATGCAACTTCATCATCAGTAGCAAAAACTGCAGTATTTTCCGATATATACTATCCTCACGGATGGAAAGCATATATTGACGGAGAATTTGTCGAGCATTTCAGAGTTAATTACCTGCTAAGGGGAGTAAACATTCCGGCAGGTGAACATACAGTTCGTTTTGAGTTTGTTCCTGATTCCGTTATCAAGAAAGACAATATATCCATTGTAATGGTATTTATTGTTTATAGTTTGGTCGCAGCTATTGCTATTTATTCAATTATCAGAAGTTTAAGAAAGGAGAGAAAGTAAAATGGGGATTGTAGTAAGACAAAGCATAAAGGGGACTATTGCCAGTTATTTTGGTGTCGCAATAGGATTTATTACGACATTCTTTATACTGACTAGACTTCTTACTGCCGAAGAGATTGGTCTGACACGTGTCTTTATTGAGGCAGCCACTCTCTTTGCCGGTCTTGCACAACTTGGCACTAATGCCTCTGTAATGAGGTTTTACCCCCATTTTAAAGATGAAGAGAGCAAAGATCACGGCTTCTTTTTCTGGACAATAGCTGTTCCATTCATTGGCTTTGTGATTTTCGCAATACTCTATTTAATATTCCGAGTCCCTATTGAGAATCTCTTTTCAGCGAAGTCTCCACTCTTCATAGATTACTACTATTTAGTAATTCCAATGGCCCTCTGTATGCTCTACACAGCCGTTTTTGAGGTAAATTCCAATGTGCTGCAGAGAATAGTTATACCAAGGTTTATTCGTGAAGTTGGTATCAGAGTTTTACTTCTCGGAGTGTATCTCTTATATGGCTTCAAGATTATCTCCATTGATGGGCTGATGGTTGGTCTTTGTGGCACATATGCCATTGCCACATTATTGAACATCTGGTACTTACTCAAACTGAAAAGAGTCTCCTTCAAGCCAGACTTCAGATTCATAAGCAAGTCTCTTAAACGAGAGTATATCCTATACACACTATTTCTTGTTGTTTCCGCTTTAGGATCCGCTATCACTCCAAGTATCAATACATTTTTCGTAAGTGCCAAACTTGGATTAAGAGCAACAGGTGTCCTTACAATAGCAACTTTTGTCGCTTCTGTCATAGAAATACCATATAGATCTTTAGGTTCTATTACACAGCCACTCCTTGCTCAAGCAATGAAAGAGAGGAATATTGACGAGGCAAACAATCTTACAAAAAAGGTATCACTACATCAGTTTATCGTGGGAGCATTCATTTTCTTGATTATTTGGATGAACATTGATCTCTTCTTTGAACTTCTTCCAAATGGGGAACAATACTCGGTAGCAAAAACTGTTGTTCTTTTTCTATCCCTTTCAAGATTGATTAACTCAACATTCAACATATCCACTTCCGCGTTAAGTTACTCAAAACATTACTACTTTTCACTACCACTTTACTTTATTTTAACGGCAGTATCTATCGTTTTGAACAACAAATTGATTCCTATTTGGGGAATAGATGGGGCTGCCATAGCTACACTTGTTGCTTATGTGGTGTACTATATTCTGCTATTGATTATTTCCTATTTCACCACAAAGACTACTCCTTTCTCCAAAAGATTATTGATATCTATCATTTTAATTTGTATTCTATTCTATGTTAATAGTTTATGGATTAAATTCATTACACCGAATATAATGTCTTTAGAGATAAATCATTTATTGTTATCCTTTATTGAAGGGATTCTGCGTAGTGGAATTATTGTCTCTTTGGGAGTTGTAATTATTTATAAATCAAAGATTTCAGCAGAGATAAATGGTGTTATTGATCGGGTAATCAAGATACTTAAGTAGAACGGATCCATCATTGCTGGCGAAGCGCACAAAATATCCTCTACCTTATTGAATGTATATATTGTTAAAAACACCAAAATACTTCCATTTTCTTCAAAAAAAATTACGGTTATCGTAATAAAAAAATCTGGTCTCGTAATGAAACCAGATTTTTTTACATCTATTTTGTTTCCAAAAACTCTATAAATCCCTCAACATCAAGATTATATCCTCGAGTGGCTATTGGTTCCTCATCAGGGCCTAAAATTGCATAGAATGGCTGGGCATTTACATTGAACTTTCTTCTTGCAAATTCAGAATTGATTTTACCTAAAGTTTTAAGAACCTTTCCATCATCAAGAGTAACCCAATCCTCCTTATCTACAACCTTTTTATCATCTGCGTATAGAGCTACGATTACAAATTTTTCTCGCAATAGATTTAGCACTCTCGGATCTGACCAAACTCTCATCTCCATCTCACGACAATTAACACATCCGTGGCCTGTAAAATCAACAAATAGCGGTTTACCTACCTTCTTAGAGTATGCCAAGGCCTCATCATAATCAAAGAAACCTACAAGATTGTGTGGAAGATGTAGAAATTCACTATATTTTGGTTTTACAATCTCTCCGTTATCCTGTGCCACAACGGGAGCCGGATTATTGGTTATAACAAACTCCTGTGTAGTAATTGGAGGCAAATATCCGGATAGTGCTTTAAGTGGAGCACCCCACATTCCTGGTATCATATAGACAACGAAGGCAAATGAAATAATTGCACCGAATAATCTTTTAACAGATATATGATCTGAAGGAGTATCGTGTGCAAATCTCAGTTTTCCTAATAGGTAAAGACCTAATAATGAGAATATTACTATCCATATTGCCAAATAAAGTTCTCTATTCAAAAGACCCCAGTGATAAGTTTGGTCAGCCACACTCAAGAATTTCATACCAAGAGCTAATTCAACAAAACCGAGCACTACCTTAACTGTATTAAGCCATCCTCCCGACTTAGGTAGGTTTTTCAACAAGGATGGCACAAATGCAAATAGTGTAAATGGCAATGCAAAAGCTATGGAGAATGCAAGCATTGTAATAATTGGCTCCCAAATCTCTCCGCTTGTAGATTTAATCAAAACTGTACCAACAATTGGACCGGTGCAAGAGAATGAGACCAAAACCAATGTCAATGCCATAAAGAATACACCTGCCAATCCCCCTTTATCACTATTTTTGTCAGAACTATTTACAAGTTTTGATGGAAGAACTATCTCAAAAGCTCCAAAGAAAGAAGCAGCGAAGACCATAAAGACAAGGAAGAATATTATATTTGGCAACCAATGTGTTGATAGCCAATTAAATATATCGGCTGTAATAGCATTTCCACCTACCAGATATGTAATAAGAATAATAAGTGCAATAGGTAGAGTATATAGGCCTACTATTGACAATCCATAGAATGCAGCCATGAAACGGCCTCTTCTTTTTGACTTATTTTGTCCACTTTTCAAAAAGAATGAAACAGTCATTGGCACCATTGGGAAGACACAAGGCGTAGCCAAAGCAACAAAACCCCAAAGTATGGCTTCAAGGATTACTGCCCACAACGAACTCTTCTTCTTTGGAGTCGTCATTGAAGCATCTTGTTTTGCAACATTTTGATTATCAACAGATTGCACTACGGCAGGATTCTTCTCTCCAGCTAATGTAATTTTCAAAAGTTCTTCTTCCGGAGGGATACAAGAGCCGTGATTGCAAGCTTGCCACTCTACTGTTACTTTTATTATAGTCTCATATTCTGATACTCTTTTTATCTTTTGTGCAACTATAACAGGGGAATCGCAAGTCCCTATCTCCATTTCAAATGCCTCATCATATCCTCTCTTAACCTGAGATTTTATGTATGGTTCCCCTATCAACTCATACTCTTCTGATAATTCAAAGGTAAGTGCAGTTGGATTTGGTCCTCCTTGATAGGGGCCCAAATCGTAGATATGCCAAGATGGTTCTATCTCTGCTGTTAATACAATTTCGTATTGATTATCCCCCAAATCGTTTGAAGATATACTCCAAGATACCGGCTGTGTTATTTGAGCACTTAATGAGAGAAATGATGCCAAAAATAGAGTCAGCATCAAACAGATTTTTTTGAGATTCATTATTTTCTTATTTAAAATTATTAATTATTTCTTTTGTTTTTGACACTTTCTGGTCTAATAACTCCTTAGTTGAGGCCTCACAGAGAAATCTAAGGTAAGGTTCTGTATTTGAAGGCCTTATATTGAACCACCAATCGTTAAATTCCACCCTGTATCCATCAAAATCGAAAGAAGCTGTTGGTTGTTCTTGTGATGTAAAATAGTCGCGAACTGCATCCATTGCCTCTTTTTTGGACTCAATCTTAAAATTGATTTCGCCTGAATTTTGATACTTTTCAATTCTTGAAATCTGTTGCGATAGCGACAGACCTTGATTTTTCAACTTCGCAATTACATTCAGTATTAACAAAGATGCTAAAATACCACTATCAGAATAGTAGAAATCTCTAAAATAATAGTGTCCGGCCAATTCTCCGCCGAAAACACCATTCAATTCACGCAATTTATGGGCTGCAAATGCCCTTCCAACTCTCCAAGTGTGCATCTCAGCTCCCATTGGAGTAAGATATTCTCCGACAGCTTTAGAACTTCTAATATCTTGAAGCACAGCACCTTTCTCGCCTTTTTCTTCAAGAAAATAGTGTCCTAACAACGCAATCATCAAATCTGGAGATATAAATCTTCCATTCTCATCAATAAACATAACCCTGTCGGCATCCCCATCATATATTACACCAACATCACAGCCATTATCTAGAACTAATTTTTTAAGATCTTCCCTATTCTTCTCAACAAGAGGATTTGGCTCGTGATTAGGAAAATTACCATCCATTTTATCAAAGATATAGAGCGGCTGATCTCCAAAAATATCTTTAACAAACAGAGCTGCCATTCCGTTGGATAGATCCATTCCAATCTTCAGATTTGAATAATCCTCTTTATATCCATTAAGGAATGTTAGGTAGTCATCTCTTTTGTCAAATTTGATAACCTTGCCCTTTTCTTTCTCTATCTTCATCTGACGTCCCTCTTCTATCCATCTCTTTATCTCTCCGAGACCGGTATCTAAACCAACAGGTAAAGCATTGGTACGTGAAACCTTCATACCATTATACTCTTTGGCATTGTGCGACGCTGTAATTTGAATTGAAGCATCAAAGCCATACCTCGCGGTGGCGAAATAGACCATTGGAGTAGTTGATAGTCCTAAATCATAAACATCGGCACCAGCATCAGTAACTCCCTCTACAACAGCATCATAAATCTCATCTGAAGATAGTCTTACATCTCTTCCAAGAAGTACCTTGTCCGCTTTTAATAATTCAGGTAAAAAAAATCCTATTTTATAGGCGGTGTATTTATCAAAATCTACATTGTAAATACCCCTGATGTCGTATGCGTGGAATGCTCCCATAATATCTATTTTTTATCTGTTTTTACTCTATAATGTGTCCTTACACAACCTTTAGAAATACCATATAGCTTCTTGGCAATCATCTTTTTACGAATTTGAGAAGCTCTATCCGTAAAGACAATTCCGTCTAAATGGTCTAATTCGTGCTGCACCATTCTGGCTGCAAACTCTTCGAAAAGTTCCTCCTGTTCATTGAAATTTTCGTCAATGTAACGAACCTTCAGACTTGCCGGACGAGTAATATCTGCATCAACATTTGGAATGCTTAAACAGCCCTCCCCATACTCTGCAGTCTCTTCGCTCTCCCAAATTACCTGCGGATTGATCAAAGTTCTTGTGAAATCTTTAAGATTCGGGAACCTATCTGCAAGATCTCTTCCATCAACAATTACAATACGCTGAGAGACACCCACCTGTGGTGCCGCTAAACCGCAACCATCAGCGTTCAACATTGTCTCTTTCATATCGCTGATTAATTGAAGTATTTCCTCTTTTTTTTCAAGATCAGCATCTTGTGCTTTTGCTCTCAAAACTTGAGAACCATATAAATAAATTGGTAAAATCATATTCTATCTTTCAAAATCTTTTCTATCCAAATAGGTTTGCAAAATAAGAGCCGCACTCACTTTATCAACGGCATTTTTATCTCTTCTATCCATCTTTTTCACTCCGCTATCAATCAGAGAACGATGTGCCAATACTGATGTAAAACGCTCATCTTCAAGTGTTACAGGGATATTTGGAAAGTGTTTTTGCAACTGTTTGAGAAAAACATTCACATCTTTAGCAGCCTCTGATGGTTTGTTGTTCATATTCATTGGATAGCCCACCACAAATCTCTCTACTTGAACATTTTGAGAGTATGTTTTGAGATAATCTATTATCTTTGCAGATGGAACAGTTTCAAGAGCTGACGCAAAAATTCTTAGCGGATCACTGACCGCTAATCCCACACGTTTTCTCCCATAATCTATTCCAATTATTCTAATATCCATTTTGCAAATTTAATTATTTATATGTCAAAAATACAAAATTCATCTAATAATAAGAAGAGTAAAAGCTCCAAAATGAAGCTGGTCATATTGGATGAACACCACAAAGAGCTCTTTTCTATAAAAGGGAATCGCAATAAATTTTTAACGATTATCATCTCAATTTTTATACTTTTTGGGATGGCAATATATTGTCTAATTGCATTCACACCTATTAAGAATATCATACCCGGCTACCCAGACAGTAATAGTAGAATGATAGCTATTCAAAATAGTCTAACTATCGATTCTCTTAAGAATGAAATTAAAATATGGGAATTGCAAGTGTCTAACATACAACGAATTGCGCAAGGAGAGACTCCTCTCAGCATAGATAGTCTCATAACTCAAAGAAGTGGAGCTGTTTCTCTTCAAGAGAAAGGAACTATCTCTGCTAAAGATGATTCCCTTCTTCGAGAGGAGATTCGGAAACAAGAACAATTCTCTATCTCAATAAATAGTAAAAAGATTGAGCAGATTGAGGGTCTTCACTTTTTCAAACCAATACAGGGCGTTATTACAGAGCCCTTTAACTTGTCAATAAATCATCCATACATTGATGTTGCTGCACCTAAGGGAAGTATTATATACTCCATTCTTGATGGCACCGTAATTAGCGCTGACTGGAATGATCAAACAGGATACACAATTCAGATTCAGCACGACAATAATTTAATTTCGATATATAAACACGCTGAAAGAGTATTAAAAAGTACCGGTGACAAAATTGAAGCAGGAACACCTATTGCAATCGTAGGTAATACAGGAAAACTATCTACAGGAGAACACCTTCACTTTGAACTTTGGCACGGAGGAGAAGCAATTGACCCTACTCACTATATAAATTTCTAATAGTATGGATAAGATTAAGGTCGCGATTTTAGGATCTACCGGTTCTATAGGAACACAAACTCTTGACGTAATAGAGAAACACTCGGAACTATTTGAAGTTGAACTACTTACAGCCAACAATAGTGCCGAATTACTTATTGAACAGGCAATTAAATTCCAACCAAACAATGTTGTAATTTGCAATCACGATAAATACAAAGAAGTATCAGAAGCTCTTTTTAATCAACCAATTAAAGTCTTCTCTGGAATTAACTCTGTATGTGATTTAGTTAAAGGAGACAATGTGGATATTGTAGTGGCGGCTATGGTTGGATTCAGTGGATTAAAACCTACGCTTGCTGCCTTAAATGCAGGCAAAAACATTGCTTTGGCCAACAAGGAGACACTTGTTGCCGCCGGATCTATTGTAAAAGAAGCAGCACTAAAAAATAATTGTGCAATTCTACCTGTTGACTCAGAACATTCAGCAATCTTCCAGGCCATCCAAGGGGAGAGATCAAATATAGAAAAAATCCTTCTCACAGCATCTGGAGGGCCATTTCTCAATTCAAGCATCGAAGAGATACGTAATGCTTCTCTAAAAGAGGCTTTAAATCATCCTCGTTGGAAAATGGGGGCTAAAGTAACAATAGATTCTGCCTCAATGATGAATAAAGGATTAGAAATGATTGAAGCTAAATGGCTTTTTGACATCTCGCCTGACAAAATTGAGATAGTTGTCCATCCTGAATCCATAATTCACTCGATGGTTCAGTTTGAAGATGGCTCTGTAATGGCGCAATTAAGTAATCCAGATATGCGTCTTCCGATTCAGTATGCTCTCAGTTATCCATACAGATTGCCTCTGAACACCAAGCGATTAGATTTTTCAAAAATTGGAGCATTACACTTCCAAAGTCCTGATTTTCAGAAGTTTCCAGCTCTTAGAATAGCTTATGAATCAATAAAGAAAGGGGGAAATATCCCTTGTGCAATGAATTCTGCCAATGAGGTTGCCGTCCAAGCCCTTCGTGATGGAAAAATTGCATTTTGGCAAATTCCTCTTTTGATAGAGAGATGTTTGGAAAAGTGTCATTTTATCCAAAATCCAACATTGGATGATATTTATAGCACAGATTTTGAAGCAAAGAAAATTTCCCAAGAATTAGTTAAAAATTTATATAAATGGTAGTATTACTAAAAATAGTGCAAGTTATTCTTGCCTTGTCAATTCTCGTTTTAGTCCACGAATTTGGACATTTTTTCTTCGCAAAATTGTTTAAAATCAAAGTAGAAAAATTTTATCTCTTCTTTGATGCAGGTTTTGCACTTTTTAAGTTTAAGCCAAAAAACAGCGATACTGAGTATGGTATTGGATGGCTTCCGTTGGGTGGATATTGTAAAATTGCCGGAATGATTGATGAATCTATGGATAAGGAGGCGATGAAAGAGGAACCTAAACCTTGGGAATTTCGCAGTAAACCGGCCTGGCAACGCTTTTTTGTTATGTTTGGTGGAGTCTTTTTCAACTTGATACTTGCTATCCTTCTTTATAGTGCGACACTTTTCACTTGGGGCGAGGAGTATTTAAAGAATGAAGAGGCAAAATATGGAGTATATGTCAATGATTTGGCCTATGAAATGGGATTCAGAAATGGTGACAAGATTATAAGTTTTGATGGTGTTGCAACAGATAATTTCAACAATCTCCAAATTGATATGGTTCGTTCTCAAGCAAAAGAGGCAAAAGTGTTAAGAGGTAACGATACTATTACCATTGCATTGGACGAAAGCTATATCCCAAAGGCACTAAATACACCCGGAATGTTCGGCTTGGCATTTCCATTTATAGTTGGTGAGGTTCCAGATAGTTCTCTTAATGCTTCATCAGGCCTTATTCCTGGTGATGAGATAGTTGCTATAAACGGAGAGGAAATGTTTATCACTCAAGAGATTCAAAAAACCTTGCAAAACCTTAAATCTCAAACAATTACAGCAACAGTGCTTCGTTCAGGAGACTCATTACAAATACCGTTAGCAGTAGATTCGGTAGGACGAATTGAGGTAATGCTTGACGGAGATATGAGCAAAATCTTTAATATTACAACCAAATCCTACTCTCTTCTAGGCTCAGTTGGAGCCGGGGCAAAAAAGGCGTGGGTAACTACTAAAAACTATGTTGAAGAACTTGGTCTGATATTCTCTCCAAAGACAGAGGCATATAAGTCTGTCGGCAGTTTTATCAGAATTGGTTCGATTTTCCCATCAACTTGGGACTGGCAAAGCTTCTGGAGCATAACTGCCTGGCTATCAATTATGTTGGCAGTACTAAACATACTCCCTATCCCTGCACTCGATGGAGGACATATTCTATTCCTTTTCTATGAAATTATCACAAGAAGAAAACCTAGTGATAAATTTATGGAGATAGCACAGATGGTTGGTATGTTTATATTGTTCGGAATAATGATTCTGGCATTTGGTAATGATATTATCAGTTTATTCAGATAATTTTATTATTTTTGAGTTTAGTTATTATATAAAATATATGTATATGAAATTAAGAAATTTGCTTTTGATTGTCGTTGCAGCATTATCTTTGGTATCCTGCAAACAAGATCCAAGTTCTCTACTACCAAATATCAGTGGTAAAGCAGGTGAAATCGTTGTTGTTGCATCAAAAGGTGATTGGGAGGCGGAGCCGGGCTCTGCTTTGAGAAGCGTTCTGGCAAAGGACTTTCCTTATCTTCCTCAGTCTGAACCACATTATACACTATTTAATGTGCCTCAAGCTTCATTTAAACAAGTATTTCAACTTCATAGAAATATTATCATTGTTAAAATTGACGAGAGTGTAACAGAGAATAAACTTATCGCTCAGGAGAATGTTTGGGCAAATCCTCAAACAGTAATTTCACTTCAAGCGAAAGATGTACTATCTATGATGAAGCTCATTGAAGATAATGGCACCAAAATGCTAAATATTTTCGACCAAGCTGAACGAAATCGAGTAATTCGTAATTGCAAAGAGTTTGAAGTTGGTGGACTAAAAGAGAAAGTTGCAGAAGTATTTGGCGGATCTCCATATTTCCCTACCGGATACAGCATAAAGAAGACAACAGATAACTTTATGTGGATATCTCACGAGACTAATTTTACAAATCAAGGAGTCTTTATCTACAAATATCCAAACGATAACAATGCAACTTTAACTTGCAACTCAATTATTGAGAAGAGAAATCAGGTATTAATGGAAAATGTTCCTGGAATGACTCAAAATAGCTATATGACTACCAGCAAAGCTGTAGTTCCTGGTTACAATTGGGTAAAAGTTGGCAAAAAAGAGTTCGCCGAAGTTCGTGGCCTTTGGGATGTAGAAAATGACTTTATGGGTGGTCCTTTTGTTTCTCACTCATTCTATAGTAAAGATAAAAGCGAGATCATTACAGTTGAATGTTTTGTATATGCTCCGAAGTATGACAAACGTAACTATTTAAGGCAAGTTGAGTCTATTATTTACTCATTTACTTGGGAAGATGAGTGGAAATAGTTAAAAATTGATTTATTTTTTGAAAAAAAATTATAAAAAAATTTGCATCAATAAAAAAAATACATACCTTTGCACTCCCTAATCACAAAACAGCGATTTAGGTCAAAGGTTTTGGTGGGTTCGTCTAACGGTTAGGACTCAAGATTTTCATTCTTGCAATAGGGGTTCGATTCCCCTACCCACTACTAATAATAAAAAAGGTAAATAATGGCAAATCACGCATCAGCAGACAAGCGTCATCGTCAGAGCGAAAGACGCAGATTGCATAACAAGTATTATGCAAAGACAACAAGAAACGCTATCAAAGCGTTGAGAAATACAACTGATAAAGAGGCAGCAGAAGCTAGCGCACCTAAGGTTTACTCAATGATTGACAAATTAGCTAAAATCAACGTTATTCACAAGAATAAAGCAGCTAACTTAAAAAGCGGACTTGCTGTTCACATCAACAATCTATAAAGAAATTGTTGTTTGGGACAAATAAGATAAAGAAAACTTCTCCATCTTTGGGGAAGTTTTTTTTTATTTATTGACATTATGAGTAAAGTTAAAAAGGAGAATGTAATCAAGGTATTACAAGAGAAGATGAATTGTCGTGGGGTGGAATCTCTTACTAACGCTGAACTTATAACCATTCTAATCCATCCTGGAGGTTATGCTGAATCACTAAACTGTGCTGAAGAGTTACTTCTTAGCTATGAAAATTCGCTTAATATGCTTTTTGACTCCACTGAAAGGGATTTGGAGAAGTATTCCAAACTGGGAGAGAGAAAAGCTACCATCCTGAAATGCTGCTCAACTCTTTACAATAGGACTATTAATGAGAGTAGTACAAAGCGGATACAAATTTTGAACTCAATGGATGCTGCAAAGCTTCTCTCTGGTTATTTGAGAAACTTGAAACACGAAGAGTGCTGGGTTGTGTTTCTTGACCGTCATAATCAAACTATATCAAAGGAGAGGATTAGTATTGGAGGAGTCTGCGCAACAGTCGTTGATATTAAAATTGTTATGAAAAAGGCCATTGAACGACTTGCAAGTAGCATTATCCTATTTCACAACCACCCTTCCGGCTCGATTATACCCGGCGAGGAGGACAAAAAACTCACTCTTAATCTCAAACGAGCCTGCAATGTTTTGAATATTGAGTTAGCAGACCACATCATAATCGGTGGTGGAAATTATTACAGTTTCAACGACAATGGATTTCAATAAAGATGGATATCAATAAAAAATTGCTATATTTGATGAATAATTCTAATCAATCCTACTATGAAAGTTATTAACCTTGGTGAACAGAACTCTGTTCTAAATCAATTTGTATCTGAGATTCGCGATGTAAATATCCAAAAAGATAGCCTCAGATTCAGAAGAAATTTGGAGAGAATCGGTGAGATTTTCGCCTATGAAATCAGCAAAACACTAAATTATGTACCCTCAGAAGTAGAGACTCCTCTCGGCATTGCAAATATTCAATTATGTAATCAAACCATTGTGCTTGGTACTATTCTAAGAGCCGGACTTCCACTCCACCAGGGATTACTCAACTACTTTGATTGTGCTCAAAATTCATTTATTGCAGCATATAGAAAGTATGGTAAGGATAATAAATTTACTATTCAGATCGAGTATGCAAGTTCTCCTAAACTTGAAGGTAAAATTCTGATTCTTGCAGATACGATGTTGGCAACAGGCGCTTCTATTGTTTTAGCATACGAAAAACTATGTCAGGAGGGTGAACCTATTCACACTCACTTGGTATGTCCAATTACAAGTGCATACAGCATAGATTATTTATCAAAACATCTTCCTCACAAGAGAGTTACTCTTTGGGTTAGTGCCATTGACGAAGAGTTAACAAACAAATCCTACATCGTCCCTGGGTTGGGAGATGCTGGAGACTTAGCATACGGAGAGAAGCTATAATTGCTTACGAAGTCGTGAAATAGGAATATTGAGTTGCTCGCGGTACTTTGCAATAGTTCTGCGAGCAATTTTGAATCCGGACTCGCCTAAAACTCCAACCAACTCATCATCAGTCAAAGGTTTACTCTTGTCCTCTTTATTGATTGCTTCGATAAGGAAACTCTTTACTACAAGTGTTGATACCTCAATTCCATCCTCAGTAATTAAGCCCTCCGAGAAGAAATAGTTCAATTTAAATATTCCAAAGTGGGTTTGTATATATTTGCTACTCACTACTCTGGAAATAGTGGAGATATCAAGATTCGTTTTTTCTGCAATGTTTTTCAAAACCATTGGGCGAAGTTTGGTAATATCTCCCTCCATAAAATAGTCCCTCTGGTAATCAATAATTGCATTAACTGTATTCATCAAAGTATTCTGACGTTGCTTGATTGCTTCAATAAACCACTTTGCTGAATCTAATTTCTGCTTAACGAAAGCAGCGGCCTCCTTACCTGCAGCACTTGTGCGAGAAGATTTAAGCAACATATCTGCATATCGCTGATTTACACGCAGTTCTGGAATAGAGAACCTTGGCATAGATAGCTCTAAATTGCCATCTACACAATCCAAATAGAAATCTGGCACAATCTGTTGAGCTCGATCTGCATAAGATTCATCAATCTGACCTCCTGGAGTTGGGTTAAGTTTTCGTATTTCGTCAATCGCCAACTTTAAATCCTCCTGCGAAATAGAGAGTTTAGATTTAATCTTATCATAGTGCATCTTTTCAAACTCTGGGAAGCAATCCTCAATGATAGATAAAGCATTCTGCTGCTCTGGAGTCACTTTTCTAGCACGCAACTGAAGTAGAAGACACTCTTGAAGATTTCTTGCACCTATACCAACCGGATCGAATGTCTGTATCACAGAGAGAATCTGTTCAAGCTCCTTTTCATTGGTATCAATATTTAATCTAAATGAAATTCTATCCACTAAAGAAGAGAGATCGTCTCTTAAATATCCACCTGAATCCAACATCCCAATTAAGAATCTAGCTATTGCAAGACTCTTTTCATCCATATCATAATAGCCTAGCTGCTTATTTAATGAATCAATGAAACTCTCTTTCACAGAGATAGTTACATATTCTGGGCGGATATCTTTACCTTGATTGTTTATTCTTGTCTTATATGATGGTGTAGGGTCATCTGCTCCATATTCAGACAACGAAATATCTCGCGATTGACTCTCCTCTCCATCTTCGTCAGTGGAAATTACCTCATCAATCACTGGGTTCTCCTCTATCTCCCTTTTAATTCTCTGTTCAAGTTCAAGAGTTGTCATCTCCAATAATTTGATCGTCTGAATATGAAGAGGAGATAATTTTTGTATTTGCGTTAATCCTTGTGTTAAAGATTGTTTCATAACGATACAAATATAAGATTTTTTTTAACTTTGTGAAAATATTCAATACTATGGATAACCCTAATGAAAAACTTCTCATTGACGTGGAAAAGGTTCTTGCTTCCAAAAACAAGAAGTTAGCAAAACGCGTTCCAAAGTTTCTCTATAATCTTTTAAAGAGAATTATCCATCAAGATGAGATTAATGAAATCCTTCTTAAATATGGTCATCTTGAGGGTCTGGATTTTATAAATAAGGTCTATGAACACTTTAACTTTAAGGTAACTGTTCACGGTGAAGAGAATCTTGCTCCCGACAGCAGATATATATTTGTATCAAACCACCCTTTAGGAGGTCTTGACGGAATTATCTTAATGCACTTTATTGCATCTAAATTTGGAGATGTAAAGGCAATTAGCAATGACCTATTGACAAATATAAAACCACTTAAACCTCTTTTTATTCCGGTAAATAAGTATGGCAATATGAGCCACGAATATGCAGAAAATCTTATCAATGCATATAAATCAGAAACTCCTATACTTAACTTCCCTGCAGGGCTTTGCTCTAGAAAGATTAAAGGAAAGATTAAAGATTTACCTTGGAGAAAAAGTTTTATAAAGAGAGCTATTGATAGCCAACGAGATATTGTACCTGTCTATTTTGATGGAAAAAACTCAAATTTTTTCTATAATTTCGCCAATTTGCGTAAATTTTTAGGGATTAAATTTAATTTTGAACTTTTATTACTACCAGATGAGATGTTTAAACAGTTAAATAACTCATTTGATATTTATATTGGAGAACCAATTAAATATGAATCAATAACCAACGAGCATACCTATGCTGAATGGACTGAAATAATTAGAGAAAAAGCATACAATGGAAGATATAATAAAACCAATTGATAGAGAGCTTATAATTGCAGAATTAACTGCAGACAAACTTATCGGTGAGACACGCAAAGGTGGTAACTTCTTGTATGAAGTTACAGCTTTTGACTCCCCTAATATAATGAAAGAGATCGGAAGACTTAGAGAGATCGCTTTCAGAGAGGGAGGTGGTGGCACAGGTAAATCTATGGATATAGATGAATTTGATATTGATGAGACTCACCCTTACAAGCAACTTATCGTATGGGACCCTGAAAATCAGGAGATTATGGGTGGATATAGATATCACAACTGTAAGGAGCTACCTGGTCCTGAAAAACTTGCAACAAGTGAATTATTCCGTTTCTCAGATAAATTTATGAAGGAGTATTTCCCTCGCACAATAGAATTGGGAAGATCATTTGTACAACCAATGTATCAGAGAACCGCTTTGCGCAGAAAAGGGCTTTTCGCAATGGATAATCTTTGGGATGGACTGGGTGCATTGATTGTTAAAAATCCGGATATTCTATACTTTTTTGGTAAGGTCACAATGTATAAATCATATAATCTAAAAGCGAGAAATATTCTGCTAAATTATATGAACAGATACCTCAAGGATAATGAAAATCTTGTAGAGGCAATTGAACCTCTATCTTATGATGAAAATAATCCTGAATATACTCAAATATTTGAAGGGTTGGATTCTAAAGAGGGTTATAAAGTGACTCAAAAACTATTGAAAGATCACGGAGAATTTGTTCCGCCATTGATTAACTCATATATCAATGTGTCACCAAGTATGAAAGTTTTCGGAACTGCTGATAATGTTGGTTTTGGAGGTGTTGAAGAGACAGGTATTTTAATCACCATCGGAGATATGTTTCCGGAAAAGACAGACCGTCACATTCTTCCATTCCGAGAAAAGCTTAAAACAGCCAAAGAGAGCATCAGTAATTGGTGGAAGAGACGCCCTCTAAGAAGAAAATAGATAATTCCTATAAGAATATAATATAAATTACTCCTGCGACTGCCCTCAGTTGCGGGATTTTTTTATCCACAAATTATCTGACAAATCGCACGAAATAGGAGCATCATTGCTGGGCGTAATAAAAACGTCATTGCAGTACGTAATAAAAACGTCATTGCTGTACGTAATAAAAACGTCATTGCTGGGCGTAGCCCGGCAATCTATTTGGCATCAATAGGTTATGTGCATAAAACAGATTCCCGAAACAAGTTCTGGAATGACAAATGCAACAGATTCCCGAGGCAAGCTCGGGAATGACGGAAAAGAGGAATGACGGAGTCAAAAACGTCATTGCTGGGCGTAGCCCGGCAATCTATCATCACTACAAAGCTGGGTAATTGATATACTCTTTGACAACAAACATTGCAGGATAGAGACCTTCCAATGTTTTTTTAAACTTCAACGCATCAGATTTAGTGCGGAAATCTCCTACTGTAACCTTGAAATATGGGTTAGTATAGTTACGATAGACCCTTATAGATGGGAATGTATGGGTAAATTCTGAGGCAACCTCGGATGACCGCACACGGGCATCCTGACTATTATCAAAAAAGATTCTTATTCTGTAACCAACAATTTTACGCTCAGAATTGGCTCTTTTATAACGAGAGAAGGCGCTACGAATCTCATCTGATTGTCTAACAGAGATATCAGAAGTGAGATCATTATTGATAACTGACACAATGTCTCGGCCCAACATTGTGGAATCTAGTTGAGGAGGCAATATGTAAATAGTATCACCACTCTCCGTAATCTCAATTGTATAAGATTCAGCACTTTGTGCATACGATAAAGTGGATAAAAGTATTGAAACAATTAGTAATAAAAACCTTCTCATAATTATTTACCCTTATTTACTATCTCTAATAAATCTTTAACTTTTATATCTTCCAATTTTACTCTCTTCCCTACTCCTACTCCATTTTTTACTCTCAAATTTGCATCCAGAGAGAAATCTTCTACATCTAATTCTCCTAAATTCAAGCCCAAAGATAACAAAAACTTAGGATTCGTCAGTTGTAATTGAAGATTGACAGGAACAGTATCACAAGAGTGTGGCACAACAACACTCTCCTCCAGTAGATTAAATGTCGCGAAAGATGTAGTATCTTTATAGAAAACTCCATAACCTTCATCCAATATAAACTTCGATTTCGTTGGATTATTGACAATTACATCAATTCCAACATTCGCTTTGTCAAGTCCAACAATATTGATTGATGAGAGTTTAACATCCTCAAATGTTACCTTTTTGTAATCATTACAAGCAACACACAATAGAAGCACCAGAAGTAATGGAAATATTTTTTTCATAATCGCTTTTTATTATTTCACAAAGTTATAAAAATAATATCTTTGCAAGGTAATTAATTGAATATGATACAAGAAATAAAATCAATCAGACCAATTGTTGATGACTCATTAAAACAGGTTTTCATTGAGACCTACGGTTGTCAAATGAATGTTAATGATAGCGAAGTAGTCTTGGCCATTCTTCAAGAGTGTGGTTATGCTCTATGTGACTCTATTGGCAAGGCTGATTTGATATTGGTAAATACCTGTTCTATCCGCGAAAATGCTGAACAAAGAATTTTCGGAAGATTAGATATCTTCAGATTGGAGAAGAAGAGAAGAAAAGGGTTAATCGTTGGTGTAATCGGATGTATGGCAGAGAGAATGAAGGATCAACTTCTGGAACATCCTGTTGTGGATATCGTTGTTGGTCCGGATGCTTATCGTTCACTTCCAGAGTTGCTTTTGGCTGTTAACCCAGGCAACAAACAAATAGATGTAAAGCTCTCAAGAACAGAAACTTACGACGACATCACACCTGTTAGAATGGACAAAAACGGTGTCTCTGCATATATCTCTATTATGCGTGGCTGCAATAATGTCTGTTCTTATTGTATAGTCCCTTATACACGTGGTGCGGAGAGAAGTCGTGATCCTCAAACAATTATCAGAGAGGCAAAAGAACTTTACGCAAATGGTTACAAAGAGGTAAATCTATTAGGTCAAAATGTCGATTCTTATCGCTGGAAAGGAGAGAGTGAAAATGATAATGTGGACTTTGCAAAACTGCTCGAAATGGTTGCTCAGATTGCACCTGATTTGCGAGTAAGATTCTCCACATCTCATCCAAAAGATATGACTGCCGATGTTGTTAAGATGATGGCAAAATATCCAAACATCTGCAAACATATTCACCTGCCAGTTCAATCTGGAAGCAGTGATATGCTATTGAAAATGAATAGAAAATATGACAGAGAGAAGTATCTGAGCCAGATTGCTACTATCAGAGAGTTAATTCCTGATTGTTCGATTACTACCGATGTAATTGTTGGATTCAGCGGAGAGAGCGAGGAGGATTACCAATTGACATTATCGCTATTTGAAGAGGTAAAATTCGATAGTGCTTTTATGTTCTATTACTCAGAACGCCCAGGCACAAAGGCATCACGCCACTACCCAGATGATATCTCTATCGAGGTTAAAACAGAGCGATTGAACAAGATAATTGAATTACAGAACAAGTTGTCATTAGAGAGCAATAAAGCAGATGTTGGCAAGGTGTTTGAAGTGCTTATCGAAGGAGCATCAAAACGTTCTGAAAGTCAACTAATAGGAAGAACTTCACAGAATAAGGTTTGCGTCTTCACTACTGACAAACACAAAGCAGGAGACTACGCAACAGTACGTGTAACTTCCTGTACATCAGCGACTTTGATGGCAGAATTAATTTAAAACAATATAGTATTATGACAAAAATGAAAACCCTCTATTTAGGTGGCTTACGTACCGAAATAGAACACTTACAATCAGGTAATAAGGTGATTACAGATGCACCTCTTGACAATAATGGTAAAGGAGAATACTTCTCTCCAACCGATCTATTCGCCTCATCTTTAGGAAGTTGTATGCTTACAATTATGGGCATCTCTGCTAATTCTTATGGATTCAGCATTGACGGTACAACTGTAGAGATTGAGAAAATTATGGGAACAAACCCTCGTAGAGTTGTTGAAATCGTTGTTACATTGAATTTCCCTAAAAACGATTACACACCTCAGCAAAAGAGACTTATTGAAGCTTCAGCGAAGACTTGTCCTGTAGCCAACTCTCTTCACCCTGACATCAAAAAGACAATTACATTCAACTACTAATTATCAGAGATTGTTAGTATCAAAAAAATAGAGACTGTATCCTAAAGTTTTTAAGGGTACAGTCTCTTTCTTTTTTACTTATTCCTCAACATTGTCGGGATAAAGTGGAGTAAGTTCTACTGTCACAACCTCTCCTTCTCTATAAGAAAAAGCAGACTTATTCAACCAAACCCAACTTTACAAGCAAAGCTTCTGGTTGTGGATCACGACCTCTGAAGTTGCGGTATAGGACATCTGCATCTTCGATAGAGCCTCGTGAAAGGATATTTTTGCGGAATGACTCAGCAACCTCTTTGTTGAAGATACCCTTCTCTTTAAATAGAGAGAATGCATCTGCTTCAAGAACCTCAGCCCATTTGTATGAATAATAACCTGCTGAATATCCACCTGCAAAGATGTGTGTGAATGAAGGTGAGAATACAATACCCTCTACAGATGGAAGAATTTCGTATGGTTTAAGAACATCTTGCTCAAACTCAACAACTGACTTCTCTGTAACCTCAGTCAATTCATACCAAGCCATATCTGTAAGACCGAAATTCAATTGTCTTACACTTGAATAACCTGCCAAGAAGTTTTTAGAGGCAACAATTTTATCAATCAAATCCTGAGGGATAACCTCGCCTGTTTGGTAGTGTTTCGCAAATGACTGCAAGTATTCAGGTTCATATGCCCAGTTCTCCATAATTTGTGAAGGCAACTCAACAAAGTCACGAGCAACACTTGTTCCTGTCAAAGATGCATAAGTTCCCTCTGCAAGAATTCCGTGCAAAGCGTGTCCAAATTCGTGTAGAAGAGTTGTAACCTCATAGAATGTAATTAGCGCAGGTGTATCTCCTGTTGGCTTTGTGAAGTTTGTAACAACTTGGATAAATGGTCTCTCTTCAACACCATTTTGAGTGTATTGGCTCTTGAATGATGTCATCCAAGCACCACCTCTCTTGCTCTCACGTGGGAAGAAGTCCATATAAAGAAGTGCCATAAATTTTCCACTCTCATCTGTAACTTCATAAACCTCAACATCTTTGTGATATACAGGAATATCATCATTTTTAGTGAAGCTCAAGCCATAAAGAGTATTAGCCAAACCAAAGACAGCATCACGAGTTGCATTTAACTCAAAGTATGGTTTCAACAACTCTTCGTTGATTGAATACTTTTCTGTTTGATATTTTTCTGACCAATATGAGAAGTCCCAAGGCATCAATTTACCTTCGAAGCCATTTTCATCTGCATAAGCTTGAATTTCAGCAACATCCTTTTTAGCAAATGGAAGTGATTTTTCCATCAAATCTTTTAGAAAAGCATCCACTGTTTCTGGAGTTTTTGCCATTCTATCTTCAAGAGCTGCCTCAGCATAATTTTTATAACCCATAATGTTGGCATCCTTAATACTTAAATCGATAACCTTCTTGATTACATCATTATTATCAAATTCGCCACCAATACATTTGCTATTGTATGCTTTCCACATCTCTTCACGCAACTCTCTCTTAGCACTATACTTAATAAAAGGAGAGTAACTTGGTTGATTTAGTGTAAATACCCATCCCTCAACTCCACGTGCCTGCGCCTCAGCAGCAGCCATATCTCTTACATATTGAGGAAGACCTTCAAGGTCTGCTTCATCTTTGATATTCAAAGTGTAGGCATTTGTTGCAGCCAATACATTCTTACCAAAAGTAAGACCTAAGATAGATAACTCCTCTTGAATCTTTGCATACTCAGCTTTCTTATCCTCAGGGAGATTTGCACCACTCTTAACGAATGATTTATAACTCTTCTCTAAAAGTTTTGCTTGCTCTTGGTTAAGATCCAAACTCTCTCTTTGATCATAAACTGCCTTAACTCTAGCAAAAAGCTGAGGATTCATCACAACAGACATTTGATACTCAGTCATTGCTGGAGCAATCTCCTCTGCAATCTGTTGCATCTCCTCATTTGTACAACATTCATTCAAATTATAGAAAATTTGAGCAACATTATTCAAATCAGCCCCTGAATACTCCAATGCCTCGATTGTATTTTGGAAAGTTGGAGCAGTTGTATCACTCGCAATTGCTTGAATTTCAGCTTTTGCTGATGCAATAGCTGCCTCAAATGCAGGTTTATAGTGCTCATTTTTAATTTTATCAAAAGCTGGAGCACCATATTGATTTGTAGATTTAGTCAATAATGGATTATTATTCATAGTACAAGATATAAACATCGTCATAGCTGCTAACGATAATAATAGAGTTTTTTTCATAAAAAATTACAATTGTTTGATTTGAGAGGCCAAAGTTAATAAAAAAGAGAGTAAATTTGGGGCGAAATTATAATATTATGACAAAACAATTCTTCATTTATAATACACTTACTCGTAAAAAGGAGTTATTCACACCAATCCACAAAGGAATGGTAGGTTTATATGTCTGTGGTCCAACTGTTTATGGTGATGCCCATTTAGGTCACGCCCGCCCTGGAGTAACATACGATGTTTTGGTTAAACTTTTAAAACATTTGGGTTATAAGGTAAGATATGTGCGCAATATCACAGATGTTGGTCACCTTGAGAATGATTCTGATGCAGGAGAGGATAAAATTGCTAAAAAAGCACGTTTAGAGGAGCTTGAACCAATGGAGGTGGTCCAAACCTATACTCTTCGCTACCACGAGGCAATGAGAATGTTGAATGTTGCTCCTCCAAGCATTGAACCAAAGGCATCAGGCCATATTATTGAACAAATAAATCTTGTTCAAAGAATTCTGGATGCTGGTTTTGCTTATGTAAGCAATGGCTCTGTATATTTCGATGTAGATAAGTATAATAAAGAGTACCATTACGGAGTCCTTTCAGGAAGAGATTTGGAGAATATCAAGACAAATACTCGCGATTTGGATGGACAAAGCGACAAAAGGGCTTCTTATGACTTTGCTTTGTGGAAAAAGGCTTCACCTGAGCATATTATGCATTGGCCATCTCCTTGGAGCGAAGGATTCCCTGGCTGGCACCTTGAGTGTTCTGCAATGAGCGAAAAGTATTTGGGAGAGGTATTTGATATTCACGGTGGTGGTATGGATTTGATGTTCCCTCACCACGAATGTGAGTTGGCACAAAATCAGGCATCAAGAGGTAAATCTGGTGTAAACTACTGGATGCACAACAATATGATTACCATTAAGGGCAAGAAAATGGGTAAATCTCTTGGAAACTTTATTACACTTGAAGAGTTATTTACTGGATCAAACAACGTTCTTGATCAGGCATACTCTCCTATGACAATTCGCTTCTTTATCCTTCAGGCACACTATCGTAGCACCCTTGATTTCAGTAACGACGCACTCAAAGCTGCTGAAAAGGGTTTGAAGAGAGTAGTTGCTGCTGCAAATGATGTAACAAAGATTAACTATGTGTCTGGTAATGAAGCAAGTAAAGAGCTTTTAGATATTAAGGATAAGGTTTATGAGGCACTTTGCGATGATATGAATACTCCAATTGCATTATCTCACATTTTTGATGCAGTTAAAATTATAAATTCAGCAAAAGATGGTCATACTAAACTAAATCAAGGTGATAAAGAGGTTTTGGAACTTCTTTTCCAAGATATCCTTAATGGTGTGCTTGGTATAGTTGATGAAACCTCTGATGATTCATCTCAAAAGGTAATTGCCGGACTTATGGAGATGATTATTGATGTCAGAAAAGAGGCTAAAGCCAATAAAGATTGGGCAACAAGCGATAAGATTCGCGACTCGCTTAAAGCTTTAGGGGTAAATATTAAGGATACAAAAGAGGGTTGCGAGTGGAGTATTGAGTAATTTTGGCTCTCTGTAAAACTTTTTTTTGCAGATACAGCTTTTTTATTTACTTTTGCAATCCGTTTCGGCGAGATAGCTCAGCTGGTTAGAGCGCATGATTCATAATCATGAGGTCCCCAGTTCAATCCTGGGTCTCGCTACCAAAGCACTTACGATAATTTCGTGAGTGCTTTTTTTATGCCCGGGAATGACGGAGAAGAGGAATGACGAAAAAAACGTCATTGCTGGGTGTTAGCCCGGCAATCTATTGCGTGCCAGGTTGAAAAACAGATTCCCGAGACAAGCTCGGGAATGACGTTACACTACAAACTTTCCCCATATATTCACATTGATAATCAATTAGTTACAAATTTATATCAGCCCCATATCCTTGACTGTTGAGGTAAGCTCGGCCGTGTTGGCAACATCAAATTTCACAAGGAGCTTCTTGCGGTACCACTTCACGGTTTCCGGGCTGAGGCCCAGACATTCGGCGATTTGCGGTGTGGTATAGCCTTTGGTAATCAGCTCAAGGATCTCTTTTTCACGCTCAGATACTTGCGGCAGTCTGTCGTCGGATGCCGGCTGTCCCATCTCTTGAATGGTTTCTTCCAGAACGGCCGACACTTCGGCCTGTTCTTTCCGGGAACGACGAAGCTTCCTTCC
>JAFXFS010000008.1 GCA_017513445.1 Bacteroidales bacterium | reverse complement strand
TTCTTGTGGATATATTCAATACTACATCCATTCTCAAGCATATGCATATACTTCAACCGTTCTGCATAGCCGTGTTTCTTTCTCTTTTTAGACATAACAAAACCCCGAAAGTTTTTTGTCTAACTTTCGGGGTTCATGTCATAAATATGACCGGAATTTTTATCTTTTAGAATCTTAAATTATCTCAATTGGAAGATAACAGGGAAGTTGTAAGAAACCTTAACAGCGCGGTCTCTTTGTTTTCCAGGTTTCCATTTTGGAGAACTTGATACAACTCTAACTGCCTCTTTATCAAGAGAAGAGTCGATACCTCTAAGAACTTTAACGTCTCTTACAACACCATCAGGGTAAACTGTAAATTGAACGATAACACGACCAGATACACCATTTTCTTTAGCGATTTCTGGATATACAAGGTTCTTTGATACCCAAGCACCGAAAGTATTAGCGTCACCACCTTGGAATGATGGTTTTTCTTCTACCAATGCAAATGGAATTGCCTCTTCTTCGATAACCTCTTCAACAACTTCTGTGATATAGTCAACGATTTCAACACCCAAATCGTCGTCATCCTCTAGAGACAACAATAGGTCATCATCAACCTCTACGTCATCTTCAACGATGTCAATAACATCTGAAAGGATAGGAATCTTTGGAGCTGCTGGAGGAGGAGGAGGAGTCTCTTGTGTGATTGGAATAACTTCCTCTTCAATAACAACTGCTGTATCTGATACCATTGTTGACACAGCTTTCTCTTTAGTTGACCACTCAAAAGCACAGAAAACTATTCCAAGAACGATGATAAGACCGATCTCACGGAACAGCAATTTTTTGTTTTGAAGGTCTGCTTTTTTTGATTTTTTAAGTTCCATTGTATTATTTCTTAATATATTGACACTCTTTAATTCGTAAAATTATAAAATAAAATCTTTTATTCCTAAAAAAATGTTAATAAAAAATCACGCAAATTTCACAAATCATTGAATATCAATTAATTAGAAATTTACTAAATTGTTAATAACTTGATTAATAATCAGTTATTAAACAAGTTTCATTTCTCTAAGAACGTTATTTGTCTTATTTACAGCTTCAGCACTTGCAGCGAATAGAGCTTTCTCTTCTTCGTTAAGATTGATGTCAATAATCTTTTCAACGCCACCTTTACCGATAACTGCAGGAACACCTATACAAATGTCGTTTTGACCATATTCACCTTCAAGATAAGTACAAGTTGGGAATACTTTCTTTTCGTCCAAAAGAATAGATTTAACCATTGCAGCTACAGATGCACCTGGAGCATACCAAGCTGAAGTTCCTAGATATTTAGTTAGAGTTGCACCACCAACCATAGTAGCTTTTACGATCTCTTCTTGTTTTTCTTTAGAAAGAAGTTCGCAAACTGGTTGTGCTTTGTAAGTTGCTTTGCTGATTAGAGGAATCATAGTTGTGTCACCGTGACCACCAATTACCATTGCATTGATGTCGCTTGCAGCGCAACCAAGTTCTTCTCTTAAGTAATATACGAATCGGCTGCTATCAAGAGCTCCACCCATACCGAATACGCGGTTTTTAGGCAATTTTGAGTTTTTAACTGCAAGATAAGTCATTGTATCCATAGGGTTTGAAACAATGATGAAATAAGCCTCAGGAGCGTATTTCATACAGTTATCCATAACTGATTTAACGATACCGGCGTTAACTCCAATTAGTTCTTCGCGAGTCATACCAGGTTTTCTTGGAATACCTGAAGTGATCACGATTACATCTGATTCAGCAACTGCTGAATAATCATTTGTATAACCTTTAACACGTGAGTTAAATTGATAATGTTGAGCAGATTGCATCATATCGATTGCTTTACCTTCTGCTACACCTTCTTTAATGTCGATAAGAACAACATCAGAAGCAATATTAAAGTGAGCAACAGCAGCTGCTACAGTACCGCCTACATTACCGGCGCCAATAATTGAAACTTTTCCCATATATAAATGTAATTAAAATTGTTATTTTTGCGACATAAAAGTCTATTCTGCAAATTTAACTTTTTTATTTGATTTAAAGATGATTAATTATTTTTTTGAAGATACTAATTTTAAGTTTAACAAAAGAAGAGCTACTTCTAAGTGGTTAAAAAGTGCTATTGCATTGGAAAACAAGAAGTTAGGGGATATCTCAATAATTTATTGTTCTGATGATTATCTTTTAGAAATTAACAAACAATATCTATCACACGACTATTATACAGATGTGATTACCTTTAATTATTGTGAGGGAGACTTAATCAGTGGTGATATATTTATAAGTGTTGATACTATAAAGGCAAATGCTGAGGAGTATGGGGCATCTTTTGATAATGAACTTTGCAGAGTGATGGTACACGGTATCTTACATTTAATTGGTTATGATGATGATTGCGAGTCTAACCAATTGATAATGAGGCAGAAAGAAGATTTTTATTTGGAAAGATATGACAAATAAGTATGATATTATCGTAATTGGAGCAGGACACGCTGGTTGTGAAGCCGCAGCTGCTGCAGCAAATTTAGGATCTAAAGTTTTATTGTTAACTATGGATATGCTTAAAATTGCTCAAATGTCTTGCAACCCTGCAATTGGAGGAATTGCGAAAGGACAGATCGTTAGAGAGATCGATGCACTTGGCGGATACTCAGGAATTGTAACAGATGCTTCGACTATTCAGTTCAGAATGTTGAATCGTTCTAAAGGACCAGCGATGTGGTCTCCGAGAGCGCAATGCGATAAATTGTACTACAGTTTGAATTGGCGTTTTATCCTCGAAAATACCTGTAAATCAGACATTTGGCAAGACACAGCCACTTCGATAACCCTCTCAGAATCGAATATTTTTAGAGTTCAAACATCTCTGGGCGCTACATTCGAATCTCGTGCGGTTATTATAACAGCAGGAACCTTCCTAAATGGAAAATTATTTATCGGTCAAGAGAGTGCCGATGGAGGCAGAGTAGGGGAGTTGTCATCTTACGGTTTAACTGAACAACTTGCTGCTATGGGATTTGCCACTGCTCGTATGAAGACAGGTACTCCACCGAGAATTGATATTCGTTCAATTGATACAACTACACTCCTTGCTCAAGAGGGAGATGAGAATCCTGATAAATTTTCATATCTCCCTATACCAAATGCTATTCAATCTGGTGTTAAACAAAAAGAGTGTTTTATTGTTCATACAAACGAAGAGGTACACGATAAGTTAAGATCAGGTTTTGAACTCTCTCCATTATTTAGTGGTAAAATTACAGGAATAGGTCCTCGTTACTGTCCATCGATAGAGGATAAGTTGAGAACATTCCCAGATAAAGATAATCATCAACTTTTCTTGGAACCTGAAGGTTGGAACACTCACGAATATTATTTGCAAGGATTTTCATCTTCTCTTCCTTTGGATGTTCAAATGAATGCACTCCATTCTATAAAGGGATTAGAGAATGCTGTAATATATCGTCCTGCTTATGCTGTTGAGTATGATTATTTCGATCCTACACAATTAAATGCAACTCTTGAAACTAAATTAGTAGAAAATCTATATTTTGCTGGTCAGATAAATGGTACAACCGGTTACGAGGAGGCAGCTGCACAGGGTTTAATGGCAGGTATCAATGCACACCTTAAATTAAACGGATTGGATCCATTTATACTTAAACGTGATGAAGCATATATAGGAGTTTTAATAGATGACCTTATTACAAAAGGTGTTGATGAACCTTATCGTATGTTTACATCTCGAGCTGAGTTTAGAATTCTTTTAAGACAAGATAATGCAGATTTGAGATTGACTGAGCACTCATACAAATTAGGTTTGGCATCAGAATATAGATATAAATTCACTCAAGAGAAGTACTCTAAAGTGGAACAGTTATCAGAGTATATAGATAATCATCGTTTTGCCCCTGATGATATAAATCCTTATTTAGAGTCAGTTGGATCTGCTCCGATAGAACACAGATATAAGTTCGCAGACATTTTATCTCGTCCACAAGTTGAGTTAAATACCCTGATTTCCTCAGATGTTCCACGTGGAACATCAGTGACAAAAGCCATTAAAAGAATTGATCAGGTTGAAGGAGATGTACTTAACTACTTAAAGGACAGTAAGTTACAAGCAGAAGAGTCTTTTGAAGGAAACCTTCTTGCTAAGATTCCGTATAAACCACAGTTTGATTTTTCTGCTGAACAAATTTCCAAATTTGTAACAAATGAAATCATTCAGGATGTAGAGATAAAGGTCAAGTATAAGGGTTATATTGAGAGGGAAAAACGCATAGCAGATAAAATTCTACGATTGGAGAATATTGTAATTCCAGAGAATTTTGACTTCCAGAAAGTGACTTCGTTGTCAATGGAGTGTAGAATCAAACTCAATCGTTATAGACCAAAGACCATTGCTCAGGCCTCTCGTATTTCTGGTGTTTCACCAGCAGATATTTCAGTATTGTTAATATATTTCGGAAGGTAGTATTTGAAGATTTAGTCATTCCCGAGCTTGTCTCGGGAATCTGTGATAGATTGCCGGGCTTCGCCCAGCAATGACGGATATGGTTTCGCGCAGCAATGACGCTACTATTGAGTCATTCCCGAGCTTTTTTCGCTTTCCGTCATTCCCGAGCTTGTCTCGGGAATCTGTAATAGATTGCCGGGCTACGCCCAGCAATGACGTATAATGTTTAGCGCAGCAATGACGGTAATGCTTCGCCCAGCAATGACGGATATGGTTGTGCGCAGCAATGACGGTGGAGGGGATAGATTGCCGGGCTACGCCCAGCAATGACGGTAGGGGGGGAGAATAGATGTTCCACGTGGAACAAAAAAAAGAAAAGAGCGCTTTTGCGCTCTTTTCAAACACATCACATATCGCTTTATAAATCAGATTATATCCTGGTACTGCTCAGCAGACAATAGCGAGTCTAATTCACCAGAATCTTGATACTTTATTTTTATCATCCATCCTGCTCCGTAAGGATCTTGATTAACAGATTCAGGGCTTGCTTCTAAATCAGCGTTAACTTCAATTATTTCACCTGTTAGAGGCATAAATGCATCAGCAACTGTTTTAACAGCTTCGATAGCACCAAACACTTCACCCTTTTGAATTGTTTCACCTTCGGTTTGTATGTCGACAAATACAATGTCGCCTAGCTCACTTTGAGCAAAGTCAGTAATTCCAACGATGGCGATATCACCGTCGATTTTTACCCATTCGTGATCTTCTGTGTACTTTAAGTTTGCAGGAATGTTCATATAAATATGCTATATAATAAAAATAAATTAACGATTGCCACAAATATAAATATTATTATTGATAATTACAAATACTTTAAAGCATTTTTAATTAATTCTTCTACAGAATAATCGTTTTTTTCTTTTAAAAGCTTATTTAAAATCTTTTCAATAGCAGGTTTTCCAAAGCCAAGAACAAGTAGTGCGGTCATTGCTTCACTCTTAGCTTCGTTGTTTGATGAAGTAGAAATAATATTAGTTTCAACATTTCCTCCACCTTTGATAACTTTATCTTTCAACTCTAAAATAACTCTTTGAGCAGTTTTTGCCCCAATCCCTTTAATTGATTGAATCCTTCGTACATCTTCAGAGATAATAGCCTCTTTTACCTCTTCAGAGGTGAGGGATGAGAGCATAATTCTTGCGGTATTTGGTCCGACGCCAGATACAGAAATAAGGAGTGAAAATATTGCTCGTTCATCCTTGGTGAAGAATCCGTAAAACAATTCATCATCCTCCTTAACTACGTGATGAACATAAATAGTAATATCTTCTAACTTTGATTTTTCAATCTCAGAGTATGTTTGAAGTGATATTAGAAGTTTATATCCAATACCATAAGTCTCGACAATAACCTCAGTAGGAGTTAGGGTAACAAGTTTTCCTTTAATGTATTCGTACATAATTGGATGCAGTTTTAATTATTTATTGCAAAATTACTATTTTTGCGAATAAATAGTGTCCTAATAATGATTTCGGTAGAAAATATAAGAGACAATTTTCCAATTTTATCGCAAAAGGTTTACGGCAAGAGTCTGATCTATTTAGATAATGCTGCCACCTCTCAAAGGCCATTGAGCGTTATTGATTTCCAAGAGAGTTTTTCAAGGGAGTGCAATGCAAATGTGCATAGGGCAGTCCACTCTTTAAGTGGAATTGCAACAGACTTATATGAGTCTGGAAGAGAGGCAGTAAGAAGTTTTTTAGATGCTGAGTACAAAGAGGAGATTATCTTTACCTCAGGAACAACAGCTTCTATAAATCTAATGGCTCACTCGTTTGTTGAGGCATTTTGTGCTAGGGGAGATGTGATTGTAATTTCACAAGCCGAACATCATTCAAATATTGTCCCTTGGCAGATGGCTGCGCTTAGGACAGGGATTGAGGTAAAAGTTGCTCCAATTAACCGTGATGGATCAATAGATTTGGAGGAGTTGAGAGAAATTTTGAAAGACAAGAGAGTAAAACTTCTTTCAATAACTCATATTTCTAATGTATTGGGTGTGGTAAATCCTATTCAGGAAATTGTAAAAATAGCTCATAATCAAGGAGTTAAGGTTCTTGTGGATGGCGCACAGGGAGTTGTTCATTCTCTAATTTCAGTAAGAGAAACAGATGTTGACTTTTATGCTTTCTCGGGTCATAAAATATATGCTCCGACAGGGATAGGTGTTCTCTACGGAAAGAGAGAGTTATTGGATATTATGCCTCCATTTATGGGAGGAGGAGATATGGTCGATACTGTTACTTTTGAAAAGACTATTTATGCTCCATTACCATTGAAATTTGAGGCAGGTACGCAGAATATAGCTGCTGTTGCAAGTTTGAAACCTGCACTTGAATTTGCAATGCAAATATCTGATAATGATGAGTTTGTGAACAGGGAACGACAAATAGTTGAGTATGTAACAAAAGAATTGAATGTAATAGAGGGTTTAACAATTTTAGGTACAGCAACCCCAAAAATTCCGCTATTCTCTTTTGTTATTGATGGAGTTCATCACGAAGATGTGGCACAGATTCTTGATAAGATGGGAGTTGCAGTTCGTTCTGGTTTGGTTTGTGCTGAACCATTAATTAATAGTTATGGATATACCGGCATTATAAGGGCCTCCTTTGCGCCGTATAATACACTTGAAGAGGCCCAAATTTTTATTAAATCACTACATAGAGCAATTTCTATGTTAAAATAGTTAAAAATGACACTAAAAGAGGAAGAGATTGCAATCGTTGAGGAGTTTGCAATGTTTGATGAATGGTTGGATAAGTATGAGTACCTGATAGACTTGGGTAAAAACTTGCCAATTATTCCAGAAGATAGTAAGAGTGATGACAAGTTGATTAAGGGTTGTCAATCACGAGTTTGGCTCGATTCAAAATTTGAAGATGGAAAATTATTTTTTCAAGCTGATAGTGACGCTATAATAACAAAGGGCATAATTGCCTTATTGATAAGGGTTTATAATGGTAGAGAACCACAAGAAATAATTGATTCCGATTTTTCATTTATTGAAAAGATTGGGTTAAAAGATAATCTTTCACCAACAAGAGCTAACGGTTTGGTATCAATGATTCAACAGATTAAATTATTCGCAAATGAGTATAGATAGAGAACAATTAGAAAAGGATATAGTTTTGGCTCTGCGTCAGGTCTATGACCCGGATATATCTGTGAATGTCTATGATCTTGGGCTGATTTATGAGATCAAAGTTGAAGATGGTAAAAAAGTCTTTATAAAAATGACTTTAACCTCGCCAACCTGCCCAATGGCTGACTCAATCATTGAAGATGTACACGAGGCAGTTTCGGAGACACCAGGTGTAGAATCTGTATCAATCGAACTTGTCTTTGAACCCCAATGGGAGAAGAGTATGATGAGCGAAGAGGCAATGTTGGAACTTGGCTTAATGTAATGATATTCAGATAATTATGATTTATCTTTCTCTTGGAACAAACCTTGGGGATAAAGTTGAAAACTTAAATAAAGCGATTCAACTTTTAGAGGAAAAACTCTCTGTAAAATTAATAAAGTCCACTGTTTTAGAGACGGAACCAGTAGGGTTTAAATCTAATGATAACTTCTTAAATCAAGTAGTCTCAATGGAAGATTGTGACTATTCTCCAGAAGAACTATTAGATATTTGCCAGGGTATCGAGGTTGAATTGGGAAGGGCTCCTCACTCCATCCAATTTAATAAGGATGGAAGCAGAGCATATTCCTCAAGAGTTATTGATATTGATATTTTGCTTTATCATAATCTTAGAATCGATACCGAAAGATTACAAATTCCTCATCCTCAAATGTTTAAAAGAGATTTTGTAATGATTCCACTACGAGAAATTATCTCAGAAAGAGAACTTTTAGAGGCACAAAACTGTTTTTAATACTATATTTGCAAAGTTTTATCAAAAGATACAAAAATGACACAAGAAGAACTTTTTAAAAACATTATTTCGCACGCAAAAGAGTATGGTTTTATCTTCCCATCAAGTGAAATTTATGATGGATTAAGTGCGGTTTATGATTATGGACAAATGGGCGTTGAGCTCAAAAATAATATAAAGAAGTATTGGTGGGATGCAATGGTGCGTCTTAATGAAAATATTGTAGGGTTGGATTCTGCTATTTTTATGCACCCAAGAACTTGGGAGGCATCTGGACACGTAGGTGCATTTAACGATCCTCTTATTGATAACAAAGATTCAAAAAAACGTTATAGAGCAGATGTGCTTCTTGAAGATTACATTGCAAAAATTGATGAAAAGATAGAGAAAGAGGTTGAAAAGGGACGTCGCAAATGGGGTGAGTCATTTGATGAAGAGCAATTCAGAGCAACAAACCCGAATGTTTTGCGTAATAAACAAAAACGCGATTCTGTTCACGAAAGAATGGCTGAGGCGTTGAATGCTAACGATTTAGCTGCACTAAAACAATTAATCGTTGATTGCGAAATTGCTTGTCCTATTTCAGGTACAAAGAATTGGACTGATGTTAGACAATTCAATTTGATGTTTAGTACACAATTGGGTAGTGTATCGGATGAATCAGGTACAATTTATCTAAGACCTGAAACTGCTCAAGGTATCTTTGTAAACTTCTTGAATGTTCAAAAAACAGGTAGAATGAAGATTCCGTTCGGTATTGCTCAGATTGGTAAAGCATTTAGAAATGAGATTGTTGCAAGACAATTTATTTTCAGAATGAGAGAGTTTGAGCAAATGGAGATGCAGTTCTTTGTTCGTCCGGGACAAGAGATGCAATGGTATGAGAAATGGAAAGCTACCCGTTTGGCTTGGCATAAAGCACTTGGTTTAGGTGACGAAAAATATCGTTATCACGATCACGAAAAATTGGCACACTACGCTAATGCTGCTTGTGATATCGAGTTTGATTTCCCATTCGGATTTAAAGAGTTGGAGGGTATTCACTCTCGTACAGATTTTGACTTAGGAAATCATCAAAAATTCAGCGGAAGAAAGATTCAATATTTCGATCCTGAAACAAACGAGAACTATGTTCCATATGTAATTGAGACCTCTATTGGTGTTGATAGAACATTCTTGGCAGTATTTTCAGCTGCTTATAAAGAGGAAAAATTGGAAAATGGAGAGGAGAGAGTTGTTTTGAAACTTCCTGCAGCTCTTGCCCCTGTTAAAGTTGCAGTATTCCCTCTTGTAAAGAAAGATGGACTTCCAGAAAAAGCACGTGAAATAATGGATGAATTGAAGTTTGACTTTAATTGCCAATATGACGAAAAAGATAGTATTGGTAAGAGATATCGCCGTCAAGATGCTATTGGAACGCCATATTGTGTAACTATTGACCATCAAACTTTGGAAGATAATTGTGTTACTCTTCGTGATCGTGACACAATGGAGCAGACAAGAATTCCAATTTCGGAATTAAGAGGAATTATAGAGTCAAAAGTAGATTACAAGCAACTGTTTAAGAAGATGTAGATAATATGGATACTATACTCAATGGCCTGAACTCTGTGAATGATGTCCTTTGGACATACATTTTGGTAGTTGTGCTGATTGGGTGTGGAATCTGGTTTACAATTAAGACCAAGTTCGTTCAGTTTACTATGTTGGGCGAGATGGTCAGGTTGTTGGGTGATAATAAAAAGGCCAAAAATGAAGAGACAGGAAAAAAGCATATCTCTTCGTTAGAGGCCTTTTTCGTATCAATAGCAACGAGAATTGGAACAGGAAATCTGGCAGGTGTTGCTACGGCTATTGCTGTTGGAGGTCCGGGTGCAGTCTTCTGGATGTGGGTTGTAGCCCTATTGGGATCTTGTAGTGCCTTTATAGAGTCAACCCTGGCTCAATTGTATAAAGAGAAAAGTGAGGATTCTTTTATAGGAGGGCCAGCTTATTACATTAAAAAAGGATTAAAAAGTCCAAAAATGGCTGTTCTTTTTGCTGTTTTATTGATTTTCACTTTTCCTCTTGCATTTACTTCAGTCCAGAGTAATACAATTTGTGAGGCATTCTCCAGTGCTTTTGGAACAGATGGTCTAATTATCGGTATAATCTTAACAATTTGTACACTTGTTATAATATTCGGTGGCATTAGTCGTATTGCTAAAATAAGTTCCATTATAGTACCGATAATGGCAATAGGTTATCTCTCTATTGCTCTTTTTGTAATCATTTTAAATATAGAGAATATCCCATACATATTTAAGTTAATTGTCTCAGATGCTTTTGGATTTGAACAAGCGCTTGGAGGAGGAATTGGAATGGCGATGATTCAAGGAATTAAGAGAGGTCTATTCAGTAATGAGGCGGGTATGGGTTCTGCGCCAAATGTTGCAGCAACAGCTAATGTCAGCCACCCTGTAAAGCAGGGATTAATTCAAACACTTGGAGTATTTACCGACACATTAATAGTTTGTACCTGTACTGCGTTTATAATTTTATGTAGTGGAGTATATCAAAGTGGCAATTTGAATGGCATTCAATTGACTCAATCTGCTTTAAATACTCAGATTGGAGATATAGGAACTATTTTTGTAGCTATTGCAATACTATTCTTTGCATTTAGTAGTGTATTGGGTAATTATTACTATGGAGAGGCGAATCTAAGATTTATCACATCTAATAAAAGAGTTATGTTTATATTTAGATTGTCAACAGCCGCAATGGTTATGTTTGGAGCATTAGTATCGCTTGATGTGGCTTGGGCATTAGCAGATGTTTTTATGGGTTTAATGACTCTTTGTAACATTGTTGCTATTTGTTATCTAGGGAAATATGCCATTAGATTGTTGGAAGATTATCGTAGGCAGAGAAGAGAAGGTGTGAAGAGTCCGATATTTAAGAAAGAGAGTTTACCTGACATTGCTGACGATATTGAATGTTGGGATTAATTTATTGTAAGATATTGAAAATAAGATAATTATGAGCAATGAATTAAAAACAAAATATACAGAGAAGTTGGCTAAATATACACTAAGCGCATTTTTTTTAGCCATTGTAATAGCTATATGTTGGTTTTTTAGGAGTGTCATTGTATATATTCTTGTGGCAATGGTAGTATCTCTGATTACCAAGCCATTTATGGACTTCTTCAAAAAGATTAAGATAAAGGGTAAGTCTGCGCCAGCCTGGATACTCGCTATCATCTCATTGATTCTTGTTTTAGCAATCATATTATCCGTAATTGTATTGATATTCCCAATTGTGGCTAATATTATAAAGGATATTTCAATAGAGAGTTTGGAGCACTCTTTAAGAGGGGTTTCGGTACCTTTGGAACAGATTAATATCTTTATAAGAGAGAATATCCCTAGTGCTGGGGATGACTTCCGTCTTGAGGTTGCAGCTGTCAATGAACTTCAAAATATATTCAACGTATCTAAGTTTTCAGCTATTCTGGGATCAGCAGCATCATTTATCTCTAGCTTCGGAGTAGGCCTTTTTGCAGTGGTATTTATCGGTTTCTTTTTTACAAAAGATGATAAGTTATTTACCAAAATGATATGTGCTTTGGTCCCTGATGAACTAGAAAAAAAGACAGAAGAGACAATTGATAATATAGGACATCTGCTATCTCGCTATTTCTCAGGAGTCTTGATGGAGGTTGCCGGTGTGGCAATAATTAACTTCTTTGGTTTATGGTTAATAGCAAGATTAGGATTTAATGCATCAATAGGTATTGCATTTATAGCCGGTGTGATGAATATTATACCATATCTTGGACCACTTCTCGGTGGAGCCATAGGAACGATACTGGGCATCATAATAAAGTATAGCAGTATTACCCCAATAGGATTGGATGTAGGATTCTGGGTATTTACAATCATTTTGATTGCCATTTTCTCATTTACACAGTTGATTGATAATTTCTTATATCAACCATTGATCTATTCAACAAGCATAAAGGCGAAGCCTCTAGAGGTTTTCATTGTAATGTTGATGGCAGGCACACTAGGGGGACCATTGGCAATGATTTTGGCAATACCTTGCTATACTGTGATAAGGGTAGTGGCATTAAAGTTTTTCAGTAATTATAAAGCCATTAAAAGGTTAGTAGGGAAGTAGGCAACGTCATTGCTGCCCGGTGGGGCATCAATGTTATTGCTGGCGAATCAACACTACTGTCATTGCTGGCGAATTTACACTACCGTCATTGCTGACTGATCTACACTACCGTCATTGCTGGCGAAGCCGGCAATCTGTTCTGTACTTTGCGGTGAAATGGGTTGGTGAAGAGGGGGGATGTGCTCCCTTTGGTCGCATTTCCCCTACACCTCGCCGGTGGGGCCCTTGCAAAGTCGGTCTGTGAAAATCTATCTTTTTGTAGTTTAATATATAAAGCACCTCAATGCCTCCGGCATTTAGGGCTTTTCTGCATATCTCCTTACAAAAGCAAGCTTTTGACGGAGCTATACAAAAAAGTCCAGCACTTCGTGCTGAGCTGCTTCTGTTTTGTATAAAAACAAAAAGTCGATGCTTTTGTGCATCGACTTTGCGGTGAGAGGGGGATTCGAACCCCCGGTACCGTTGCCAGTACGTCAGTTTAGCAAACTGGTGGTTTAAGCCACTCACCCATCTCACCATTCCACGTGTTGGTATGACCTAAACGGACTGCAAATATAGATAAAAAAAGCGATACGCAAAAGAAAAGTTAAATTTCTTGGTAAAATATTTTGTTCTTTTAAAAAAGTACTATATATTTGCAGTCCCTTTTAGGGAATAATCGGGATGTGGCGCAGTTGGCTAGCGCACTTGGTTTGGGACCAAGGGGTCCTCCGTTCGAGTCGGAGTATCCCGACAAAAAGAGTGGTTGAGAAATCTACCACTCTTTTTTTTTGTATAAAAGCTAAACTTTTCTAGACGGCTCAACGAAAAAAAAGTAGTTCGGAAAATTGTCTTTGTGTCAATAGATTGCCGGCTTCGTCAGCAATGACGTTTCGATATCGTCATTCCCGAACTTGTTTCGGGAATCTGTTTCCACCTGGCACACCTAACCCTTGTTAGAGTGTATTCTAGGGCGCATTGACCGTGCCAGGTGGCAACCGTTTACCTTCCACCTGGTACGCCCAACCCTTGTTAGAGTGCATTCTAGGGCACATTGACCGTGCCAGGTGGTAATGCTTACCCTTCCACCTGGCACACCTAACCCTTGTCAGAGTGCATTCCAGGGCATATTGACCGTGCCAGGTGGCAATGCTTACACTTCCATCTGGCACACCCAACCCTTGTTAGGGTGCATTCCAGGGTGCATTGACCGTACCAGGTGGCAATGCTTACTCTTCCATCTGGCACACCCAAATAGATTGCCGGCTTCGCCAGCAATGACGTTCCATTCCGTCATTCCCGAACTCGCTTCGGGAATCTAGTTCAATACTTGCAACCAACAGATTGCCGGCTTCGTCAGCAATGACGGTAGTGTAGATCAGTCAGCAATGGCGGTAGTGTAGATCAGTCAGCAATGATGGAAATCCTATTTAATACACAAAACAACAGGCTTTTACTTTAATCCGTTGCATCCTGATAAAAACATTTGTCAATTCAGAAAATTGTCGTAAGTTTGTGGTTATGATGAGGAGTTTTTTTAAATACCTAATCCTTCTATTTCTGACTGTGGCATTCTCCAATGCTACAGAAAAAAACATCCCCTCATCTGACAATTCTTTATTAGATTTTTCAACCGATTTTGTAGAGTCTTATATACTCACCTCATCCCCATCTAATTCAGACTTTTCATTACCACGTCAGATCTCAATTACAGCTCAACTTCGATCTCAATCTACCATTAGGAGAGTTGATAATTTTAATAGAATAAATTTTGAATTTATTAAAGCTGGAAGGATTGTCAATCCAGCTATTAAGTTTCTTGTTCAGAAACAATCACGCTCTTTACATTCATCTTTAGTAGAACCGGCCAACAGGTTGGTGTTGCTTTGTAAATACATCATTTAATAGTTTTTGTTTCATTGCTGTGCGGGATAGATTCCCGAAGCAAGTTCGGGAATGACGAAAAAGTTCATCTAGTTCGAGAGTGCTATGTAACAACGTCATTGCTGGGCGAAGCCCGGCAATCTATTGATTGTTAGAGGGGTATTGAATAACAGATTCCCGAGGAAGCTCGGGAATGACGATATCGGAATCGTCATTGCTGGGCGAAGTCAGGCAATCTATTGATTATCTGCGTGTTGTAACACATATGACAGACCACTTAAACTATTATAAAGATTATTTACAAAAACTAAAATTAAAATTAAAATGGAAAAGCGATTTATTAGAATACATTCAATTCAAGACATTATTATATCAAGTTCACTTGTAGTAATAGGTTTAGCACTAATAATAATTCCAACAGGGGTTGGAGTAAGCATAGCAGGGATATTCGTAATAATTATGGGAATAGTACTTGCTTTAACAATGAAAAGAGATTATAAGGATAGAGAGAGTGGAGAGAGATATAAAAAGATTGAACAATATTTTCCACAAGCTATGCGTGGAGATCTGCTAAGAGTAATTGAGAATAATCCAGAGAGGATTTCCCTGCCAAAAGAGAACAAAGAGGATACTTTGAAGATGGATATCTATTATAATAGAAAATGCGATAAGGCCTTTATTCAACTATTCGAATATGTCCCTTACCAATACAATGAATGCTCAAAAATGTATGAACACAAATTAAATAAAATTATCAATTTGATTAAGTAGAATTTATGGTACTACAATTATTTACCCTGCTCGGAGCTCTGGGAATGTTCCTTTACGGAATGAATATGATGAGCACAGGATTACAAAAAGTGGCTGGAGATAGATTGAGAAATTTCCTATCTGCAATGACTTCAAACCCATTTAAGGGTGTTTTAACAGGACTTGGAATAACATCAGTAATTCAGTCATCAAGTGCAACAACTGTAATGGTGGTGAGCTTTGTGAATGCAGGATTATTAACACTTGCACAAGCTATCAGTGTAATTATGGGAGCCAATATTGGAACAACTGTAACAGCTTGGCTTGTGTCTTGGTTAGGATTTAAGGCGGATATTTCCATTTTGGCAGTTCCTTTAATGGCGTTGGGATTTGTTTTATCCCTATCAAAAAAAGGACAGAGAAGAAATATTTCTGAGCTGATTGTTGGTTTTTCTCTTCTATTCCTTGGACTTTCATTGATGAAGAGTTCTGTTCCTGATTTACAACAGACTCCTGAAGTTCTATCATTTATCCACGGATGGCAAGGTTTTGGATTTGGATCAATTTTAATTTTCCTTCTTTTAGGAACAATATTGACACTTATTCTCCAATCGTCAAGTGCAACAATGGCACTTACATTGATTATGTTAAATATGGGCTGGATACAGTTTGATATGGCTTGTGCAATGGTTTTAGGTGAAAATATTGGTACTACAATTACTGCAAATATTGCAGCTTCAGTAGGAAATACCTCTGCAAGAAGATCTGCTTTCGCCCATACAGTATTTAACCTATTTGGTGTAGTTTGGGCACTTGCTGCATTTCCAATATTCTTGAAACTAACAGGATTCATTACAGCTAATATTTTTGGTGTGCCAAATCCTGCAGCTTCTGATTTTACCGTTGAGGTTATGACAGGTGTAGATGGTTCAGCTTTGCAATCTCCAACACAAACTGCTGCCCTTTATGGCTTGTCAATGCTGCATACTCTATTTAATGCATTCAATACTTTAATTCTTATTTGGTTTATTCCATTTATAGAAAAATTTGTATGCCGACTAATCAAAGATTCGAAGCGTAATAGTGAAGAGGTTTACAGATTGAAATATATTGAGGCGGGACCAATTGCTACTCCGGAACTTGCTATAGAACAAGCGTTTAATGAAATTAAACATTTCGCTCAAATTTCAAAGAATGGTTTGGGTTATGTGAAAGATGCTATCAGCGAGGGTAATGTTGATAAATTTGAGAAAGTACGTGAGAAGTTGGTTAAATATGAGGAGATATCTGATAGGGTAGAATTTGAAATAGCAACCTTCTTGAATTCAGTATCAGCTGGAGATATTAGTGAAGATACATCAATGAAGATTAAAGCTATGTACAAAATAATTGGAGAATTGGAGTCACTTGGTGATTCTGGTGAATCAATTAGCAGAATTTTGTCAAGAAGAAATAGTCGTAAGAAGAGCTTTGAAGAGGATACAATTAAGAAGCTTTTAGAGATGGTTAGTGCAGTTGATAACGCTTATAATGTAATGATTCTTAATTTGAATAGTGCTCACGATGGATCTCTTATCAATATCAAGAATGCGTATGAGGCAGAAGAGAGAATTAATCAACTTAGAAACAGCTTTAGAGATTCTGAGATTGATGCTCTTGAGGATAGTCAGAAGAGTTATCAGACAAGTGTTTATTACTTGGATGTTCTTAATGAGTTGGAAAAAATGGGAGATTTTATAATCAATATTTCACAAGATTTGGAGAGGGTTTTTATCAAGAGATAAAGATATAACCGATCTTTGTGTCATAGAGTAAAATTCAATAAAAGATGAAACAAAAAGAGATTGTCAACTTGAGTCGGCAATCTCTTTCTTTTTTATTATATCTAAGATATTAAAAGTCTCTTTTAAAGAGTGCTTTTAATAGCAAGTTCTTTCATTTGTTCCTCAGCGATTGGACCAGGTGCATCAAGCATTACATCGCGACCTGAGTTGTTTTTAGGGAATGCAATGAAATCTCTGATTGTCTCCTGTCCACCAAATAGAGCACAGAAACGGTCGAATCCGAATGCCAAACCACCGTGAGGAGGAGCACCGTATTTGAATGCGTTGATAATGAATGAGAATTGGCGTTCTGCCTCTTCTTTTGTCATACCAAGAACCTCAAACATACGAGCTTGAACATCAGCATTGTAGATACGGATTGAACCACCACCGACTTCAGTACCATTGATAACAAAGTCGTATGCGTTGGCTGAAACTTGTTCAAGATCCTCTTTAGCATTGCTGAAGAATTTATCCATATCTTCAGGTTTTGGAGAGGTGAATGGGTGGTGCATAGCATAGAAACGTTGAGTTTCGTCATCCCACTCCAATAGAGGGAAATCATATACCCATAGAGGAGCATAAACGCTATTATCTCTAAGTCCCATTCTGTTACCCATCTCAATACGAAGAGTGCCAAGCATAACAACAGTCTTTTTCTTATCGCCAGAAAGAATAAGGATAAGGTCGCCAGCTTCAGCACCAAATGCCTCGGCCACTTTTGCAAGAGTCTCTTGAGTATAGAATTTATCTACTGAACTCTTTATACCCTCTTCGCTAACACGAGCATAAACTAAACCTTTAGCACCAATTTGTGGACGTTTTACCCACTCTGTCAATTCATCCAACTGTTTACGTGTATAGCTCGCAGCTCCTTTAACACAGATACCACCAATATATTCAGCAGAATCAAATACAACGAAATTATGTCCTTTTACAAGATCAGTAATTTCCTGAATTCTCATATCAAAACGGATATCAGGTTTATCTGAACCATAATATTTCATTGCATCAGCATAGCTCATTCTTGGGAATTGTTCATTAAATTCTCTACCTAGAACACTCTTGAAGAGGTGTTTAGCCATACCTTCAAAAATTTGAAGAATATCCTCTCTTTCAACAAATGACATTTCACAGTCGATTTGAGTAAATTCAGGTTGACGGTCTGCTCTAAGGTCTTCGTCACGGAAACATCTTACGATTTGGAAATATTTGTCATATCCGGCAAGCATCAAAAGTTGTTTCAATGTTTGAGGACTTTGAGGAAGAGCATAGAATTGTCCAGGGTTCATACGAGAAGGTACTACGAAGTCTCTTGCACCCTCTGGAGTAGAACTAATCAAATATGGAGTTTCAATCTCAAGGAATCCATTGTCGCTCAAATACTTGCGAGTTTCTTGTGCCATTTTATGACGAAGAATCAAAGCATTTTTCAATGGATTACGACGAAGGTCCAAATATCTATAAGTAGCTCTTAAATCTTCGCCACCATCAGATACATCTTCGATAGTGAAAGGAGGTGTTAGAGATGCATTCAAAAGATTCAATTTTGAAATTCTTACCTCAATATCACCAGTATCAATTTTGTTATTTTTACTTTGGCGTTCAAGTACTTCACCTTCGATTTGGATTACATACTCACGTCCAAGTTTTTCAGCTTGATTGTTAATCTCTTTTGAAGCAGATTCGTCAATTACAAGTTGAGTGATACCATATCTATCGCGGAGGTCGATAAAACTCATACCTCCCATCTTTCTGATTCTCTGAACCCAACCAGATAATGTTACTGTTTGGCCAACATTAGCGATTCTTAATTCGCCACAAGTGTGTGTTCTATACATATTATTATAATTTAACTCGCAAAAGTAAATATTTTTTCTCTTTTTGAGTACATTTGTAGTATGGAAGTTAGAGCAAAAAAGGCATTAGGTCAACATTTTTTAAAAGATGAAGGTGTTGCAAGAAGAATTGTAGAGAGTTTTGATTCAAAAACTTATAATAATTTACTTGAAATTGGACCAGGTACAGGGGTTTTGAGTAAGTACCTTGTTGATATGGATGATCTCAATTTTAAGTTAATTGAAATTGATGGAGAGTCTGTTGACTATCTTTTGCTTCACTATCCAAAGGTGGCAAAAAATCTATATAATGCAGATTTTCTGAAACTTGACTTAAAGAGAATATTCCCAGAAAGTTTTTGTGTGATTGGGAATTTTCCATACAATATCTCCTCTCAGATATTTTTCAAGATACTGGATTACAAAGAGGATATTCCTCAGGTGGTTTGTATGATTCAGAAGGAGGTGGCACAGAGAATAGCATCAGCTCCAGGGAACAAGGATTTTGGTATTCTTTCAGTATTATTACAAGCGTGGTATGATATTGAATATCTATTCACAGTGCCTCCAGGGGCATTTTTACCTCCTCCAAAAGTTAATTCTGCTGTAATTAGACTTAACAGAAACAATAGAACCTCTCTTGGATGTGATGAAACTCTTTTCAAAAAAATTGTAAAGAGTTGCTTTGGTCAAAGAAGGAAGACCATTCGAAACTCCATAAAACCGATTCTTGCAGAATTGAATCAACTGCAAAATGAGAATATACTTCAACACCCATTCCTCTCTATGCGTCCGGAACAACTTGGAGTTGAGGATTTTATAGAACTTACGAAATTAGTTAGCAATTAAATACAAATATTATGAAACATCTCTTCAAACCACTATTCGGCATCATTTTATTCGCAGTATTAATCTCTTGTTCTCCAAAGGAGTTACCAGAAAGTTCTGCTTATTGGAAGGAGAAATATACTCAGTATCAGACATTTACAATTAACACAGATGATATTGTCTTCTTCGGTGACGATATTATGGACAGAGGAGAGTGGCTTTCATATTATGAGGAGCCAGATTCTGTTTCAAAGAGAGACAATAACCATCTAAGAGGAGATGATGAACCACTATTCATCAAAAATCGTGGAATTGCGTTGGAGCCGAGTTCACTAGCTCTTTTTAGGGCAAAGGAGATAGTTAAGAGTGAACCTGCAAAACTCTTTATCAGTACAGGTGCTATTGATATCCGTAATGGTGTTAGTGCTAATGAGATAGGACAAAACATATTGGACATTATCTCGCTTGTGATAGAGGAGTCCCCTGGTACAGAGATTTACTATTTATCAATTCTTCCGGATTCAAAAATAATTAGTAAGGGTTGGTCTGCATACAAGGATGTGATTCATATTAATACTGTGATGCAGAATATGGCACAGGAGAGTAAAAACTTTAACTATATTGATATTTTTACCCCACTTGTTTCTCCTGTTCAAATAGCAGAAACAAAGGATACCGTAGTAACATATAAAAATGCTCATTCCATTGATAATCAATATACTATAGATGGGAATGTGCTTTCGGGAACCGGTTATTCAAAGTTGGCTAAAATTCTTGAAAGGTATGTTGGATATGAGGCAAAGAACTTTCCAACAGATTTTGTCGCTGATTGGGATATGATTCACTATGCCCAAAGAACATCAATTTTTCACGCGATGCCAAAAAGCACAGGAAGAATAATGATGTTGGGTAATAGTCTGACTAATTGTGCAAGATGGGAAGAACTACGCCCTGAGTATAAGTTTATAAATAGAGGCATAAGTGGTGATAAATTAGAGGGAATCTATAATAGATTAGATGAGGCAATTGCCCATAAACCAAGAGAGATATATCTTCTATCAGGGACAAATGATTTCTTTGCTGATGCTAATGAGCCGGTAGATAGTGTTGCACAAAGGTATATTGCTATTATTGAAAAGATCAGAACAAAATTACCTAATACCAGACTCTATGTTGAATCAACACTTCCATTAAGTCCATTAACCAATCTTTATGGAAATTTGAATAGCAAGATTGAGGAGTTGAATAACATTTTGAAGGATAATGCAGCAACTTGGGGTTATACCTATGTAGATGTAGCTTCACACCTAAAGGATGAGAAGGGAGATCTTGATGCACAATATACCTATGATGGTATCCATCTGAATGGAGAGGGATATAAGGTGCTGTCATCAATAATTCCAATTGATGAGGAAGTGGCTGATGCTCAATCTTTTAACACAGCTGATTGGGATATTAAAGAGGTTGCAAATGGAGTAACATTGAGTAGATTTCATTTCAAAGATGGTCATAGAATCTTCAATTCAAATCAATATATCTCTATAGTTGAATTTGATACTAAAGTTGCAAAGGGAAGATTTGCCCTTGCTAATGAGCTGGGAGCGATTAACCAGACAAGTAAATTTGCAAAGGATAGTGGAGCAGTTGTAGCGATGAATGGAACTTTTTACAATATGCGACCAGACTACAATAGTGTCTGTTTTTTCAGAAAATTTGGAAAAGAAGAGTATATTCTGAATGAAAAAATGGAGCAAAGAGATAATGGTGCTTTGGCTTTTGATGAAAAAGGTAGAGCTTCGATAGTTATGGCTCCGGTAGATGAAAAGGGAATTGTCCTTGATACGGAGTGGGCAAAAAATATTGAAGATCCAAATGTTATAGGAGCAGGTCCGATGCTTGTGGTAGATGGAGAGTCAGCTCCGCTGATTAAAAATGCATTTAACAAGAACAGACATCCTCGTTCAGGAGTTGCAATCAAGGGAAAAAAGATCTATTTTGTGACAGTTGATGGTCGTTCAAGTGCATCGCAAGGCGTTTCTCTATGGGAGTTTACAAGGATAATGCATTATCTGGGTGTTGAGGATGCTATCAACTTTGATGGAGGAGGATCGACAACACTCTATGTTGAGGGAGAGAGTGAAACAGGAGTTGTAAACCACCCATCAGATAATAGAGTATTCGATCATTTGGGTGAGAGAAGAGTTGTGAATGCCCTGTTATATATTGAGTAAAGAGGTCTTGGAGTGATATATTAGTTTAGGAAGAGATATGGCTGATAAAAAGAGAATATTGGTGGGGATGAGTGGCGGAATAGATAGTTCTGCAGTGTGTATTATGCTCCAGGAGGAGGGGTATGAGGTAATTGGTGTTACGCTTCGTACCTGGGATCTTCCTAATACGCCTCCTATTCCACAATATATCGAAGATGCGAGCCAACTAGCTGATAAACTTGGTATTAAACATTATGTTGCAGATGTGAGGGAGAGATTTAAGGATACTATAGTGAAATATTTTATTGATGAGTACCTTAAAGGTCGCACTCCTAATCCCTGTGTGATGTGTAATCCAATTATTAAAGAGAGAGTTCTATGTGAGTGGGCTGACAAGATGGGATGTGATTATATTGCAACAGGTCATTATTGTCAAATTGAGGAGAGAAATGGAAATCTCTATATTGTTGCAGGTGAGGATGTTACAAAGGATCAATCATATTTTCTGTGGAAATTACCACAAGATATTCTTCGAAGGATGAAGTTTCCTCTTGGTGGTTTTACCAAACAGCAGGTAAGAGATTATCTGGCACAGAAAGGGTTTGAAGCTAAGTCACAGGGTGGTGAGAGTATGGAAATCTGCTTTATTGAGAGTGACTATCGCGATTTTTTGAGAAGACACTGCCCTGATATTGATAGTAAAATAGGTCCAGGAATCTTTGTAAATAATAATGGTGCAACATTAGGCAAACACAAGGGTTATCCATATTATACGATAGGTCAAAGAAAGGGGTTGGAGATAGCACTGGGTTATCCGGCCTATGTTCTGCGTATAAATGCAGAGAAAAATACTGTAGTACTTGGTGGGGTGGATGATTTAAAGGCGGGATATATGCTTTTAGAGGATTACAATATAGCAGATTTTGAGGAATTGCAAGGTGTTGAAAATCTGCGTGTTAGAATAAGATATCGCAGTAAACCAATTCTTTGCAAAGTTTTTAAGATTGATGATAAAAACCTTGTTGTAAAATTCCTTGAAGAGGCATCAGCAATCACGCCTGGGCAGTCGGCGGTCTTTTATGATGATAAAAGAGTGTTGGGAGGTGCATTTATTGCTTCACAAAAGGGAATTCAGAAAATCATTATTGAGAATAAAATCAATTAAAAATATAATTTATGAAAAGATCCTTATTACTACTGAGTTTGATTATTATGATAACATCTTGTGCTCCAAAGGAGTCCTCAAGAGAGGTTTATATTATCCCTTATCCAAATGATATTGAGGTATTTGAGGGAACATTTTGTGTTGCCGGATCAAATTTCTATTGCGATCCTGCAATTGACCAGGCAACGCAGAGTCTAATAACAAAATTATATGATCAGGTAGTTTTAATCAGCAACAATACCACTTCAAATTTTGAAGTTTCATCAAAAACAGGGAGAGGTGTTATATTTAAGTTAGATAAAACAATTGCTCCTGAAGCATATCAATTACGTGTTACTGAAAAGAGAGTAGTGGTTAAAGCCTCTAATCTAAATGGTTTCAACTATGCTATTCAGACAATAAAGCAACTACTCCCAGCTGCAATTTTCGGTTCAGTCCCTGCTCCTGACGCAGATTGGTCGATACCTTGTCTAAAAATAGATGATGCCCCTCGTTTTGGTTATAGAGGTCTTCATCTCGATGTCTCAAGACACTTCTTTACAGTTGAGGAGGTTAAAAGGTACATTGATGTGATAGAATTACATAAGATGAATAAATTCCATTGGCATTTGACAGATGATCAAGGTTGGAGAATTGAGATTAAAAAGTATCCAAAATTGACTGAAGTTGGAGCAAATAGAAGTGGAACGATGATTTTAAAGGATTGGGGTAGTAATGATCGTGTACCTTATGGTGGTTTCTATACACAGGAAGAGATTAAAGAGGTAGTGGAATATGCTGCAGCTAAAGGTATTACAATTATTCCGGAGATAGACTTACCGGGTCATATGTTGGCAGCTTTGGCATCCTATCCTGAACTTGGATGTACAGGTGGCCCGTACGAAGTTTGGACAAGATGGGGTATTGCTGATGATGTTTTATGTGTCGGTAAGGAGGAGACTTTTAAATTTTTAGAGGGAGTTTTAGATGAAATAGTAGCTCTCTTCCCATCAGAATATATTCATATTGGTGGAGATGAGTGCCCTAAAGTTCGTTGGGAAACTTGCCCTGATTGTCAGGCAAAGATTGAAGAGTTAGGCATTAAAGATGATGATAAACATAAAGCAGAGCACTACCTTCAAAGTTACGTAACAAGGAGAATGGAGGAGTATCTTGCAAAATATGATAGAAAAATCATTGGTTGGGATGAAATTCTGGAGGGAGAATTGGCACCAAACGCAACAGTTATGTCCTGGAGAGGGACTAAGGGAGGAGAGACTGCTGTAAAGATGGGACACGATGCCATAATGACTCCATACACATACTATTATTTGGATTATTATCAATCGAAAGATATTGAAAATGAGCCATTTGGCATTGGAGGATATCTTCCGGTAGAGGTATGTTATTCATACGAACCATTTACAGAAGAGATGACTCCTGAAGATAGAGAACATATACTTGGCGTTCAAGCAAACCTATGGACAGAATATATAGCAACATTTGACCACTTGACATATATGCTACTTCCTCGAGCAAGTGCTTTGTCTGAGGTGCAATGGTGTCAGCCAGAGGTAAAAGATTATGACCGTTTCCTTCGCACTAAGGAGCATTTAGCATCTATTTATGAGGCGATGGGGTTGAATTATGCTAAGCATATCTATCAGGAGAAATAGTTCGTTAAGGGGTATAGAATAACAGATTCCCGAGGCAAGCTCGGGAATGACTTTATGTGGTAAATTGGCTCGGGAATGACGATATCGGAACCGTCATTGCTGGGCGAAGCCCGGCAATCTATTGATTGTTAAGGGGTATAGAATAACAGATTCCCGAGGCAAGCTCGGGAATGACGTTATATGGTAAATCAGCTCGGGAATGACGATATCGGAACCGTCATTGCTGGGCGAAGCCCGGCAATCTATTGATTGTTAAGGGGTATTGAAAAACAGATTCCCGAGGCAAGCTCGGGAATGACGTTATGTGGCAAATCAAGCTCGGGAATGATAGGTGTATTTAGGTAGATTACTCTTCTACATTAACGATGTGTTCATATAGAACTTCAACAGGTCTTCTGATAATTGGACGGCTATCATCATCAACCATAACACCATTATTGATTACAACTATTCCCCATTTCTTAATAGGAGAGAAGTACATTACACTTGAAAGTCCATAAGCACTACCTGTGTGCATAACTGCATATTCAGGGACCCAAAGAGAATCTGCTTCACGAAGAGCATAACCATAACTTTCTGGCTCAGAGCGTTTGGTTTGCATCATTTTCGAACTCTCTTCTGAAATTATTCTTACAGGCACTCCATTTACAACACCCTCACCATAATTCATATGCATAATCATATATCTGGCAAGGTCTGGTGCAGATATTTTCATTCCACCAGTTGGTGAGAAGATAGGGGCAGAATATCCAATCTCATAATCATTCAATCTATCACCTAAAATTGTGTATGCTCCAGGGCTATGAACAAGCTTGCCATCGCGACGAGAGTATAGTCTTGTAAGTCTCTCAGTATCAAGAGAATCTACGCAATAACCGCCATATAGACCAAGAGGTTCAAGTATGTTTTTAACTATATATTGATCAAATCTTACACCGGTAATTTTTTCAATGATTGCACCTATCATATTGAAATTCAAATTGCAATATTGGTAATTGGTTCCAGGTTCATAGTCGTTATAACAATCCTTGTGGTGTTGATTGCTTTTAGGATTGATTACATCAAGAGTAAAATAACCTTGAGAATCATTCAAACTTGATCTGTGAGAAAGCAACATCTCAAGGGTGATGACACTCTTAGGAAATTTTGGATTACGAACTTTAAAACCTATAAGATCACTCACATCTTGATCCAAAGATATTTTTCCCTCCTCTACAAGTTTCATAATAGCAGTAGCTGAGAAAGATTTGGAAATAGATGCAATTCTAAACATATCGTCAGTGCTTAATGGGATAGAGTCCTCTAAATTTTTGTATCCGAATGCCTTTGTGTAAGCAATTTCGCCATCTTTAACAACGGCAACACTTAGACCGACCGCTTGTGTTTCATCCATAATTTTTTGAATTTCTTCTTCAGCTATCTTTTCGTGATCGATTGGAGTACAGCTGAAAAGGGCAAATAGCAAGATAAATGCGATGGAAAGATTATAGAGTAATGCTTTCATAAATTGAAAAAATTTAGTGGTTATTTGAATTTATTCTGGAGATGCTTTTTTCAGTAAAAAAAGAGCATTCATCAAACAAAGATACCTTTTTTAGGTAAAATATTGACTATTTTTGCAGTGAAAAGTTGGAAAAAAATGAGCAAATCTAAATCAATAGCAGAAACACCTCTGATGAGGCAATACTTTGAGGCGAAGGAGAGATATCCTGAAGCAATACTACTATTCAGAGTTGGAGACTTTTATGAGACATTCTCTGAAGATGCAATTATTGCAAGTAAAGTTTTGGGAATTGTATTGACAAAGCGAGCAAATGGACCTGGCTCACACGTAGAATTGGCAGGATTCCCGCATCACTCTATTGATGTTTATTTGCCAAAGTTGGTGCGAGCCGGTTATAAAGTTGCTGTCTGCGACCAACTTGAAGATCCCAAGCTTACTAAGAAACTTGTCAAAAGAGGTGTTACAGAGTTGGTTACACCGGGTGTATCTTATAATGACAATCTATTGGTTCAAAAGGAGAATAACTACTTGGCATCTTTCTATATAAACAAGGAGAATTGTGGGATTGCCTTTCTGGATATATCGACAGGTGCTTTCAGTGTTGCAGAAGGAACAATAGATTATGCAGATATTCTTTTCTCAAATTTAGCTCCGAAGGAGATTTTGGTGCAACGTGGAAGCGAAAGAAGTTTTAAGGAGACATTCCGAACCAATGCCTACATATCCTCTATAGATGATTGGGCATTTACCTACGAATCTGCCTATAAGAGATTGTGTAATCAATTCTCTATCAATTCTTTAAAAGGGTTTGGCGTTGAGAATGACCAACTTGCGATTACTGCTGCAGGAGCTATTCTGTCATATCTGGAATTAACTCATCATAATGCTCTGACAAATATCTGTTCAATATCGAGAATCGAGAGAGATACATTCGTTTGGATGGATAAATTTACAGTAAGAAATCTTGAAATATTCTCCTCTTTGGCTCCGGCTGAGGGAGTCTCGCTTTTAGATGTTATAGATAAGTGTACCTCACCGATGGGTTCACGACTTTTGAAAAAGTGGCTTGCTATGCCGTTGATGGATATTGATGAGTTAAATATTCGTCACGATGTAGTAGATTTCTTTGTTCAACATAATGAGGAACGTGATGAAATAAGAGAGTTGATTGGTTCTATCGGGGATATGGAGAGAATTGTCTCTCGAGCTGCGGCTGGAAGAATCTCTCCGCGTGAACTTGTTCAATTAAGGCGAGGCCTCGATAAAGTTGAGCCAATTAAATCGATAGCGACCAAAGGTAATTCAATTGCTTTAAATCAGGTAGCTGCAAGATTGAATGACCCTCTTGCGTTGAGACAGTTATTGGAAAATACCCTTTCGCAAGATCCGGCTGTAGCTGTTGGAAAAGGTGATGTAATTGCGCAAGGTGTTGATGCTCAATTAGATGATTTAAGAAATATTGTCCTTCACGGAAAAGATATTTTATCACAAATCCAAAAAGAAGAGAGCGAGAGAACAGGTATCCCATCATTAAAAATAAGTTATAACAACGTTTTTGGATATTACATAGAGGTACGAAATACTCATAAAGATAAAGTTCCTTCAAATTGGATTAGAAAGCAGACTTTGGTAAGTGCAGAGAGATATATTACAGAGGAGCTGAAGAATTATGAGGAGCAAATAGTTGGTGCGCAGGATAAAATTTATGTTTTAGAGAGCTCTATACTTGCATCTTTAGTTCAAAAGGTTCAGGAACAGGTTGGTGTGATTTTAGATAATGCAAAGACGATAGCACAACTTGATGTTTTATCAAATTTTGCAGAGGTTGCAGTACTGAATAATTATTCAAGACCAAAACTCAATAAGGAGGGTAAGTTAGCTATCGTTCAGGGACGTCATCCTGTGATAGAGCAGATGATGAATCCAGGGGAGGAGTATGTCGCTAATGATTTAACACTTAATAGTTCAGATCAGCAGATTATAATTCTTACCGGTCCTAATATGTCAGGTAAATCGGCTCTTCTTCGCCAAACGGCATTAATCGTACTGATGGCTCAGATTGGTTCATTTGTCCCTGCAAAGAGTGCAAATATCGGAGTTGTAGATAAAATTTTCACAAGAGTTGGAGCTTCAGATAACATTTCAAAGGGGGAATCAACTTTTATGGTAGAGATGTATGAGACAGCAACGATTCTCCATAATCTGTCAAAGAATTCTTTGGTATTGCTTGATGAGATTGGTAGAGGAACCAGCACATACGATGGTATGTCAATAGCTTGGTCAATTGTGGAGTATCTGCACAACTCTCCATATCGTCCAAAAACTCTATTTGCTACTCACTATCACGAGCTTAATGAGTTGGAGAAGGAGTTAAACAGAGTTCACAATTTCCATATTACAACTCAGGAGGTAGATGGAAAGATTCTCTTCCTAAGGAAGCTATGTAGAGGAGGAGTTGCTCACAGTTTTGGTATTCACGTAGCCAGATTGGCAGGTATGCCAAAGAGTGTTGTGGATAATGCAGAGTCTATTCTTCAAGATTTACAAAGTAAAGATGATCAGCAGAAGAATAATCCTGCTATTCCTAGAAAAAGGCATGCAAATAATATGTCTCAGTTGGCAGAAGAGGCACCTAAACCAATGGATAAAGGAGTGCAACTCTCTATATATCAATTAGATGATCCTCTTTTAGTCGATATTCGAGATGAGTTAAAGAACCTTGATATTAACAGATTATCTCCTCTCGATGCCTTTGATAAGTTGAGGGAGTTAAAGAAGAAATTAGGAATATAATTATTTAAGTGTAGGGAGAGAATGAGGGGGAGATTAAATTATTACATTGCTATTCTATTTCAGAGTGTACAACTCTCATATAGTAATCTTAAGTTAGACAAATTTAGAACAGTTCTATCGCTTAGTGGGGTAAGCGTAGGATTGTTTATTGTAGTGGTTGTATTATCATTATTGAATTCAATGGAGTTAACCCTCTATGATGAAATTTCAAAACATCAGGGAGATGATTTCTACATTCAGAAGATGCCACTTTTCTCCTCCCAAGAGCAGATAGAGGAGTTTAAATGGTGGGAGTATATCAGGAGAGAAGAGGTCACTTTTGAGGAGTTTGAATACCTGAGAGATAGGATAAAAATGGCCTCTTCATTCTCATTTGTAGCACAAACAGGTAATAAAATATCAAAAAGGGAGTTAAGTACTTTATCAAGGGATGCAGAGTTCAATACTCAGCCAGAAGTAAATGCTAATATTGTAGGAGTGGATGGAGATTGGGAATCATCGATAATCTTTGAACTAAAAGAGGGCAGGAGATTGACAACTTCAGAGATATCCAGAGGGGCTAATGTCGCAATTATTGGCCACTCATTGGCAGAGAGGCTTTTTGGAGAGATATCTCCATTAGGGAGAGAGTTGAGTGTTAGAAATAGTAAAGTGGTTATTATCGGTGTAGCTTTGCGTCAAGGGGAGAGTCTTGCATCTATGGTTCCGATAGACAACTCTCTGATAATGCCATTACACTCCTTTCAGAGAGATTTTTCATTGAAGAGTAGCGCAAATTATATTTCAGTAGGAGGGATGAGAGAAGGAGAAGGGAATATTTCAAATGATGCTCTTAAAGAGTTGTTACGCAGAGAATTACGAGCATTCAGGGCATTACAAAGAGAAGAGAATGATAATTTCTCGATAAATGAACTATCCTCTATTTTAATTCAACTTGATATCGTAATGGAGCTTTTTGGAAGGATGTGGTGGATTATTGCTGCGATTTCGCTCTTAATAGGGGGTTTTGGTGTTGCTAATATAATGTTCGTCACAGTCAAGGAGAGAAGATCAGAGATAGGGCTATTGAGAGCAGTTGGGGCAAAAGAGAGTGATATAATGGTACAATTTCTTGTTGAGACACTCATATTGACTCTATTTGGTGCTGTGGCCGGAGTTATAATGGCTTTTCTTTTGATAAAGATTCTGTCAGCAGCAGCAAATAATCTGACATTATCACTATCAACAATAGGTATTGTGTCAATTTTAGCCACGATTCTGGCTCTTCTTTCAGGAATTATACCTGCAATTATTGCATCGAAAGAGTCTCCGATAGAGGCGATAAGGAGGGGATAATGGCACTGATTTTTACACTCTTTACAATATTTTTCACTCCAGTTTCGAGTGTTCAAGAGAGAGGGGTGCTTATTATGTTTTGGAATGTAGAGAACTTCTTTGACACGCGAAGGGATTTTACTATACTTGACGAGGAGTTTCTTCCTCAAGGCGAAAAGAGGTGGAGCCGGAGGAGATTTGAGCAGAAGAGAGATGCCATAGCAAAAACAATAATTTCTATTGAGTCTAAATATGGAGATTATCCCGATTTAGTTGGTTTGGCGGAGGTCGAAAATAGTTATGTTTTGAGGCAGATAACAGAAAAATCACCCCTTAATCCTCTAGGGTACAACTATATACATTCAGACAGTAGCGATCCAAGAGGAATTGATGTCGCTTTGATTTATAGAGAGAATAGAGTTAAAGTATTAAAAAGTAGTTTTATTAAACCAATTTTAGGGGGTGATACTTTGCGGAGTAGAGATATTCTCTATGCAAAACTCTCTTTATCCAGAGGTGATACTATAAACCTATTTGTCGTTCATTTACCATCAAAGTATAGTGGCAGACAATTGTCGATGGAAAAAAGAGAACTCTGTGTCAAAGTTCTCCGGCATTATTCAGATTCAATCATAGAATTGGGCGAAAAGGTTGTAATAGTTGGAGACTTTAACGATTTGCCGTCCGAGATTGAAACACTTTTCAGTGATGATAACTGCAATTATATTAACCACTTCAAGGAATATCAGTTATTTGAAAATGGAGCAAAAGGGAGTGTCAAGTTTATGAATAGTTGGCAGATTATAGATCAAGTTATAACGAGTAGAAATTGTCAGGGCAGGGCAAAAATATATGCTCCAAAATTTCTTTTGGAGCACGATACTAAATATCTTGGGGTTAAGCCATTTAGGACATATTCCGGCACGAGACATATTGGAGGTGTGAGTGACCACCTGCCAATACTTTTCCAATTAGAGTGATTTGCTATAATCCAAGTTTGTGCGCAATATTCTCAAATGCTTCACGAACTTGTGGTTGAGTCAAAACAGCAGGGAGTCCACTATCTCCTCCCTCCATAATTCCTTGAACAATTGGAATTTGTCCAAGAAGAGGAATTTGATATTTGTTTGCCATCTTCTCTCCACCACCCTTACCAAAGATGTAATATTTGTTATCTGGTAGCTCTTCTGGAGTAAACCAGGACATATTCTCAATAAGACCGAAAATTGGTTTATTTACATTCTTATTTCTAAATAAGTTTACACCCTTTTCAACATCTGCCAAAGCCACAGCTTGTGGTGTGCTTACAATAATTGCTCCTGCAAGAGGAATATCGTGAACCAAAGCAATATGTATATCTCCCGTTCCTGGAGGAAGGTCTAATAATAGAAAATCAAGTTCTCCCCATTCTACTTGTAAAATCATCTGTTTCAATGCATTACAAGCCATTGGACCTCTCCAGATAAGAGCTTGTTCTGGACGGGCAAAGTAGCCAATTGACATCCATTTTACACCATATCTTTCGATAGGAACAATCAAATCTGTGCCACCATTCTCGCTTCCACCATCTTTCATAATAACTTCAGGAACAGAACCTTCCGTATCGGTCATCTTTGCAACAGATGGTCCATAAACATCAGCATCTGCCAATCCCACTTTATATCCCATTTGTGCAAGAGTTACAGCTAAGTTTACCGCAACAGTTGATTTACCAACTCCGCCCTTTCCTGATGCTACTGCAATGATTTTTCCCACACCACTGATTGCCTCAAAACTCTCCTCAACCATTAAGGCTTTGTTCTGTTTTTTCTCACGAATCATCTCCAGAATAGATACTTTATAGTCCGGATAGTTTGATTGTATAAGATCTTCGCAACGCTTTTTAAGACTTTCAGAAAGTGGATCTCTTCCAGGGAAAATCAATTTGAATTTTATCTTATCTGCCGATATATCAACATCTTCGACCATTCCCAATGAGACGATATCTTTATCCTTTGCCGGATGGATGATAGTCTCAAGCAATTTTATGATATTATCCTTATTCATTGTTTAGAATTTTACAATGCAAAAATAACTATTTCCATAGAATTTGTTAAATTTGAAGAAGAATAGTTTTTTTATACTAACAACTTAAAACAGATTGCTATGGAAAGATACTTTAAAACAATTTTAGTTACAATATTTGCAATATTGCCTATGCTCTCTTTCGCTCAAAACAGAGGTGATAGAGATGATATGTTAATTGATATAGATGTAAAAGCACCGTATGTCTCTGAGGAATTTGCTACTATTAAAGTCGAGACTAAAATTCCTGAAAATCTATATGGAGAATCATTGAAGTTAGTGATTGAGATTAAGAATAATGTGGGAAACATCGTTGCCTACGAAAATCGCTATCTTAATGATGATGAAAAAGATGTCGTAATCCAGACTTTGACATTGGAGAATCCTTGGTTATGGTCTGAGGAGAATCCATATCTATACACAGTAGAGAGAAAAATCTATAAAGAGGATACTATTATTGATAATCAAAGAGTATATATTGCTCTAAAAGACTTTTATTATCTGGAAAATAAGGGCTTTATACTTAATGGTTCTACCTATAATTTAAGGGCTGTCAGGTATAAGACTCATCAAATTGATGAGATAAATAGATTTATCTCTCTGATGAAGAATTTGATGCTACTTAGAGAGATGGGATGTAATACAATTATCGTGGATGATAATTTATATGATAGCATAGAGAGAATTACTAATGTAATGGGGATTGTTTCCATAAAGAGCTCCTCCACAGAGAGTGTCCCAGAACTTTTTGATAAAGTTGAGGATCTTGATGATTTAATTGATAATGCCTTTATTCCAAAGGATAAATATTACTATTATCAGTCAATTTGGAATAAAGATTTAGAACAACTACACCTTCTCCCTCATTGGAATTGGAAGGGAAGAGAGGGTGAAATTACACCGGTCTTAGTCTATACAAACTATCCTAAGGTGGAATTATTTGTCAATGGAGAGAGTAAAGGTATCTCTGAGGGTTGCAGAAATCTATGGTATGATGTTGAGTATGAACCAGGAAATATTAAGGCAGTAGCTTATAATGAGGATGATGAAATAGTGGCGCAGAAGATACTCAATACACCATCTAAACCTCACCATATTAAAGTAATCAACCATCCTGAAATTACTCTTCCTTTATCAAGAGGTTTTATCTCTTTTGTTACTTTAAGAGTTGTAGATGAAACGGGAGAGTTAGTAAATGATTACAATAAAAAAATTAGAGTCAAAGTGAAGAGTGGAGGCGAGTTGGTTTGTCTTATAAATAGTTCAAAATCAGACAATTATACAACAAAATCATCATTAAAGGCTCACAATGGAGAACTTACTTTAATTATTAGGTCTTCCGGAGAATCTAAAGAGTTGGATATTGATGTTAAAGGAAAGGGTGTAAAATAAAAGAGGCTGAATAAAAAAAGGGGATGACAAATTTACTTTTTTGTCATCCCCAATCATTTTAATATTACTCTTAGTTAAGAATACCGCATAGTACTCCAAATTCTGCTAAGTGAGCCTCTTCTGTTGGATAGAAACCACCTAAACTAGAACTTAAACCAGGAGTCTTATTCTCAGCCCAGTCAAGTTTGAATGTGTGAGGTGTAACCTTTGTTACACGTGCTTTGTTTTGATCCCAGGTTCCTGTCTTTGATGAAGTCGAGTAACCGTCATATTCAAAGGTACAGAAGTAGTCTGGAATCAATTTTACGTATGGTTCTTGACCTCTCTCATTACTACTACCGGTTTGGTCTCTGTCGGTGAATGTAATAGTTCCATCAGGATTCTTTGTGAACTGGAATATCCAAGTTGCATTATATTGACTACCTGCGGTATTTTTATAACGAACTACTAATTTCATCTCTTCAAGTCCAGAAGTTGCATTCTTTTGGAAAGCTACATTCATATAGACTAGAGATCTACCACCATTACCATTGATTGATTTGTTGGCCGCATTATAAACATTTGTCAAGAATCTTTCATCAAGTGAGCCCTCAATGTTGTCTGGTTGAGTTCTAATCGATGTATAGTCTTGTTTGTAACCAAATCTTAGAGGAAGGGCAGGGAATCCATTCTCAACAATTTCCACTTTAGAACCATCTTCCAATTGGACAAACATTTTGCCACTATCATATCTAATGGCATCAATATTAATGTCATAATAAGTAAGTGGATCCAAGAAGAATAGACTACTTATAACATCACTTTTTGCTCCAGTTAGATCCAAATATCCACTAGAAGATGAAGTTTCAATCTCATCATTCTCATTGATAAACTTTAGAGCAGCTGTACGAGAAGATAGTTCAATATCCACCTTCTTGTCATTCAACTTAACAACTGGATATTTGTAGTTCTCAGATATGTAGTCAATAAAGTTTGTATGGATAGTTTTGAAACAACCTGATTGTATAGCAGTCAATTCCTCTGCTGTACACTCTCTCATAGTTGCTCTTGACTTATTGTATCTACCCTTAAGAGTTAATGTTTTAGTCTCTTTAGAATATTTACCCAATGAAAACTCAAAGTCAGTAACCAAACCCTCTCCGCTATCACCACCGTTAATGGCAGGATTAGGGTCGGCAAGCATATGGATATAGTTATATGTGTCAAACATCAAAATAGGAGTTGTTACAGACTTTAAGCGATAACTACTCTCATAAATAACGCTTGATGATCCCTGAAAGCGAGATAGTGAGGTTCCCTCTGCGTCCGAAAGCATTTGGATACGATTATTTGGAAGGAATTTTACCCAGTGGTTGTATGCACCAGAGGTGCCTGTTTCAAGAGTCAGAATCCATCCGTTTTCACTTCCTAATAGGATTGATTCATACTCTTTCAATACTTTAGCAACTCTTTCATCAGGACTCTCCTCAAAGACTGAGTAATTTTCAGGCGTACAAGCTACTAAAGCAAATACAGCCATTAAAGCGAATAAAAATTTATTTTTCATAATTACTATCTTTTAGGTTATTCTTGTGAACAAATTGAATTAATTGCCTCTTGAACCAAGGTCTCTAAACCTTTAACACCTGGAGCTGGATCGTATAGGTCAATACCCCAAACATCTTTCAAATAGGTAATGATGATTGCCTCTTTTTGTCTTAAGGCATCAGCTGGGTCATAAGCCATACCTGAGTTTCGAGCAGGGTCGTTGTAGATTGCAAGAGCTTCATCTACGTAGTTGTCAAAATTTTCTTTTCCGTAAACTAGGATACGAGCAATCATTTCAACAAAATCTTCATCAGGAGATGCACAAGCATATGGACTGATGTATCCAAGTTTTTGTGCCTCTTCTGCCTCAACATTTGTCCAGGAAGAGGTATATCCACCAGGTGTGATATTCATATATTCTTCTGAATATCTGATAGTTTGGTGCAATGTGTGAGCAAACTCGTGGTGAACTGTCTTCATCATAGTCTGGATTAGTTCTTTATCATTAGATTCATACCAGTTTACACGATAAATAGTGATTTTTCTACCACCTTCAGCTTCACCGGTTGTGATTGTACCGCTTGAATTGTAGCGAGGACTTCCTACCAATACATACTTTTTAGGGCAGTATTTTTTTACGAAAGTAGAACCTGCTATCGCTTCGTATGGATCAATCCAGGCCTGTTTTATACAGCTCATAATAGGAATTACCACATCTTCTCTTGGAGGTACCAAAGTATATGTAAGGTCGGCATCAAATTGATCCCATTTATATTTGACCTCAATATTGTATGGTTGTACAAAGTTTGTGTAGAGCCACTGATCTATTTCATTCTGTGCTATATCTTCTCCACCCAAACCAATAATCTCTTTATTCATATTTAGATCCTCTTCCTGATAGCAAGATGTTGTGGCAACTGCTACAGAGAGAGCAAATAAAATCAGAAATAATTTATCTATTCTTAAATTCTTCATTGTAGTAAATTTTAAATGTTACCATTCAGGACTCAAAAGATTAGTTCTAGGGTTTAATTCAACTCCTGAAAGTTTTGCAGTTTCTGGAATTTGAAGTGTCCATCTATCATCACCAGGATATAATGTGTTGGTAACTCCTGCATGATTTGTATGTACTGATGGAATCTTGTATCTGATCATATCATAATATCTCAGACCTTCCCATTTGAACTCTTGGTTTCTAAAATCAACAATACAAAGAATGATAGCTTTCTTAATATCTTCCCAACTTGCAGAGTCATAAGCTCCATATTTATTGATGAAATATTCAGCGTTAGCAATAGCTCCTTTGTAGTGGTTAAGAATCTTAGTCTCAGTCAAAACGTGACTCTCTTCGTCGTAAGATGAAGTCAATTTGCGTGCAAAGACATTAAGGTCATTAATTGCATTCTGATATTGACCTAGCATTGCATAGGCCTCAGCTCTATTTAGTAGTACCTCTTCATTTCTGAAATATGGGAAGATGGTGTAAATAGTACCGGTTGTGGCATTGATACTTGTTCTTACAAAGTGCTCTCTGAATTTTGGAACATAATAGTGAGTACTTGAAGAGCTGTAAATTCTATATCCAAATTTAGATCCGGTTGGTGTAGCTTTGTAAATCTCATCACGTAAAGCACCATCAACACCATATCTCCAAGTATTTGCATATCTTGAAAGTCTTGAAGACATCTCTGTTAGAAGAAGGTTAGATGGGTTAGAGCCATCAGTATAGAATGCCTTGATATCATTTGAAGATGGAACTGTCAAATAGGTAGAAGTCCAAGGTTGGAAGTTGTTATCAGCATAAACATTAGCAGCATCTGTTGAAGCAATGTTACCATTTTCCATTAACTCAGATGGAATAGGAATAATGTTAGAAGAGTGTTGAATAACCTTCTCCCATTCGCCATTATAAAGGTAAAATCTTGATGCAAATGCGTGAGCTGCTTTGTAGTTAAAGTGATAACGAGGCACCTCGTAAACTGCATCAGTTCCTAGCATTGACAAACCTTTTGTTAAATCTTTTTCAATATTTTCCTTAATTGACTGAACAGTTCCTCTTTCATATTGTTTAATTACAACTGTTTCAGGTTCAGTTACGTAAGGAATACCTGGATTTGTATTTTGATTTTCAGTGTCGAAATATTTTGAAAAAGTTGTTGCTATAAGGAAGTGAGAGAATGCACGAACAATATGTGCTTCAGCAATGTATGGTGAAACTCTCTCTTGATCTGCTGCATCCAAAAGTTCAGCAGCTTCAATTGCGTGGTTTACACCGGCTATTGAATAGTAACATCTTTGCCAGAAGTAGTCAGGAGTATCTTGAGATGTCTCAAGTAGATCTCTCCAGTAGAATGCAAAGGTATTGGTATTATTCTCTTGACCTATACCTTTATCTGTGATATTGTCGCAACGAGCCTCTAGCATTGCAGCATAACTCGCACGAGGATACGAACCGGCAACGAGTTGAGCGACCTTCTCTACTGAGTCAATCTCTGTTCTGTTGTCCGGAGTTTTATCCAAAAACTCATTACAAGAGGTTAGAAGAGTCAAACCTACAATGAGCGAACCTATTACTTTAATAATATTGTGTTTCATAAGAATCTTTTTCATTTTTAATGGTTAAAAATTTAGAATCCTACATTCATCGCCATTGTAAATTGTCTTTGCAATGGTTGAGCAACACCACCCGAATTGAAGAATTCAGGGTCTTGACCATTTAACTTCTTGTCTGAGTAGATCAAACAAAGGTTAGTAGCAGCGAATGTGAATGACAACGACTTGAACATCTTAATCTTGTCAATTGTCTTGCGTGGTAGAGTGTATGTCAAAGATACATTCTTCAATCTCATAAAGTCACCCTTAGCAACTCTTTGATCTGAATAGTTGTATGAGTTGAATGGATATACACCACTTAGTTCAGAACTCTTAATGTAAGCATCCACGATTGAAGGGACATTTGTAATTTCCTCTTCGCCAGGTATTAACCATCTGTCATTGAATACTTTAGACATCGCATCCAAGTCTGAATAAGAGGTCTTGAAGATAGGATTAAGTCTAATCTTATTACCACCTTGGAATGTGAAGAATACATTCAAAGTAAGGTTCTTATATTTAAAGTTATTACCGATACCACCGATATATGTTGGTTCTACGCTACCTTCATATTTAAGGTATCCGATATCTGTACTTTGTAGATAAACCTCTTTTGAGATCTCACCATTTTCATTTATGAAAGTAGGGATACCTGTCTCTGGATCAAGACCTGCAAACTCAATTGAGAATAGGCTTCGTACAGGATAACCCTCAATGTTTCCACCATTAGGTGTAACTAAGTCGTAAATTCTTGGTTCAGATTTGTAGTTGGTAATCTTTGTATTACTCAAACCATAAGTGAAGTTGATTTTCCACTCAAAATCACCAACTTTAACAGGAATAACACCCAGACCTATATCAATACCACTTGATTTCATATCGGCGTAGTTAGCAACTTTGGTCATCTCTCCACCAATACCAGATGTTCTGATTGAACCAATCAAGTCATAACTGTTACGAATCCAGTAATCAAGAACGATATCAAATCTTCTCTTGAAAATAGAGAAGTCCATACCAATATTCAAAATTTTACCCTTTTCCCAGGTAAGTTCTGAGTTGGCCAAATCTTCAAGTTGGATGATAGATTCCAACTCATCAGTGTATGGACGATTTGGAGATGTGTTATAGAAGATTGCAGAAGCATTAGCGGCAGGAGGCATACTTGCTGTAAGACCATAACTAGTTCTTAGTGCCAAGTAGTCAAGCCATCCGGCTGTATCTTCCATAAATGATTCGTTGTTTACATTCCATTTTGCACTGACATTCCAAGTAGGAAGCCATCTTGCTGTTCTACTTCTACCAAGATTGTTAGATCCTTCATAACGAACAGTTCCAGATAATACATAGCGTTTATCAAATGTATAATCGGCATTAGCATAGAAGGCAGCAAAACGGTCATAACTTTCAGTCATACCATAGTAATCAAAGTTACTTTCGACCATTTGTTTTAGGATCTTATAATCAATAAATGGAACGCCACCTTGATCATATTGATAACCATAACCTGTCATACTAAACACTTGTCTGTCAGCATATTTCACCTGCTGTCCGACTAATGCGTTAATAAAGTGCTTACCAATTTCTTTAGAATAACTTAAACTATTTCTAAAGTCATAACTTAATAGTAAGTTCTCATTTTTATTATAGAAACCACCATAAGGTAGTACAACAATTGCCTCTGCATTAGGATTATCAGGGTCTTTATATAGGAACTTATTATTACTTCTAATTGTAGAGTTTCCAGCTGCTCTATATGCTTCAGCCATATTAGAACCCTCTTCAATTCTATGTTCACGGTCAGATTTTACATAGCGAAGAGCTCCGGTGAAGTCCCATTTCAAATCTTTAGTGATATTCCAGGTTGACTCCAATTGTCCCTTAAGGTCAATTACATTAAGTCTAATTCCATTATTCTGAAGTTCATTGATAATGTTGAATGGAGCATAGTTTCTTGTGAAGTATTCTAAATTTCCATCTTCGTCGTATGCAGTCATCGCGCGGCTGGTATTCAATGCATAGCTGAATGGGTTAATATCGAAATCTCTATCATAACTACCTTCAACTACATTAGAACGACGAGAAAGTGTTCCTGGAGCTTTTTGCTGTCTTACAGATCCTACAACCTGTACTCCAACTCTGAATTTATCAGAGAGTTGGTAGTCATTTCTTAAGTTTGCAGTATAACGATTAACAGCATCTGCAATAGTCCAACCTCCATCATTATAGAAACTTAAAGAGGCATAACTTTTAGATCTATCACTACCACCAGAGATACTTAGTGAGTGTTCGTTGATAAGTGATGTTTTGAAAAGAACATCAAACCAATCTGTATTAGCATATGCATAGCGACTTAGGAATTGCTTTCTAGCTTCAACAGTATTTTCCAAACCAAATTTTCCGGTAGTTTCATCATAAGTGTTAATCAAGTTGTACATCTTGCCGTAAACACCTGAATTTGACCAGTTTACGATGTTCGTATTCAGATAACCTTTTCTCTCCAATTCTGCATAAATTGACATTTGGTCTGCTGAATTCATAATGTCGTAATCTCCGTAAGTCGGTTTGAGTTGAACTGTATAGTTTCCTGAATAGGTAATCGAAGGAACACCTGATTTACCGCGTTTAGTTGTTACCACAATTACACCATTCATTGCACGAGCACCATAAAGAGCAGTAGCCGAAGCATCTTTAAGAACGTCGATACTCTCAATGTCGTTTGAGTTAAGACCTGCAACAGCAGAACCAAGCAATGTTGCCGGGTCTCCACTTGTAAGGTCATCGTTACTTACGTTAACAATATCCTCGTGAATGATACCATCAATTACCCATAGAGGTTTATTTTCACCGCTGATTGATGTAGAACCTCTAACTCTAACCTTAGGTGCAGAACCGAAAGTTCCTGATACGTTTTGAATAGATACACCGGCTACTGAACCTTCCAACATTCTACTAACGTCGCTAAGACCTTTAATAGCAATCTGGTCGGCTTGAACTTTAACCGAAGCTCCTGTGAAGTTTTCTTTTTTTACATTTTGGAAACCAGTAATAACAACATTTTCCAAAGTTTCAGCACCCATTACCATCTGTGTATTGACAATGGCTCTGTTGTTAACGGCGATTTCTAAAGTTTCAAATCCAACGAAAGAGAATTGTAGTACAGCATTTCCTGGGACATTTGATAGAGTGTAATCTCCATCCAAACCAACTGTAACACCATTCTTGGTGCCTTTTACTACAACATAGGCACCTACAAGTGGCTCTCCGATATCATCGGTAACAATACCTTTCACTGTTAAGTTCTTAGATGCCTTCTGTTGTCCTTTGGAAACTGTGACAATAGAGCCATCAATGGAATAAGATAAGGTAGGAGCATAAGCGATGCAGAGATCCATCACATCTTTGATGGATGCCTCTCTTACCTCAATAGGTCCTGCCTCATAATCTTTGACGTCATTTCTCTCGAAACGTATTTCATAGTCGGAGTTCTTATCAATCTCCTTCAATACATTTTCGAGTTTGCCTTTCGAAATGTTTAATGTTACCTTACTCTGTGCCTGGGCAGTTGTAGTACCCACAACAAGAATAATTAACAATAAAAACAGACTCTTAAGATTTTTCATACATTTTGTTAATTAAGTTATTTGATTTTAGTTTAAGTGGTCTAATAAATCTATATCAAATATAAGAAAATGTTTGAATATTCTCAAGAAAATATAGCTTTTGTATAAAAGAGGTTGAATAAAAAAAGGGATGACAAATTTGCTTTTTGACATGAACCCCGAAAGTTAGACAAAAAACTTTCGGGGTTTTGTTATGTCTAAAAAGAGAAAGAAACACGGCTATGCAGAACGGTTGAAGTATATGCATATGCTTGAGAATGGATGTAGTATTGAATATATCCACAAGA
>JAFXFS010000007.1 GCA_017513445.1 Bacteroidales bacterium | reverse complement strand
CATCCAACTGATGGAACGCTTCGATAAGATTGAGAAGATGCTGGAGCGACAGAACAAGATGAAGGAGTGTCTCGATGGCGACACATTGCTGGATAACTACGACCTGAGCAAACTGCTTGGCGTGACTCACCGTACCCTTGCTCGCTACCGCCAGAAGAAACTTATCCGCTACTATATGATTGACGGACGAACATACTACAAGGCTTCCGAGGTCAAGGACTTCTTTGAACAAAAGGGCTTGACACTTCCGGCAAGTATGAGAAACTAATCAATGTATAACTTAAAAAAATGACAAAAAATGGAAATGGTACTTATTGAAAAGAGAGCCTTTGACGAGATTTGTAATCATCTGTTGGCACTCGAAGAGAAAGTGAGCAAATTTTGTTGTCCTCATGAGGACCTGGCTCTGAAAAAGTGGCTGGACAACCAGCAGGTATGCGACATTATGCGTATCTCGAAACGCACCCTTCAGGTGTATCGAGATAAGGGGCTTATACCTTTCAGCCGAATCAAACACAAGATTTTCTACAAGCCTGAAGATGTAGAGAAACTGATGCAATCAAATTATTATCCACTAAAACCCCAATTGTAATTATGTATTTCCTTGATAAGAAAGATCCGCAGATAGCGGAAATCCTTCAACGATTGAAGAAGATGAATGAACTGCTCGACAAGAACGGTTCAAGACCACAACCGATGTTTAAGAGCGATTACTTCATGACAGACGAAGAGCTTGCAAAAGTATTGAAAGTGAGTCGAAGGACATTGCAGGAGTATCGCTCGGCGAGAATGATTCCTTACTATATCGTACAGGGTAAGGCTCTGTATAAAGAGTCTGAAATCAGAAAAATTCTTGAAGACTCCCACAAACGGTGTGTCGAAGAACAACGATGGGTATAACTCAATCTGCCTAAATAGAGAAACGACCTCGCAAAATCGGGGTCGTTTCTCACATTCATACGGAGGCTGCTTTTCTTCTACGCTTGGGTAGGTTGCTCAAATCCTCCTCATAGATATTAATCTTCTGTCCTGCCGTTACCTCCTTAAGTCGCTTCATGTCCTCATCAACCTTTTTATCTGTTACTTGTGCGTAAATTTGAGTGGTCGTAATGTTCGTATGTCCCATCATCTTGCTTACCGTTTCAAGTGGTACTCCAAGCGAGAGAGTCATATGGGTACCGAAATTATGACGGGCTTTGTGGAAGGTAAGGGAGAAGCCATACTCTTCACCTAATTCCCTTGTCAATCTGATTAGGTACTCACGGGTATATAGGTTGAAAACCTTATCTCCCTGTCGCTCGTGCTTGTACTTTTCAATGATACGCAATGGGACATCAAGTAGTTTTATAACTGATGGAGTGTCGGTCTTCTGTCGCTTGATGTGTATCCACCAGCTACCATCCTCGGCTTGAGTAATGTCATTTACGGATAGTCGCTTCAAGTCTGCATAAGCTAATCCTGTAAAGGTCGAGAAGATGAACCAGTCACGTACCCGTTGCAGGTTAGGCTTGTCAATCTGCGTTGACATCAATGTTTTAAGGTCTTCCAACTTCAGATGACGACTCTTTCGCTTAGGTAGTTCAGGATGCAGTCTGCAATATGGATCACGCCTTAGTGTACCTTGGCTGACGGCTCGCATTGTCATTTTCTTCAGTCTATACAGATGCTCATGAACAGTCTTGGGCTTCATTTTACAGTCCGTCTGCAAGAAAATTTCAAAGTCGTCGTAGAATACCTTGTCAAGGCTACGCAAAGTTATATCTTCAACACCTTTCTTTTCCTGAATAAAGGCTGCAAGATGCTTATAGGAACGCTGATAGCTGTCGTATGTCTCTTTGATTCTATCCACTCCAATGCGTTTCTTGAACTCCTCATTGTGTTCACGAAAAAGGGCGAGCAATGTTACAGGCTTTTGCCCGATACCTTTAACGGCATTCTTTACAAGTTCAGCGGTAACAAAGCCTAAGCTCTTCTTTATATGGTTATAGTGGTTGGTAATCTCTCTGGTGAGTTCGTCGATGGCTCGGTTTACCGTTACGGCATTTTCACTGCGACCATCGGCACGCCCCGTTTCTGGATTCCAGATGTCAGGGTTTACGGAAGCCTTAGTGCCGATTTGTTCCCATTCGGCATCTATACTTACCTTGCACAAGAGTTGGCATGTGCCATCCTTGCGTATTTTCGTGCGGTTAATGTAAAACAATATGGCAAAGGTACTTCTGCGCTTTGTATCTTGGTTATCTCTATTATTTCTCATAAGCAGTCATTTTATGGTTATTAAATGGCTACTGAAAAACGTTCACTGATTTTACTATCAAGCACTTTTGTGTCGGCATCAATCTTATCATCGGTGACTTTTGCATAAATCTGGGTAGTAGTAATCTCAGCATGTCCCAACATCTTACTGACCGTTTCCAAAGGCACGCCGTGTGAGAGGGTAATCTCCGTAGCGTATGTGTGCCTTCCTGCATGAAAGACGATTCTACGCTCTATACCGCACATCTTGGCAATCACCTTCAACTGACGATTCATTTCCGAATTGCTATACATCGGAAGAAGTTTGCCGTCAGAATCCACATCGCGATACTTGTCTATTATGTAGATAGGAATATCCAGCAAAGGCACCTCATAATCTATCTTGGTCTTCTTACGAGAGGTCTTTATCCATAGCGTGCCATCTTCATCTGTTGCTAAATCCTCCTTGGTCAGCATACACATATCACCGTAAGGGATACCTGTATAGCAAGAGAATAAGAAGAGGTCTCGTATGTGGTACAACTTGGCATTATGAAGTGGAGTGGTCATCATCAGTTGCAGTTCCTCTGTGGTCAGATATTTCTGCTCTCTCTTCGGACGCTCCGCCTCATAGCCCCAGAATGGATTGGTAGTAAGAATGCCATCGGCAATAGCTTCACCGATAATAGTCTTGAAGTTCGTTGTCAATTGCTTGATGGTACCCAATGCCAAATGGCACTCGGTACGCAAGTGGAGGTCGTACTTGTCGATAAACGAGCGATCCAATGCCGTAAAGGGAATATCTGTTAACTTGTACTTCTCATTCAAGAACTTTTCGATATGTTGGTATGCGTACTTGTAGGCACGCAGAGTTCCTGCAACACGATTTACGCCCACACGCTTTTCAAAATTCTTGATGAAGGCACGAAAATAACTCATCAAGGTCTCTTGACCTGATGCCATACCCAATAGAAGGCATTTCACATCTTTTGCCGTTACAATATCGTGTATGGCTATCTGCTCCTGAAAGATGGAGAGTGCCGTGGCACGAATCTCATCCAACTGACGATTGATCTCTCGGGCAGCTACACTCTTACCTGTAGCACGACCTGAGTGCCACATCGTATGAGGCACCGACATCTTCAAACTGAATGCCGCTTCGGAGTATTTTCCGACGGTCAATCTCGCCATCACAGGGCAATTGCCTTTGGCATCCGCTTCGCTCTTTTTGAGGTAGAACGCCACCTTTACATTTACTTGATTCATAACTCTTTACTTTGGTTGCAAAATTAAAGTATAAAGAGCAAATGAAAGGCATGAATAATATAGCGGAATATAGAATAAAGTACTATGCCCCAATATCTGAGCCTATATTTTTTCTCACCTCAAGAAAAAATGCTTACCTTTGTCATAGCAAAGATTGGAAAATACGCGTTCTTTGAGGCGGTTATTGGGATGCCGATGGAGATTAAGAACCATTTTTCTGACCGATTTTTGCCCTCAAAAAAGGCAACGGATTAGTAGCAAATCTACATCTTAACTCATCTATATACGGTCTTTCAGGACCGCATTACAACCACGGAAGCCCGTTGCGTATTAAACAATCTACCAACGAATTGCATTATTTCCCAATTTCCTGCCTTTTTCTCGCGAGTTCTTCCTATCTTTGGGAAACAAAATCCATTTGCTATGTTTAAGAGATTATTTGCATTTATTGTTGTAGTTACAGCAATTTTTTCCATTTCAAGCTGTACTGAAAAAATTGATAATTCAGAAGATAAGGTTTGGGCTTGGGTAAGTGGCTCGATAAATATGTCTGACGAAAAAATGGAAGAGTACTTTATCAATTGCAAAGAGTGTGGCATTGATGCTATTATTATGGAGTGTCATGGTGCAAAGCCAGCAATTTTGGATAGTACTACTTTTAGAGATGATGCTGCAATTGAGATTATCAGTCGTGCAGCTCAGTTTGCAAAAAAGTATGATATCGAACTTCACGCTTGGATTTGGACAACCAACCGCACAGAGATGACCCTTCGCAAAGCACATCCTGAGTGGTATCAAGTTAATGCACAGGGAGAATCTTGCCTCGACATTAAACTCTATAACAGAGAACACTACAGATGGCTTTGTCCATCTCATCCTGAAGTTACAGAGTATCTAAAAGATAGAGTAAGAGAGTTGGCAGAAATTGATGGTCTGGCTGGTATTCATCTTGACTTTATCAGATATCCCGATGTAATTCTTCCTTATGGCTTGCACGAATCAAGAGGCGTAGTTCAAGATAAGGTATATCCTCTTTGGGACTTCTGTTACTGCGATACTTGCCGAGAAAATTTCAAAAAATTGACAGGCATCGACCCTATTGAACTTGAGGATCCTACATCTAATCAAGAGTGGATGCAATATCGCTGGGACTTGATGTCAAAGATGGCAAGTGATATTGCTGCAGAGATTAAAAAGTGTGGCAAAGTTGCCTCTGCCGCTGTTTTTGCATCTCCAGAAGAGTCTAAAAAGCTTGTACGACAAGATTGGGCAAACTTCAGAAATTTTGACTATCTCTTCCCAATGATTTATCATAAATTCTATGATTTTGATGATCAGTGGGTTGAAACTGCTACTCGCGAGGGAGTTGAAGCTCTTAAGGCAGCAAATAATAGCGCGAAATTGTGTTCAGGCCTATTTGTTGGCCACGTTCCTGCTGATAGAATTCCTGAATTTATAAAGTATGTTAAAGATGGTGGCTCCAATGGCATCTGCTTCTTCTCATTGGAGGGGATAAATCACGCCCCTGATTATTGGACCAAACTTAAGGAAGCACTATCTGCCGTTGCTGACGAAGAAAACAATTCGTAAATCTTACGTCATTGCTGGGCGAAGCTCGGCAATCTATTGTGCATCAGCCAATTAATGGCACAGAAACAGATTCCCGAAGCAAGTTCGGGAATGACGAAATCAAAACGTCATTGCTGGGCGAAGCCCGGCAATCTATTGTGCATCAACCAATTGATGGCACAAAAACAGATTCCCGAGACAGGCTCGGGAATGACGGTAGTGTTATGTCAAGTCTGGGAATGACAAAAAAATAACCTCTTTTTTGGAGTTTAAACCAAAATAATTTATACCTTTGTTTTGCTGTTAGGGGTGCCGCACATTTAATCGGCTGAGAATATACCCTATGAACCTGATATGTATAATGACAGCGCAGGGAAACGGTATTAGTATTTATTGTTTTGGCTTTACTATTAAGCTGCTTCTCTGAGTTGTCCAAGAAAGTTAGAACAATGAAAACTACTATTTCGAACGAACAACTCACTTCTGCAATCTCTGCAGTAAGAGACAGAAATCCACTTATTCATAACATTACAAACTATGTTGTGATGAATAACTCCGCAAATGCATTACTTGCAATTGGGGCCTCCCCTGTTATGGCTCATTGGAAAGATGAGATGGAGGAGATGACATCTATTGCCGGGGCATTAGTTATTAACATTGGCACACTTGATGATCAATGGATTGAGGGTATGATAATCGCAGGAATGGCTGCTTCACGAAGAGGCACACCGATAGTTCTTGATCCTGTTGGAGCAGGAGCAACCAGTCAACGCACAGCTACTGCTTTGAAAATCATTAACTTATGTCATCCAACAATAATCAGAGGAAATGCCAGTGAGATAATGGCACTTGTTAATGCTGAGATTAAGAGTAAAGGTGTGGATAGTATCGCATCAAGTAACGATGCACTTGATGCTGCCAAAATTCTCGCAAAAAAGAGCGGTGCTGTGGTGGTTATCAGCGGTGAGACAGATTACATTACAAATGGTAATGAGACACATACCGTTGATGGAGGATCTCCTATTATGACATCTGTAACAGGAATGGGTTGTACAGCAACTGCCTTAGTTGGAGCATTTACCGCTGTTGTTGAAGACCCTATGGTAGCTGCTACTGCGGCTATGGCTGTTATGAGTCTGGCTGGAGAGAGAGCAGCTCTCATTGCTAAAGGAAATGGCTCAATGCAACTCCATTTTCTTGATGAACTATACAACCTAAGAGCAGAAACGCTATAAGTTATGGAAGAGGCATTAAAATTATACTTAGTCACAGATCGATCTCTATCATTAGGAAGATCTTTGGAAGAGGTTGTTTCTGAAGCAGTTGCAGGAGGTGTAACAATGGTGCAACTACGCGAAAAGGAGGCCTCAACAAGGGAATTTATTGAGTTGGCAAAGAGGATAAAAACTCTCCTTACGCCACTCTCCATCCCGTTAATAATTAATGACAGAGTTGATGTTGCTCTGGCCGTAGATGCGGATGGGGTTCACATCGGACAGTCAGATATGCCATATAATATTGCACGAGAGCTACTTGGTCCCGATAAAATCATAGGGCTATCCGTTGAGAATATTGATGACCTTCTGCAGGCAAATTACCTTGATGTGGATTATGTGGGAATTTCACCTGTATTTGCAACCCAGACAAAGACCGATACTGCAAAAGCTTTCGGGATAGAGGGATTGAAGGAAGCAGTAAGAATGTCAATTCACCCAACTGTAGCAATAGGTGGTATGAACAGTACAACCGCTGCAGAGGTAATGCAGACAGGATGTGACGGTATTGCGGTAGTGAGCGCAATTTCTTCTGCGCAAGATGTTTGCGGTGCAGCAAGAGAGTTGAAGGAAATTGTTGATGCAAATACTACAGAGAGTTGGTGCCAGGAGGTATGGAGGAAATCCAATAAAATATACAAGGCAATTCTGGGGCAGAAATTCATTGGAGATTTGTCGGGAGGGACATTGGAATTAGAGAAGTTTGCAAGTTACATTGCCCAGGATGAACACTACCTTAAAGGGTATTATGCCCATATGCTAACAGCAGCAGAGATGATGGATACCCCGCAGAACAGAGAGATGTTCACAGCAATTGCCAAAAGCGGCATGGAGGGGGAAAAACTGATGCACAAGTTTCTGATAGAAAAATACGGAATCAATACAGATGTACCGGTTTCTGAAGTGACCAAGGGTTATGTAGATTTAATTCAGGAGGGTATTGATACAGGCAACCGTTGCCTGGCACTTGCTGTTATGCTCCCTTGCATGTGGATCTACAACCGTGTGGGGCTGCACATACTTAAAATTGCCAAGATGGATGAGAATCCATACAAAGAGTGGATTCTGGAGTACGGAAATGAAGAGTTCACACAAGGGACAAGAGCCGTATTGGACATTATTGACTCATGGGCTGCCAAAACAGACATACAGACCCGTGAAAAGATGACATATTACTACCTGAAGGCTGCGCTGTATGAATATGCCTTCTGGGATTACGGTTACGAGGGGGAAGGTAAATCTTATGATTACGCAAAAACGCTTGAAGGATGGATTTAAGGAAATTGGGCGAGTTTGGCCTTATTGAGGATATAAAACAGGGGATTGAAGTTCCACAGGGGTATCTGGGAATAGGAGATGACTGCGCCGTAATGCCTCAGAAAAGCGGAATGGAGACTCTGGTAAGTACAGATATGCTCATAGAGGGGACACATTTCCTTATGGATGACATAAGTGCTTACCGCCTGGGGTGGAAAAGTGCTGCGGTAAATATCAGCGACATTGCGGCAATGGGGGGAAGATGTACCGGATCATTCCTCTCCTTTGCACTCCCAAAAGGTTTGGGCAAGGAGTGGACAGATGAGTTCTTCAGGGGCTACAAGGAGATTTCCTCACTCTATGGATGCCCACTTCTGGGAGGTGACACAACCTCTTCTCCTGACAGATTATGCATAAGTGTTACGGTAACCGGAGAGGCCCCTGCTGGAAAATCTGTAAAGAGGAGCTATGCTGCAATTGGGGACCTAATATGCGTTACAGGTAACCTCGGAGACTCAGGATGCGGATTGAAAATTATCCTTGAGGGGAGCGGACGGGACGCAGATGCTGAGATACTGATTGCAAGGCATTATCTTCCTATGCCAAGAGTAAAGGAGGGAATGGAAATTGCAGCAGCCGGGGCATCGGCAATGATGGACATCTCTGATGGGATTGGCTCTGATTTGCGTCATATAATTGAGGCCTCGGGAGTGGGTGCAGAGATTGATACATCAATGATTCCTCTTTCTAATGAATTGAAGAGTAAATGTGCCGAATATGGTTGGGATCCATTAGAGCTTGCAATTAGTGGTGGAGAAGATTATGAATTGCTTTTTACAATCAGCGAAGAAAATGCAAAAAAGATAGATTTCAATCATTTTGTTATTGGTAAGATTATCTCTGGTGATAAAATTATCTGGAGAGGGTCAGAGAGAGATTATATGGGATTCAGACATTTTTAATTAGAAAATTATTTGATATGAAATATTCAAGAGTACTTACAATCGCCGGGAGTGACTCCGGTGGAGGAGCAGGAATCCAGGCAGATATTAAAGCAATCAGTGCAATGGGGTGCTATGCATCATCAGCTATAACAGCCATTACAGTACAAAACACAATAGGCGTACAAGCTGTACACCCTGTCCCATTGGATATTCTTTCTGGTCAGATTGATGCTGTCCTATCAGACATTGGAGCTGATGCTATAAAAATAGGAATGCTTCACTCCTCTGATGTTGTTAACCTCGTTGCTGATAAAATTGAACAATATAATATTCGCAATGTTGTACTTGATCCGGTAATGGTATCAACATCGGGACACAGACTAATCGAAGAGAGTGCCATTAATACACTGATTGACAGACTATTACCACTATCACGAATAATAACTCCTAATATTCCTGAGGCAGAGATTCTTTCAGGATTCAAAATCGAAAGTGAAGAGAATTTTGATAAGGTTGCTCTGCAATTATCCAATAACAGGAGTATTTCTGTATTTCTTAAAGCAGGCCATCTTTCGGGAGAGTTGTTAGTGGATTATTTCTATAATGCAGAATTGGATGAAATCATTAAGTTGGAATCAAAACGTGTTAAGACTAAAAATACTCACGGAACAGGTTGCACTTTATCTTCAGCTCTTGCTGCTGCTTTAGCGAAAGGAGAAGATCTTTCGTCGGCGGCAAGATCTGCTAAACATTACATTGAACAGGCAATAATCTCCGGTGCCAACTACACAATTGGACATGGACACGGACCTGTAAATCACTTCTGGCATTAAAGAGAAGATCTCCCCCCTTTGCTGAAGAAGCTTGTACTCACGTCATTGCTGGCGGAACTAAGAACATCATTGCTGTAAGGCATTATAAAGAGAAACTACCTCCTTGGCTTGGCGGACATCGTGAACTCTAAGTATGGAGGCACCCTTGTTAAGCGCATACAAATGGAGAGCTGATGTTGCAGATAGGGCATCATCAGGCGATGTCCCTAACAATTTATAAATCATACTCTTACGAGATATACCAACCAATATTTCCCTATTTAGAGTAGAGAACTCATCCAAATGTGCAAGGAGTTCATAGTTTTGTGAAATTGTTTTAGAAAAGCCAAAACCAGGGTCAATAATATAGTTATTGATTCCAAAGCGTGATGCTCGCTCTTCAAATTGTTTGAAGAAATCAATAACATCAGTCACAACAGAGTCATACTGAGCCAAACTCTGCATTGTACGAGGATCTCCCTTCATATGCATAGCAATATAGTCAAGAGAGAGTTCCCCTACCCTCTTTAACATATCATCATCCTCAGCAGAGGCAGAGATATCATTGACAATAAAGGGACCTATTGAGTCATAAATGCGAAGCACTACTTCGGAAGATGTAGTATCAAATGAGAGCTCGATATTGCTCTTACTAATATATTCATCTCTCAAAATTTGAAGATATGGTTCAACCCTTGCAAACTGCTCTTCTGGAGAGACATATTCTGCACCAGGACGGGAGGAGAAGAGGCCTATATCAATAATATCTGCCCCTGAAGCAATCATCCTATCCATACCATCTCTAAACTCACTTTCAGAGGTTGCTCTACTTGCCTCATAAAATGAATCAGGAGATAGATTCAGAATACCCATCACTCTGACATTTCTTTTCATATTGTCAAAGTTACAACTAATTTTCAATGGAAAAAGTTATATTTGCATAAGATTTATTTAAATACTATGCTGATTGTTTTAGAAGGCCTGGATGGCGCAGGAAAATCCACACAACTTAAGATGTTGAGAGAGTGGCTCTCATCCATTGGTAAAGATGTTAAATATCTACATTTCCCACGCTTTGAAGCTCCTGTTTATGGAGATTTAATTGCAAAATTCTTGCGTGGTGATTTTGGATCTATTGACCAAGTACATCCTCAATTAGTAGCTCTTCTTTTCGCCGAAGATAGAAAAGATGCTGCAAAAGAGATGAGGGAGTGGCTTAATGAGGGAAAGGTTGTAATATTGGATAGATATGTATTTTCAAATATTGCCTTTCAATGCTCCAAATTGAAAGATAAAAGTGAACAAGAGGCGCTTGCCAAATGGATTTTCGACCTGGAATTCAAAACTTTTAATATCCCTAAACCAGATTTGAATATCTTCTTGGATGTACCTATTAACTTTGTTGACAGTAAACTAAAAAATAGCCGTTCAGGGGATGACAGAGCATACCTTGATGGAAAAAGTGATATACACGAAGCCAACATTTCATTCCAAATGAAGGTTAGAGAGATTTATCTTCAACAATGCGAAATACATAAAAACTTTATAAGAATCGATTGTGGGTCAGATAGTGGAATTATGCTACCTGCAACTGATATTTTTTCAGAAATTAAAAGAGAAGCAGGAAAATTATTGTAATGAGAGCAATTAGAGCGATTTGTAGATTTTGTTTTGGTATGGCCTTTATTCTATCTGGCATACTGAAACTTATTGATCCTACTGGTACAGGTTTGATTGTCAGCGAATATCTTAATTGGTTACACCTTGATTTTCTTAATATAGTGGCACAATACATTGGTATTGCTCTCTCTGTAACAGAATTCACTATTGGTGTAAGCATTCTTGTAGGATTGAGAATGAAACTCTTTTCGCTTATTGGTTTACTATTTATTTCATTCTTTACAATAATAACATTATTCCTGGTAATATTTAATCCTATTGAGGATTGCGGATGCTTTGGAGAAGCCATCCATCTATCTAATAGTGAGACACTTACGAAGAACATTATACTTCTTGTAATGGCCATTGTAATTTTCTTACAAAGAGATAAATACAGGAAATTTACATCTCCGATCGTGGATTGGATATCTATTTTCGTTTATATTGTACTTGGCCTATACATCTCTATTCACGCAATTATATATAACCCGAGAGTTGATTTCACTGACTTTCAGGTGGGAGCTGACTTAAAAGAGATTTCAGAGGGTTCTCAGAGAGAATACCAAAGCACTTTCATTTATAGTAAAGATGGTGAGACTCAAGAGTTTGACATAAACAATCTTCCTGATTCCACTTGGACATATGTTGATACTAAGACCTCTGTAGTCTCTGGCGACAGCAGACCTATTGCTGCCTCTTTTGAGGTAACTGATGCAGATGGCAACACTATTACCGAATCTCTTTTTGAAAATGAAAACTTCTTTATTGCAACAATTTACAATAACTCAAGGATGAGTGAAAAGAGATGGAAAAGACTCTCCCTCTTACAAGAGATGCTTAAACAGCACAACATTCCTCTCTATGTGATTGTTGGTGCAAATTCTCCTTCAGTGGAGGTAAGAAGCGAAGAGTTCAATATTATATTCTCAGATTATAAAACAATCCTCACAATGAACCGATCAAATGGTGGTGTTCTCTATGTAAATGAGGATTTTATAATTAAGAAATGGGCATCAAAAACAATCTCGGCAAGTAAAATCGAGGAGACTCTCTCACAGGATATTGCACTTACCGAGATTAAGGAAGAGATAAAGGAGCAAGTTAGTTTTGCTATTATTATTGCTTTTATCTTTATCTCTGCTATAGTTGTCCGATTTGTTTATGGATTAACTCGCAAGAAAGAGTAATTGTTACCATAATAAAGTTGCTGTTCTACGAAATCATCGCAGTAAACTACCTCATAATCAACCACTTGACCATCCTTTTCAACTGGAACAATCTCTGGATTAACAAATCCTTTGTATGGTTTCAGATTAAGTGATGCATATCTCTCTCTAACCTCTTTGTGTAGTTCTGGATCAATTTGTACTGCATATTTTTCAATCAAAGCTTTTCCTGCTTCGTAATCACCCTCTGATTTAATACGTTGAATCTCTTTTAGAAGTTCAGCAAATAGAGCTCTTAATTTAACATAGTCATTGATAACAAAATAACTCTTGCCGTCTCTCACCTTCTTCTCTATTACATTCTCTTCCATACCATTCTCGTAAGACCATTGAGCAATAAGTTTTCTACACTGCATATGTGCTTGAGTGTTGGTTTTTCCCAATTCAACACGTGTAAATTGGGTGAAGATACCATTTCTGATATATGAAGAATACTCAGCTTTGTAGGCATCTTTATCATCAAGGATACCCAATTCTATCAATTTAGGATCAGCTAAATAGTACAATGCGAAAAGGTCTGCACGCGCCTCTTCCAAAGCAGAGCTATACTCTCCCAATGCTGCAGAAGATACGCCAGGAAGAAGTTGTCCTGAACCGTGACCAAGACACTCGTGAAGGTCTGTGTGAAGATTATCTGTATAGGCACCATATTTTTTTGCAAGTTCAATCTCATTTTTATCCCAAGCAAATTCATTAAGCATACTATTTGGCTTCTCATCAGCAGCTTTATTATATGCATCAGTAATATTGGCAATTGTTACAGATTTTGAACCATAATCTTTTCTAATCCAGTTAGAGTTAGGAAGATTGATTCCAATTGCAGTAGCTGGGTAGCTATCTCCGGCAATACAAGCCACATTGATAACCTTTGCTGAAACACCTTTCACTTCACTCTTCTTAAAGCGATCTTCAATTGGAGAATTTGCCTCAAACCATCTGGCATTTTCACTGATAATTTCAGTTCTGCGAGATGCCTCAACATCTCTGAAGTTTACAATACCCTCCCAAGTTGCTTTTCTTCCAAGTGGGTCATTATAATCCTCAACAAAACCATTAACATAGTCAATATCACTATCAACATCTTGAACCCAAGCGATATTGTAATCGTCCCAAAGTTTCAAATCACCACTTTTATAGTAGTCGATAAGAAGTTGAGTATAATCTTTTTGTGCCTGATTTTCAGCCACTTCCATAGCTTTCTCCAAGTGAGATATGATCACTTCCAAAGCATCAGAATAGAGACCTCCAACTTTATAAACCTCCTCTTTAACCTCTTTTCCATCCTTAACTACTCGGCTATTCAGACCATATGATACTGGTGTAGGATCATCTTTATCTTCAAGTTTATCATAATAGTTTTGCACCTCCTCACGAGTTACACCCTCATAGAAGTTGACAGCTGAAGCCAATAGTAAATCTTCGCTATCTCCCTGATATTTTCTTTGAGCATACAAGTTTTTATCAAAGATAATTGGCAATAGCTCTTCAGATTCAGCTTCCAATCCTACATTTTCAAGAAGGGATGCAAAATACTCTTGAGACACCTCTGGAATTATCTTATCCTCTGCATAGTGATGGTGGATACCATTGCTAAAGAAAACTCTCTTTGCATAGACTATAAAGTTCTGATAATCAGCAGATTGCTTATCTCCAGAATAGTTTTGAATAATTGTCTCCAAAACTTTTCTAATTTTAAGATTGTACTTAAAATTTTGATCCCAGATGATATCTCTACCTGACTTTGCAGCTTCTGAAAGATGATAAATGTACTCTTTTTGTTGCAAGCTTAGTCCATCCCAACCCGGAATTTGATAACGTAAAATCTCTAAATCAGCAAACTCATCAATTGAGTACTTGAAAGACTCAGAGTTTGAGTTTGAACAGCCAGTCAAGATGGCTGCTCCTAAAAATAATGACATAATTCCTCTTAATTTCATAATATTGAATATAAATATTTGCTTTTTTCGACCACAAATGTAGTAATTTTCATTAAGTTGCGTAACTTTGAGGGATATGAAAAGATTACTTAAAGTTACAATGGGAATAATAATTTCGATAACTATCTTATTCCCAATCACTTCTTGCATTGAGAAACCTGCCAAGGATCTTGATGTACAGACCTTTTTGATTTATGCAGCAGGAAACAATGATCTAAATGCTCTGCTTACAAATAACATTGAGACCCTTAAATCAAGAGACTTTATTCCTCGTCAGGATGATAAAGAGAATATATTATTGGTTTTTCGTCATATCAAGGGCAGTATCATTGACCCTCAACTTATCAGACTATACAAAGATAAATATGATACTGTACAAGAAGAGGTTCTTGTTGAGTATGATTATTCGATAAATTCTGCGAGTGCTGAATTTATGCATAGTGTTTTAGCAAAAGCTAATGAACTCTTCCCTGCGAAGAATAATGGTTTATTGATTTCATCTCACGGCAGTGGATGGTTGCCTTCCGGCTTCTATAAATCTCCTACATCATACCAGGGCATAGGAGGTAATTCAAGTCCGCTAAGCGTTGATTATCAAGAATATCCATCATTGGAGGATGACCCATACAAGGATTTGGTAAAGTCTGTCTGCATATCTAACAGTAACGAGATGAATATTACAGACCTTGCTTCGGCTCTACCAATTCACTACGATTATATCATCTTTGACTGCTGTCTGATGGGAGGTATTGAAGTTGCTTATGAGTTGAAAAATTCTGTTGACTATCTCATATTATCTCCAGCAGAGGTTATGGGTGATGGTTTTCCATACTACTGTATGACCAACTACCTTATGAAGGATGACAACATTCCGATTGCCAAGCGTTTAGAGATGTTGAGTACAGAGTTCTACAACCTCTACCAATCTCAATCAGGCACAAGCCAGTCTGCGACTGTCTCATTGATAGATTGTAACAAATTGGAGCCACTTGCAGAGAGTTGCAGGGAAATTTTCGCTAATCACACAGAAGAGATAGCATCATTCAAAGCAACCGATGTTCAGGGATACTTCAGATTTAACAGACATTGGTTTTACGATTTGGAGGATTATATTAGCAGATTTGCTACAGATAGCGAACTTTTTAAATTCCAATCTGCAATGAAAGATGCTGTCATTTACAAGGCAGCCACTCAAAAATTTATCACAATTGACATTGTAAAGTATTCAGGATTAAGTACTTACATATACGAGCCAAATAGCCATTACCTCAATGAGTTTTATAAATCACTCAAGTGGAATATGGCTACTCAACTTGTTAAATAATATTTGCAGAAATAAACTATTTGAATTATTTTTGCGCCCACAAAAAAAGCATCCTTTTTGGTGCAATGGGGTTCGGAAAGCCCGAACTGAGTAACACATTTTTAAATTATTTATTATGAAACATTTAACAATTAACGGTCAAGTTAGACAAACTGGTAGAAAAGCTGACGTTAAAAGCATCCGCAGAGAGGGAAAAGTTCCTTGCGTTCTTTATGGTCAAGGTGTTGAAAACATCTCATTCGCAGTTGATGCAAAAGAGTTTATGAACATCACTCACACTCCTGCTTCTTACATTATTGATCTTGTAATCGATGGCAAACAATATCTTGCTGTATTCCACGATGTACAATATCACCCACTTACAGACGAAGCTATTCACGCTGACTTCTTGGCTGTTTCAGCTGACAAACCTATCGTTATCGACGTTCCTTTGCATATCGTAGGTCACGCAGAAGGTGTTAAACAAGGTGGTAAATTGGTAGTTAGCGCTCGTAAACTTCGCATTTGCGGTCTAATGGAAAACCTACCTGATGATCTTACTATTGATATCACAGATCTTAAATTGGGAAAACAAATTTCTGCTGGCGATTTGAGCTTCGAAAACATTCAAATCGTAACACACAAAACTGCTCTTATCTGCGCAATTAAAGCAACTCGTAATAGTGCTGCAGCTGCTAAAGAGTAATAAATTCTGCCGAGTATGAACTATTTAATCGTAGGCATAGGTAACATTGGCTATGAATATGTTAATACCAGGCATAATGTAGGATTTTCAGTATTGGATGCTTGGGCTCAGGCATCCAATACTCTTTTTACAACCAAACGATACGGAGATGTCGCTGAAATCTCCTTCAAAGGGCAGAAATTCACTCTTCTAAAGCCCTCAACTTATGTAAATCTCAGTGGTAAAGCTGTCAGATATTGGCTTAACCAAAACAAAATTCCAATTGAAAATCTCCTTGTTGTAGTAGATGATTTAGCTCTCCCTTTCGGTACATTAAGATTGAGAAAGAAAGGTAGCGATGGAGGCCATAATGGCCTGAAAAACATTGACCTAATGCTAGAAAGCAATCAATATGCAAGACTACGCATAGGTATTGGGAATGGCTTCCCAGGTGGAGGTCAAATCGACTATGTACTTGGAAAATGGACTTTGGAAGAGTCTCGAGAACTTCCTGAGGTCCTGGAAAAGGCAGTTGATGCGGTTAAAGCATTTGGCACTATCGGAGTTGATAGGGCAATGAATATCTACAATACAAAGAATTAGAAATCCAACTCATCCCAGAGTTTTTCCATATCTCTGCGCTCCTTCTTTGTTGGACGCCCTGTTCCCCTATCTCTTTTAAGGAAAAATGTCTCTACCGGTGCATTTAATTTATCCAGTTCCGATTGAGGAGTTAGATTTTCAGCATACTGTTCAACTATTTTTGCTCCAACTCTCTTCTCAAGGAGATCCACAACGCGATATGTATATGTGACTACTCCCTTCCTTATAGATATAATATCATTAACCTTTACATTTCTTGATGGTTTGGCATCAGTATCATTAACCTTAACCTTACCACCTTTACAGGCATCTGAAGCATCAGTACGGGTCTTGAAAACTCGTATAGCCCATAGATATTTGTCTATTCTAACTTCCTCTGCGGCCATAAAATAACTATTTGATTACCATTGTATTAACTCATCACATTCATCATCTTCCTCATCATCTTCGCAACCGCAAGTGCAACCACTATGATGGTGGTGATGGTCGTGATCCTCGTCATTACAAGAGCAACGCTTCTCTATTTCCGGAGAGATATCTTCAGATACATCTTCATTGATATATTCATCTTTTTTCTCCAAAATCTGTGGCATATAGACCTCAATTAACTCTGCTTTGCCTCCAATAGCATCAAAGGTAACATCATAAACTTCTGAAGGTATCAAGACACACTCACCTTTGGAAATTGTATATTTCTCATCTGTTGATGTAGATGAAATCTCAACTTTACCATCGGTACATATATAGATGATAAAACTTGTAATAGAGTCAGTTTCAATGTGATACCTCATATCAACAGAGACTTTATTCGCAATAAAGTGTCTATCTTCTACCAATTTATAACCTCCATCAGCAGCAGAGATGTAGTTATCCTCAACACGATATTTATTCAAATCAACACAATCTATCGCCTCTTCAAGATGCATATCACGAGCAGTTGCAGGATTATTCTCACGTCCCCAGTCGTAAAGTCTAAATGTAATATCAGATGATTGCTGAATCTCTGTTAGAAGAAGTGATCCCTTTGCCGAGTGAATTGTACCAGCCTTGATATAGAATGAATCACCCTTCTTTGGTTCAAATTCATTCAAAACCTCGATAATAGTTCCATCTTTACATTTATAATAGAACTCCTCTGCAGTAATATCTCTTTTAAGTCCGATATAGATCTTAGATCCTGGTTTGGCATCCATTACATACCATAACTCATCCTTACCCAAAGCATAATATCTCTCAAGGGCAATTGAATCATCTGGGTGAGATTGTACAGATATTTTATCTTCAATATTTAAGAATTTGATAAGAAGTGGGAACATCACTCCGTAATGATCAAAAATATTATCTCCTACTATTGAACCAAAATAGGTTTCGATTATCTCATTGATACGATTACCCGCAAGGAATCCATTAACAACTTCAGATTGATCCTCATATATATCAGCAATCTCCCAACTCTCACCTATATGTTTGAGATCCAGTCTATTATCCTCATCTTGAGCATTCTCTTCCAAATCAATTTTATGGAATTCATCCACCAATTGACTTCCGCCCCACACACGCTCTTTCAAGATGGGTTTAAATATTAATGGGTATAATTTATTTTTCATTTTCAAGCAATTGTTGTTTTGGCAATTTCTTATTAAATAACAGCAATACAATTACAAAAATTGCACCACTCAAAAACAAGACAAAAGGATATAAATTTGCAGGTATAAGCTCTTTGAAAGAGGCATCTACTGGCAAATCTGGATATAACACAGTGAAAATCACTGAAATAGAATTATTTACAGCGTGCAGAAGGATTGTAATCCATAATGCAGAGGTTCGATAATAAAGCCAACCAAAAAAGCATCCGATAATAAAAGCAGGAATACCTTGATATGGATTCAAATGTAAGACTGCAAATATAAGCGCAGACCACAAAATACCCCTCACAGGGCCTCTATGATAGGATATTCCTCTCAGCACAATACCTCTACAAAAGAGCTCTTCCAGTATTGGAGCCATTATAGAAACAGACAAAATTGTATCCAATAATTCCTCTCTCTGCAAGAGTGACTCAAAAAGCATCTTCATACTCTCCGGCATTGGCATTAATGCTGACAATGGCTCTATCAGGAGTGCCAACGAAAGCATTGCAAGAATTGAGAGCAATATGAAAACCGGAGTTGAAATTTGTCCTGATGAAAACCCTTTATTATAGGCAACTGAAGGGGTATTATTACCCTTTGCAACCATTTTAGATTCAAAATAGAGGCAAAGGTATAGAGGAACAAATGAGAGAAAATAGAGTAACGAATTTGAAGTTAAGATTGAGACACCTGGAAATAAAGCAGACAATATCATAACGACGCCTGCCATCATAATATTACCAAGAAAGAAAATCAATACATATATCCAACTCTTCCCTACCGTTGGCAATAATAGCTGAAAATTTTTCATATCTCTTATCTTCGAAATTCAAAAATAGTTATTTTTGATTAATTTTGCTAAATGTAGTTAAGAATGCGTTTATATTATTAAAATGAGCACTTTTAAGGAGAAAGTTAATTCTAGCAGAATTGGAAGATTGGTTACAAATAAGTACTTTATCTTTTTTGTAATCGTATTGTTGTACGTTCTGTTTTTTAACAAAAATAGCGTTATAAACTATTTCCACACCCGACAAGATAACAAAATCATTGAGCGGGAGAAGGAGAATTATATCAAAATGATAGAGGAGACTGATGCTAAAATCAATGAATTGGTAACAAATAAAGAGTCACTGGAAAAATTTGCCAGAGAGAATTATCAATTCATTGAGGAAGGTGAAGATTTATACATTATAAAAGAAAATGAGTAATTATGAAGAGATTGATTTTCAAGGTTTTAATGATTCCAGTGATGCTTCTTACATTTACTGCTTGTCCCCAAGATCCAGATTTTGGAACAGAGAGTCACGCCAAGAAGTATCTCAAAGATGAGTATATGGATGTTTACTACTACTGGAATGATGAGATAAATAAAAAAGCTAACCCAAATTTGCCTATTGAGGAGTATTTTAACGCTCTTCTTTATGCAAAGGATAGATGGAGTTGGATGATGGATAATAGTGGACTTGTCACTATGCAGACTGGCGTTGTAACTGGCTCATTTGGTATGAGTGTCGCTCAATCTGTAGAGTATTATGGCGATTATGATATATTGGTCAGATATGTGATAAAGGATGGCCCAGCAGACAAAGCCGGTATTGAGCGTGGTTGGGTAATTACACATCTTGGAGGAGTTGAAACGATGACTCTGATAAGAGAAGGAAAGATAAATGATGAGTTAAGCAAGAGTCCTCAGAATTACACCTTCCGTCTTCCTGATGGCTCCTCTAAAGAGATCACACTCTCTGCAACTACTCTAAATGAGCCATCATACCTTGATGTTCAAATATTTACCCCAGAAGATTTTGATGGTCTGAATGAGAATGTTGGTTACTTCAACTACCTATCATTTACAGCTTCAAAATTGAATGAGATAAGAACAGCTATGGCAACTCTCAAATCGCATAATGTAAAAAAGATGATTCTGGATTTGAGATATAATGGTGGTGGTGATGGAGAGGCATCGCAACTATTGGTCAATTATCTGGCTCCAAAAAGTGCTGATGGCGAGATTTATGCAATCAGATCTCACAACAAAATTTTGAAACTTGCCGGATGGAATGAGAGTTTGAAGATTGAGAGAGATGAAAATGCATTGGATTTAGACCAACTTTATATTATCACTGGTGAGGGTTCGGCATCTGCCAGCGAGGTAGTACTGAATGGTTTGAAACCGCTTATGAATATCCAACACGTTGGTGATACTACATACGGAAAACCAAATGGTATGTATATCCTCATCTATCCGGGAGAAAAAGAGTACTACGATGAATTTAACCTTGGTAAATACGACAATATTCAATGGTGCTTCCTCCCTATAAGTTTCTACACCACCAACAAAGATGGTTATGGCAACTATGAAAATGGACTTATTCCTGACCACTACAGACCGGACAATCTTTACGAACCATTCGGTGCTGAAGAGGATCTAATTAAGGCCTGTCTAACACACATTACAACGGGTAAATACCCTCAATTGCCAGCAAAGAAATCAAGAGTAAAATCCATTTCTAATATTGATGGTAATATCGCTATTGAAAAGAGAGATCCAAATTGGGGTGAATACAGAGTTGTTCCTCCAACAGTTAAATAGTACAAACAATTAAATTTTAATATTATGTTAAGCAAAAAACTACACGAAGCAATCAACGATCAAATCAATGCTGAATTATGGTCAGCTTATCTCTACCTTTCAATGTCTTTAGATGCAGACAATAAAGGTTTTAAGGGTGTTGCAAACTGGTTCTATGTTCAATTCCAAGAGGAACAAGCACACGCTCGTATATTTATGAACTATCTTAACTCACGTGATGCTAAAGTTGAGTTGAAAGAGATCGACAAAGTTGAAACAAGTTGGGATTCAATTCTTGATATGTTCAAGGATACCCTAAAACACGAAAAGAAGGTAACCTCTCTTATCAATAATATTGCTGCTATTGCAAATGATGATAAGGATTTCGCATCAATCAACCGTATGGTTTGGTTTATTGATGAACAAGTAGAAGAAGAGGAATCTGCTCGCGAAATGATTCAATCATTCGAAGCTGTTGCTGACAATAAATATGGAATGTATATGCTTGATAAAGAGTTGGCTACACGCACATATAATGTTCCATCTCCACTTGCATCATCTGCTGAATAGTAGTATAAAGTAAATAGAAAAGGCCGACCAAGTAGAATTGGTCGACCTTTTTATTTGACTGGAAATCAATTATTTACGGGATCTTCTTCCCTTAGTTTTCTCAACTTTTGGTTCCTCTGCCTTCGGCTCTGCATATAGACCTTCTCTAGATAGCAAGTGATCAAGATTAGCCAGACGGTATGCTACTATTGCTGATACTATTGAAGCGTGCTCCTGATAATCCGGATATACCTTATTATAAGAGTCTCTCTCTGTATGCCAAATCTCGCCATAGTTGAAATTATAACCCTTATGGTCAGTTATTCCCAAACCAATTGTTGGGACACCATTCATAGCGAAATATGCGTGGTCTGATCCACCTGCAGTAGTTGGTCTTGGACGCGGTGGTCTTGTATTCTTAATAACCTGGAATGGGAACTCCTCATTGATCTCACCAATTCCCTCACAAACCTTACAGAAATCTTCATACATAGCTTCATTTACTGCAATATATGTAGGAACTGTAGGTGCATAATCTCTATTAAAGAAGTTTGAGATTTTGTCCAACTTATCAGGATTATTCTCTACCCAATGTTTCGAACCCAACAAACCAGCCTCTTCTCCTGTCCACAAAGCAAAAATGATTGTTCTTTTTGGTTTAGCTCCTGATAGTGCCAACAATCTTGCTGCCTCCATAGTAACGCAAACACCAGCACCACAATCAACTCCACCTGAAGCGATATCGTACGAATCTAGGTGACAACTTAAGAATACATATTCATCAGGATATTCACTACCTCGCATTACTCCCAAAACATTACAATATGGAGCAGGTCCCATTCTGAAGTGGTTTCTAATATCAAACTCCAATTGGAAATACTCTCTTTGAGAGGCCTTTTTATAGATTTTATCAAACTGATCTTTCGCCAACAAAATATTTGGAACAGCAGGAAGAGAATCAAAACTATACTTCTTGTACTCCTTATCATACAAAGCTCTGATTGGGACATTTGCAGGTTGAATGATACCCAAGGCACCTGCCTCAATTACACGCTTCATCAATGGCTCACTTTGACTGACAGCAAAACCCGGTGATAATGAATCCCATAACACCCACGCTCCATCTATCACACCCTTCATTCTCTCAAATGTCATACTATCCTTTGGCATAATTACGGCCTCACCTCTCTGTACTCCTTTAGTACCTACAGTGAAGGTTGGAGTAGCAAAATGAAGAATCTCTCCATCTTCACTTAATAATCTACCCGAAAATGGACCTCTGTCAAAACCGACATTCAAAACACCAACGGTATCAACGATCACCTCAAGTCCCCAAGACTCAAACTCTCTGGCTGCCCATTTTTCAGCATTTGAAAGTGCGAATGAGCCAATAAAACGACCTCCGATCACATTGCTCAACACATCAGAGTGATGCATTGTTTGATTATCACTCTTACCCAATTCAATGATTCTTTCCACAACCTTATCCTCTTCCTGCGCAAAAATTGGGAAGAAGAAAAGAGATGCTAATACAAATGACAACAATCTCTTCATAATCTTATATTAAAATAGTGTACCAATATTAGTCGTAAATAGTTTTATTCCAATTGCCAAAAGTATCAATCCAAAGAATTTTCTTAGAACATAAACAGTTCCCTTACCCAATATTTTTTCAATTCTATCGAGTTGTGAAAGTACAATATATACAATAATGATATTTATCAAAAATGCTATAATAATGTTCAAAATGCCATACTCTGCTCTAAGTGATAGAAGGGTTGTCATCACGCCGGTACCGATGATTAGAGGGAAAATTACAGGAACAATTGTAGCAGAATCGGTAGGACCGTCATTCTTAAATAGTTCCACTCCAAAAATCATCTCTACTGCCATTGCCAGGATAATCAATGCACCGGCCACCGCAAACGCTTGAATATCAACCCCGAATAGAGACAAGATTACCTCTCCTAAGAAAAGGAATACAACACCTATTATGAGAGAAGAAATTGAGGCCTGAACTGCATTAATAGATCTTCCTTTTGATTTCAAACCTATAAAGATAGGAATCGATCCTGTTATATCAATAATTGCAAACAGAACCATAAAACAGCTAAAAATCTCTTTAAAACTCAAATATAGTTGCATAATTATACATTTTTAGAATACAAATTTATCATATTTTTCCAATAATTTTTTTTTGTCAAAAAAAATATTTACTTTTATCAATGGTTTTTGAATCATTAACATTAAAACATAATATTATGGAAGAATTGGTAAAACAAATTAAAGCTGAATTCGAAGTATTCGAAAAAAATGCTGATGCTCAAGTTGAAAAAGGAAACAAGGCTGCAGGTACTCGCGCTAGAAAAGCTGCTCTTAACCTTAGCAAATTAATGAAAGAATTTAGAAAAGTTTCTGTTGAAGCAACAAAATAAATTCAGCAATTAACGGTAAATAGGGGATGACAAAAAAATAAATTTGTCATCCCCTATTTTTAATAGGTTGAATAAAAAGATGTAGTTTTATAAGCCAAATTGAATTATAACCCCACTTTTATACTCCTCATTCCAAATCCAATATTTATTATTCTGCACCTTTACTACATCGCTTTTTAAGATGTAATGATTATTTACACGCTGAGTTTTGAGGTGCAAATCGCAATTCACACTCTCTCCAAAACGGAGAGTTGAAAGCACCTTGATATCGAAAAAGATATCCTGATTATCATTCTGGATTCGAAACTCCTTTCTTTGGGAGTTAATTGAGATTTGATGTTGATATTTATCATAGACAATAAGCGGTCTCCCCTCATTGTAGAATCCAAGTTCAGTATAGTTACAAAACTTCTCTTCTTCTATCGAATGAGGAGGACGAACCTGAGTACAAGAGGTTACTAAAAGAGTTATCAACGATAACATTAATACTTTCCTATTCATCTTTCACCTCCTCCTTTATTCCAACTGACAGAACTCTTGTAATACTCTCAATAGATCTATCACTATATTTTATATTAACTGTGATCTCGTAATCTCCTAACTCTTTGAATATATAATAGTCATCATTACAAACTTTATTATTCACTTTCCAGGTAACGGAGAGCAACTCTTCACTATTATTAAATAGTCGCAGATAGAGTTTATCTCCCACAAAGTACTGATTATCAGACAGATATATCTTAGGGTAACTATTTGATATACTCATTGTAACAAACTCATAGCGCTCCAACTCATACGCCTCCTGGTCTATATAATATATCACAACTTCATATTGAGAAGCAGGTTGCAGATTGTCAACTTTAAGAGTTGGTTCATTTACCTCTTGAGAAAAAATCACCTCTTGTGTTAACATATCCACACAATCAACTCTCCAAAGTACAGTCTCGCGCATCTTGGGTATAACCTCATAATCCCACTCAATAATAGCATCATTCTGAAATGGTAATATATTGAAATTTGTAATATGTGGTTTTGTCCACTCACTGTTAGAGACTACATCGAAAGTGATATAGTGTCCATTGGACGACCAACTGATATTTTCAATCGCAATTTCAGGGCCATCCCCAGCCCACGATATTAGTGGAGATGGTGATAAATTTGATATCCTGTCAATATTCATTAAGCCAGGATAGAATATATCTGCAGGGTTAGTGATGCTATCTCCATTTGCCTCCAAAATATCTACACAATTATGCTCAGCTGCACAATTTACAGCATTGAATTGCCATCTCTGTGCTGCACTCATAGATCCTGCGATATTATCAGATTTATCAATATGGTAAACAATTATTCCCTGGTCAGGAAGGAATGCATCCCATCCCACTGAACGCCTCATCTCAATTAAAAAATATTCATTCTCATTTTTCGTTGAGATTCTATATGCTTTGTTTGAGATATTAATTGGATGTATCTCATAACTATTGCCAACTTGAAGCTCCTCAACCTCTAAAAATCCGAGCAATTCTCTCTCTACTGCATTCAAATATGGTGGAGTATTTCCATTATTATTCCTTAATCCCCTATCCATTATGGATGTATGCCATAAACCGTGCGAAAGTCCCTCTACATCTCCATTGGCATCATACATATCCGGAAGCCCTAAAGAGTGTAAAAATTCGTGACAGATTGAGCCGATTGGAACAATTTTTCCGCCCTCATTTCCTGCATAAAAGGCAACAGCACAATAGTCTCCAATTTTAACCCCATCGTACTCTATATTTTCTTGAAGAAGATTCCAGTAGTGAGACCAAATTGCATCTTCAGGGCCACCCTCCGCCTCACTATACCCGGCATAAATTAGAAAAATATTATCAACCACACCATCAGAATCACTATCATAAATCGAGAAATCAACACCAAGCGTATCAGCAATAAATGTAGCATCCTGGACAAAGGCCTTCAGATTTGCATCAGCCCCTTCACTATTTCCACCATAATAACTCATTGGATTTGAAAGGGTAACGACATCTATTATCTGAAACTCAAAATCATAAAGAGCAGAAAGGTTGTCTCTCAGATAATCACTCACAGAACTTCCCGGATGGTTGGTACCAATAAAAATATCTGTAAGAATACTCTTTACATTTTTATTTTCAAACTTAACATCAGAGAATTCAACTGGAATTACCAACACACTAGAAGATACTCTCTCTTGAGCAGATAAAGTAAGAGAGAGCGCAAGAAAAGCAGAGATAATTAATAACATCTTGCGCATAGCAGTGTTAGGTAGGTTTATTATGCATAATTAATAATTTAATTTCACTCCTCAAAACTTTTATGTATATCTTTGCCAAAATTTTCAATTTTAATGAATAAAACATCTCAATATCAACTATCAGTATTGGTTCCAATCTTCAATGAAGAGGAGAATCTTCCCCGCCTAGAACTTAAACTTAAGGAGTTTTGTGAAACTTCTATCGTTAAACCTGTATGCGTAATGCTCTTTAATGATTGTTCTACTGATTCCGGGGAGAAGATTATTAAGGAGATGTGCAAAAGAAACGACAATTTCTTCTACTTCAATTTCAAAAAAAATAGTGGACCAAGTGCTGTCTATAAGGCAGGTATTGAAATTTGTGAATCTCCATATATCGGATATATTGATGCCGATTTACAGACAGATCCTCAGGATTTCAATTTACTCTTACAATATAGAGAGGATTATGCACTTGTTACAGGTCGTAGAGCCAAACGAAATGACAATATTATCAGAGTTTTGTCGTCAAGAATAGGAAATGCTATCAGAAGGAGTTTCACACACGATGGAATTTCCGACACAGGCTGTCCTCTAAAATTGATGCAGGCAAAATATGCCAAAAGAATTCCACTATTCACAGGTATGCACCGTTTTATCCCAGCTTTGATTCAGATGCAAGGCGGCAAGGTTAAAGAGGTAGCTGTGAGCCACTATCCACGCATAGCAGGAAAGGCCAAATTTGGTGTCTGGAACAGGTTGTTCGGCCCATTAGGAGACTGCTTCTCTGTCAGATGGATGAGAAAAAGATATATTAATTACGAAATAGAAAGTAGTAATCTGGATGAGTAGTCAATGGTGGGTCTATATATTAGGTTATATGGCGCAAGGTATGTTCTGCGTCAGATCACTTATTCAATGGATTAAATCTGAAAAAGCTAAAAAAGTAGAAAACCCATCTCTTTTCTGGATTTTCAGTCTCATCGGATCTATTCTTTTCCTCACCTATGGATGGCTGAGAGATGACTTTGCAATTATTCTCGGACAACTGATTTCATATTATGTATATGTCTGGAACATCAACAACAAAGGCATCATAAAAACCAAGATTAACACCCTGAATATCATCTTTTTATGGGCATTGATATCTCTACCTTTGACAATATTATTCCTATTTGCCCCATCTTTCCAGGAGATATTTTATGAGTTATTCCACACCTCTGATCTACCATTGTGGCTAATTATATATGGCTCATTCGGTCAATTGTTATACACTTATAGATTTGTATATCAATTCATTTATTCATACAAACACGGAGAGTCAACTCTTCCCCAAGGTTTCTGGATTATTAGTTTAGCAGGTTCATTAATCATTATTTCATACGCACTGATGCGTCTTGACCCTGTATTACTTCTAGGACAATCCTTCAGTTGTATTTCATTTGTAAGAAACATTGCTTTATGGAGAAAAAACAACAAATAATAAGATTTTGCTTATATCTGCTTTGGTTACTCCCCCTGATGATATTCAGAGACTTTACACCAAACAATGAATTAAAATATCTGAGTATCGCTCAAGAGGCCATTGAAAATGGTAATATTTTTGCGTTTTACAATCACGAAATAATCTATACAGACAAACCACCTTTGTATATGTGGATTGTGATGTTGTGCTATCTAATATTTGGTCACCACTCTATGTTGGCATTAGGGTTATTCTCATTAATCCCTGCATTTGTGATTATCTGGATTATGAACAAATGGGTTGGCAAAAATATATCTCCAATAGGTAAAATAAGTGCAGAGCTATCTCTAATGACAATGCTATACTTCGCCGGAAGTGGTCTGGTACTGAGGATGGATATGCTTATGAGTATGTTTATAATCCTTGCATTATACACCTTCTGGAAGATGTACAATGGAGATAACTCATTGAAAAACAGGATTTTATTCCCAATATATATATTTATGGGGCTCTTCACAAAAGGACCTGTCGGATTGATTCTGCCAATATGTGCAGTTCCTATCTTCTTAATCATAAAGAGAGATATTAAAAGTATTGGAAAATATTTGGGTTGGTTAAGTTGGGGAATCATTGCAGCTCTTTGTGCTGTTTGGTTTGCAGGTGCTTATATTGATGGCGGATCTGCATACCTCAACGATCTTCTATTCCATCAAACTATAGATAGAGCAGTAGATGCTTTCCACCACAAAGAGCCATTCTACTTCTATTGTTGGTCTATCTGGTATGCAATCTTCCCTTGGTCATTCCTTATGATTGTTACATTGATAATAGCTGGATGTAAGAAGCTTATTAACAGCGACTTAGAGAAATATTTCACAATTATTATCGTCTCATTCTTTATAATAATGTCGATATTCAGCTCTAAATTGGTAATATATCTTCTTCCTATCTTCCCATTCATTGCATATTTGACATTTATGGTACTTCCAAAACTGAAATCTGTGCAATTTGCTAAATGGATGGTAGCTATTCCTGCTGCTGTTTTTGCGTTGGCTCTACCAGGTTATTTTATTGCAGGAGAGATCATTGAAATTCCTCTATCTGAAGAGATTCCTTATTGGATTGCCGCCATTTTCCTATCTGCAGGAGGAGTTATTTCAATCATACTACTATTTAAGGATCAAATCTATAAGGCGATAAACTCAATCGCCATATCAATGCTTATAACTCTATTCCTTGCTGGATTTTTTGTTTCAAAATTTAATCCTATCATTGGATTTGAGAATATATGTAAAGAGGGGAAAGAGTATGCTAATGAATTGAATATCAATAATTTTGGTTATTACAAATTGCGTAGTGGAGAGAATATGGATAGTTATTTGAAAGTTCCATTGAAATCTCTAAGCGAAGATGATTTGAGAAGCGAAAGCCAGGAACCAACTCTTGTCTTTATTAAAAATTCTCAATTGGAAAAGGATACTTTACTAAACAAAACTTTTTACAAATCTGACCATAATGAAGGTCTCGTTTATTCATATTTTGTTAAAGAGTAATACTTTTTTACTACATTTGAAGAGTTAAAACTGATAGAAATGAATAGTACGGTTTGTACCCAATTAGATATATATTTTGACAGGATTCAAGATAATTACAACTACTTCCGCTCTAAATTGAGACCGGAGACTAAGACTTTGGTTATAGGTAAAGCCAATTTCTATGGTCACGGTGCTATTGAGATGGCATCGGTTATGGAGAGGTTGAAGGTGGATTATATCGGAGTTGCATTTACCCAAGAGGCAATCGAGCTTCGTGAAGCAGGCGTGGAGATACCTATTATGCTTCTCACAATGGGGCTCGACTCTAAAGAGTATATTATTGATTACAATCTTGAACCTACAATTCCCAATATCGATATATTAAAGGAGTTCAACAGGGTTGTATTAAATAGCCAAAAAGAGAGCTATCCTATTCATATTAAATTAGATACAGGTATGCATAGGGTTGGATTTATGGAGAGAGACCTCGATGAATTGATTGAATATCTTTTGGCAAACAGACAACTTAAAGTGGTCTCTATCTATTCTCATCTGGCAGCGTCGGACGACTACGCATTTGATGACTTCACCCGTGAACAGATTGAGAGATTCGAGAGTATGGCAAAAAGAATCAAAGATGCCATTGGAGAGGAGCCAATGCTTCACATTCTTAACTCTGCCGGTATAGAAAGATTCCCTGAGTATCAATATGATATGGTACGATTAGGTATTGGTCTGTATGGTTATTCTCCATTCCCAAATCCTAATATTAAGCCAGTTGCAGCATACCGCTCTCCAATTATACAAATCAGGGAGTTGATTAGAGAAGATGGCACAATCGGTTATGGAAGAAGAGGAAAGATAAATATTGCTAAGATGAAAGTTGCAACTATTCCAGTTGGATATGCTGACGGAATTAACAGAAAACTTGGTAACGGAAATATCTATTTTGAGGTGAACGGAAAGAGGGCATACACTGTTGGAAGTATCTGTATGGACCTTTGTATGCTGGATGTCACGAATATAGATGTCAAGGTTGGAGATATTGTTACCATCTTTGGAGATGATCCATCTGCAGAATTCCTTGCTCAAAAACTCGACACTATAACCTATGAAATATTAACATCGGTATCAAGACGCAGCAAGAAAGTGCTGATTGGTTAGTCCTGACACCGATTAATCTACATTTATTACCAACCTCAAATATTGTAGATTAATTAATTAGTTTTGATATTAACTCAATTAGTAGGTCACCATCGGTTGCATCACCTCTGGCATTTGATTTACTTTTATAATCATACTCTTTCAATGTAGAAATAGCAAGAATAACCTTTTTGATTGGATAATTTCTGGCTGCCTCCTCATACTCTGAAAAGAAGTATGGATTTATTCCAAGTTGTGAAATTATTTCACTCTTTGTCTTTTGGGATATGGATTTTGAGGATTTATCTATCATTCGCCCCTCACTCTTCTGATGCAATGAGTGAAATCTCCATAATTTTAAGTAGTAACTTGTTAATAATCCGATTGTTAGCTGTATAGGATATCTCTTTGGAGAGTCTGCAAAAAACTTGGATATACGGTATATCTTATTGGCATCTCTATAAGAAATAGCCTTTGTTAGCTCAAAAACTGAGTACTCTTTGCTTATTCCGACATTCTTCTCAATATCAGATGATGTAATCTCCTTTTGATCCGGAGGGAGATTCTTCCTCAACTTATCCACCTCTAAATCAATCTTCTGCAGATCATTTCCAGTAAATTCTGCCATCAAATTTGCTGCATCAGGAGAGATTTTCTGACCAATTGAAGCAATATAACTCTCAATCCACGATGCCACTTTGTAGTCCTGAACCTTGCTGGACTCAAAAACAACACCAACCTTCTGAGCACTCTTATAGAAAGAGCTTCGCTTGTCAACACTTTTACCACTATAAACTACAACCAATATAGTAGATGGTTGCATTGAATTGAGGTAAATGGCTAAATCTTCAGGTTTTTTCATCATCTGCGCCTCCTTTAATACCACTAATAGACGCTGCCCCATCATAGGATATTGTCTTGCTGCACTTATAACCTGCTCTGCAGTTACATCTGCCCCATACATTACTATCTGATTAAAATCTCTCTCAAATGGATCTATAGCATTTTCAAGAATTGCAGCAGCAATCCTGTCTGTATAGAAAGGTTCATCTCCCATCAATAGATAGAATGGAGAGAAACTTTTCGCCTTTATCGCAGATATCAGCTCTAAGTATTGGTCGTTAGAAGATTGTTTAGCCATATTGTTTTTCGATTACAAATATGAGATTTTTTTTGCAATCTTTGCAGTAAAATTAACCGAACTCCATTATCTATGACAATTTACGATCCACTAAGAAAGCGAGAGGTAAAGTTAACACCAGAAGAGAAGGTGCGACAATGGGCCATCTCCTGGCTACATAACGAGCTCGAAGTACCTATGGGAAGGATGATGAGCGAATACTCATTCAAGTACAACTCATTGACATATCGTGCTGATGTTATGGTATTTGACCAATTCGCAAAGCCAATTATGCTTGTGGAGTGTAAAGCTGCCAATGTAAAACTTGATGGTAAAGTGATAGATCAGATTATTAGATACAATTTATCCCTAAAAATCAAGTTTATTTTGATAACAAATGGCAATAGCACTTATCTTTGTGGAATGAATAGTGATGGAGAGTACCACTTTTTGAATGAAAGTGTTAAGTATGATTTAATGATAAATGATTAAAGCTTTAGATAATAAAATTTTTAGGGTAATTCGCCAACAAGCCAAGCTTCAGGGTGTTAGAGCATTCGTTATCGGAGGTTTTGTGAGAGATTTTTTCCTTCATAGAGAGAATAACGATATAGACATTGTTGTGGAAGGAAGCGGAATTGAGTTAGCCCAGGCAGTTGCAAATGCCCTGAAAGTGAAGGTTAGTGTTTTCAAGAATTTTGGCACAGCAATGCTGAAATATCACAACATTGAGGTAGAATTTGTGGGGGCTCGCAAAGAGTCGTATAGAGCAAATTCTAGAAAACCTATTGTTGAAGATGGCACACTTGAAGAGGATCAACTTCGACGAGATTTCACTATCAATGCTTTAGCATTTTCATTACAAGATGAAGATTTTGGAACATTAGTGGACCCATTTGGAGGAATCAGAGATCTGAATGAGGGTATTATCCGCACACCTCTTGATCCAGATACCACTTACAGCGATGATCCTTTGAGAATGATTAGAGCTATCCGCTTTGCTACGCAACTTAACTTTTCCATCGTTCCGGAATCTATTGAGTCAATTAAGAAAAACAGAAATAGATTATCAATTCTTTCAAAGGAGAGAATAGTTGATGAACTTCACAAAATTATGCTCTCTCCTACTCCATCTATTGGGTTTAAGTTATTGGATGAGTGTCAATTGTTAGAACTTATTTTACCATCTATTACTGCACTTAAAGGCGTAGAGATGATTGAGGGCAAAGGGCATAAAGACAACTACACTCACACACTCCAAGTGCTTGATAATGTGGCACTTGAGAGCAACAACCTATGGTTGAGATGGGCTGCATTGCTTCACGATATTGGCAAACCACAAACTAAAAAATATGATCCTGCAATCGGCTGGACCTTCCACGCACACGATTTTATCGGAGCAAGAATGATACCTGGTATTTTCAAACAGTTGAAGATGCCATTAAACGAAAAGATGAAATATATCCAGAAATTGGTTGAGCTTCATCTTCGCCCTATTGCTCTTGTAACTGATGAAGTTACGGACTCTGCAGTAAGAAGATTACTCTTTGAGGCAGGAGACGATATTGATGATTTGATGATTCTTTGCAAAGCAGATATTACCTCTAAAAATGACAAGAAGGTTGAGCAATTGAAGAAGAATTTTGCCCACGTTCAGGAAAAATTGGTAGAGGTTGAAGCAAAAGATGCAGTCCGAAACTTCAAAAATCCTATTACAGGAGATTTGATTATGGAATTATACAAGATTCAACCTTGCAATTTAATTGGTGAGATAAAAGAGGTTGTGAAAAATGCTATTCTTGATGGCGATATTCCTAACGACTATGATGCTGCATTTGCTTTGATGGAAGAGACTGCCGCCAAAATGGGCTTAAAAAGAGAGTAATTTTAATAAATAGTGTGTAAAGTTTACGCAGTTTTTTTGTATTATTCAAAAAAAAACAATATCTTTGCGTTAATTTTACACACTATTCTTATGAAAGGCACTTACATATATGAATACCCACATCCTGCGGTCACTACAGACTGTGTAATCTTTGGTTATGATACAAAAGATGGTCTATCAGTCCTTCTTGTAAAAAGAGGATTAGAACCTTACAAGGATTGTTGGGCATTTCCAGGAGGATTCTTACGAATGGATGAAGATGCAGAGAGTGGAGCAAAGAGAGAATTGAAAGAGGAGACAAACTTGGAAACTATTCATATTGAGCAATTTGGATGCTTCTCAGAGGTCAACAGAGATCCACGTGAAAGAGTTATAACTATTGCCTTCTATGCCCTTGTCAAAAAAAGTGATGTAAAAGGAGGAGATGATGCAGCTGATGCTCATTGGTTCCCTATCGACAATATTCCACAGCTGGCCTTTGACCACGACAGAATTCTCAGAGTAGCACTTAAAACTCTGAAAGAGAAGATTCATTTTATGCCAATAGGATTTGAACTTCTTCCTGAAGTATTTACAATGCCTCAACTTCAAGAACTTTATGAATCTATCCTTGAAGTTAAGTTTGACAGACGCAACTTCTCTAATAAGATGAATAAGCTTGGCTTCTTAAAAGAGGTTGGAGAGAGACCAGATAATGCAGGAAGCAGAATCCCTGTTAAATATAGTTTCAACAAGGAAAAATACTCAGAGTTTAAAAGCAAAGGATTTCGACTTGAATTTTAATTCTTTGCAAAAACCGGTTGCTGTTGAGTCGAACGGGGGCGTCAGATGAACTGTGTCAAGGCTGTTAGGTAAATACGAATTTAGTTTAGAATGACCTTCCTACCTTAAGCGAAATGGCCATACCCTCTGGAAGTATAAATTCTGATTTGACTCCTAGCCACCAGGACTGACCTCTGGTTCCTTGTATCTTACGTATTCTGGTACCGAATTCCAAGCCAGAATAAAGTCCCTTATTCACAAAGTCATAACCCAAGCTAGCTCCGATATATGGAACGACACGTTTCTTTCCGATAGAATAGCGGAAGTTTGTATATATTGGCAGAGAGGCTGTGGCTCCATCTTGTCTAAGGCCTGCTGTCAGGTAAGTCTTATAGCCCACACCTGCACCCATAAAGAAATTCTTTCCGAAATTATAGCCTCCAACGGCATCCAAACTCAGAAAGTTCGGAATCCCTAGTCCCATTTCAAAGAATCCTGCACCGCCTTCCTGGCCTTCATTTCCAAAAGTAATATGTGATGAACCATAAGTGTTCATCTTTTCTTTTCCATAGAAATAGAATGGAAGACCTATCAGTGCTATAGCACCGCCAGCTGCAGCTCCTACAATTGCAAACAATGGATATATGGGCATGTCTAGGGCATCCGGATTTGGATCGTACATGGCAGCTCCACCAATGAAACAGGCGACACCGGTCAACGCGACAGATGCTCCAGTAAAAAGTAGGGTCTTTCCAGCATCTACCATATGCACGCCTTTACCAATCTTATACGGAAGATTGTCCTGATTATATGAGAGTTCTTGCGTTTCATCTGATTGCACACTTGGTGCATATTGTGCAAATGAAATATGCTGAGAAACAGCTATAAGGAAAATAGTTGCGATAATTAAAATCTTCTTTACCATAGTATTTGTATTTTATTGATGAATAAATCTCATTGTGAAATCTTACTGTCACGGTCTATTTGTTAGTTCATATGGATATATTAGAACGAATATCCCAACGTAATATACGGCCATAATACATTAAACAGTTGTGGCTTGAGACCAACTGAGAAAGTGAATCCTGAAGGCTTCTGGTATCTATACGCAATGTCTGCGAACAACGTATATCCAAACTGTGCCTTTCTGCTACCTTCATTAATCCAAGCTCCGACGAATCCTCCCGCACCCAGTACGAAATGACTGTTCCTCTTGCCAAACAGATAATGTAATTGTCAATACTATTTTCTTCATATCAATAATTGTTAAAATTCACCTTGGTATTCTCATTGGCTCCACGTTCCCAAGAATGGAATGTCTCGTAAAAATAGAAAGAAATTTCCAAATCTCCAAATCGTTCCTTTAAGTCTACAATTGCAGGAGGTTCTTCGATATCAATACGATTAGGGATGTATCCTCTTCTTGCATATGTATTTCCGCTCTCGGGATAAATGTCTCATCTTTACAACTTATTTCGGTAGGAGGTTTGACGGAGTAAAGTAACAACTTTTACCCCATTCAGTAGAGCACGGGAGAGAATTTCTCTCTCTGCTCACTGAAATTATCTCAAAACGATAATGCCGTTGCATTTATTTGTTGAATTTGCGACTTTATTCTTGCTTGACACAGTTCATTTTACACTCTCGAAGAAAGGGATAGGCAAATAGTTTACTTATCCCTTTTTATTTTGAACGCCATTGAACTCTTATTTACTCGTCTGAATATCAGCGTATTGCAAATATGGTTCTGATATTTACTATTCTTATTCCTCTGTCAAAGTATAATATCATCTGTACAAACAATGGTCAAAAACTTGCATCAAAATGTGCTATTTTAATATAAAAAGATATGGCAAAACCTGTGAAAAGTTTTGCCATTAATAATCTTAACTGACTGGTCTTCAAATAAATATCCAATTAGTATTCTTCGTTAAAGAAATTAATTCACATTAATTTTCAATTAGTTATCTAAATAAAGTTACCGTTTAGCCAAACAAACTGCACCGTCTGAGGCGGGTTGAGGCGGTGGAAAGGATGTATGGACAACCGAAATAAAAATCACAAGATTATCTAACTATATATTTGGGGATAAGTTTGTCTATGTAGTATATTTTTAATCTTTATTTCTTGCTTATTTTGCTACCGCCAAGAATGGCCGCACCTATTCCTAATACGATTAGCGCAATTTTACCGATTTTTTTTAATACTCGATTGTTCTTTTCTTTACGTTCTTTTCTTCTCTCCTCTTCTTTTCTCAAATATTCAGGATACAACTGCTTACATTCAACCAACCACCGGGCAATATTCTTCATCGCCACATAACAGGTAAATTTATCTTTATTGACATCATACTCGAAGTTTTCACCACGATGGGCATACGCATTCCCTATAATGCGAATATTATGCATTTCTACTTGAATACTGTCATCATAAAATTTATCAGGGACAACATTATCTAAATTGTCAATGTCTAGTTTATTATGTCCTTTAACAGAGCTTCCAAATAATGAATACACATCATTTATTATTGACTCCAAAGCCTTACGGAAAAGAGTGCAGCAGACTTCTGGATCAGAATAATAATATTTTAACGCGTTCTCAATACAAATAAATGAATCTGTGAATCCATTATTTTTTAATATAAAGAAATCTGATATATACATAATTGTTAATAATCTAAAAGTTTATTTGATTTGTAAAAATTAACTCATTTATATCTCAAGATTGATAATTTACAAAACTATCATTAATTGTCAATTCATTAATAACTTTACGTAAAAGCCAAATCAAAAGCACCCATAGTAGAATCACACGTAATTCCACTTGTCTCCTGCTTTTTCTTCAGAACTATATCGTATAACACAACTTTACATTAAATAATTTGTAAAATATCTTATCTTTCCACGCCATATACAAAAGAACGCTTCTCGTGTACCGTATAAGAGCATACCTTCAAGCATATTGGGCCAATTGGTAGTTAAATCTTCAACTGTTTCAATCTCGTCAAACATTATGGCAAGCATCATGCCTATATGAAAATCATGGGAACAATACAAATCAATACTATGTTTTTTATTCCCTGTCGTGAAAACAAAATCAATTATTTTCTTCACAGTAGCATTAATTGGATAAAATCCAGGTATCGTTTTCCCTTGTTTTAGTTCGATAATGACTTTTTTTAATGACCCCAATAGTTTTATTTGCGCATCCGCAGTTTCGTTATCGTATGTAAAAACAGTTGTGAGATAATCGGGAGCAACTATTATTTCTTTATTATCAGTCATATATTCAAGAGTCTGAACACATCTATCTAATTTACTTGAATACAGACCGCCAATTGGATAGGCAATATTATTACCCAACTCTTTTGCTTTAAGAATACCATATTCATTCAACGTTATTTTCTGATAATCTTTTTCTTTAACAAATGAATCACGAAAAGAATGCCTGAATATCATTTTGACATTTACATTTTCTGGAATATGCTTTATCCCTTCGTTCAAACTATCATAGAGTGTATTCATTTTTAATTTATATTTTTTTGTCCCATATAACAAATCACCCACATCTCCCAATCCAGGACGTGTGCCCCTCACATTAGGTGTAAAATCATCAATCGCGCATGTTAAAAGTATTGATTCATCCGGAAGAATCTCTTGCAATAAAGGCAATGCATAATTGCTTGCAATACAGCTTAACACATAGATATTAGGGCAATGTGCTTTCAAGACTTTTATCGTACTTATTAGTGATTTGCCACCAGCAATCATTGGATCACAAATGATACAAGCATTATTTGGATTAATCTGTTCAAGGTTTATGTTGGCATTTCGTTGGCCATTTATATATTTAGGGCAATCGCAATCAACAACCTCGGAATCAATTAAGATAGAAGAAATTCCTTCTTGTAAAGCTCTTCCTGCTCTTAATATAGGAACGATAGTCGGCCAATGCGTCAATCGTTTACATGAGGCAGAACCAAATGGAGTAATAATATCTTCATTTATATAATTCAGATAGCAACTTAATTCGATTCCTAATATTTGCCCAAGAGCATAAACACTTTTTTGGAATTTAAGAGTATTTTTTTGAATTGTAATATCTCTTAAATTGGACATTAGTTGCTCGATAAAAGGGTATTTATGTGATATGTTTACAACCTTCATAAGTTATATTTGGTAATTTAGTACCTTGAATTTTTTTGTGTGGAATATTTCAATGCACAGATTTTCAATAAATAATGGTTTCCATAACAACTTTTGAGAAGTAATGAAAATAAGAAATCCACCTATGTTCACTGAAACAAAATCAATTGTCACAAAGTCATTTGAGATGTGACCGTTTTTATCATAAAACTCTATATCTCCAGTAATCCCAAGTCGTTCAATAAACCTGTCACAGACAATCTTAATAATATCCGTATCACGCATACTATTATTAAGATTCAAATCAATCATAATGCGATTAACTGTATAATCTTTGTGTTCGCTTGATATTGATTGTAAATTAGCTCCATGAGTTAACAAATACCGTCTGCATTCATCTTCATATCCTTTAGGTATCGTAATTATAAATTCACTTGGCAAATGTATGGATGCTCGAATTCCCATAAGTGAAGCATATTCTCCACATAATGTATTTAAATGCTTCAACTTGTACATCATATCTTTAGTATATGCAGCTCCATAATCTTTAAATTGTAAAGGGCATCCCTCTCTTGAGTATTCAAAATATTTATCGCCAGTATCATTGACTCTTTTAAACCATGGAAAACGAGATAAAACAAGCCTTTCTGTCTGTTCGCTATCATATTTCAACAAAGGACGATATATTGATATTGAATCTGGCAGAGATACTGATTTATTAAAATACCTGCTAAAATATTTGAGGTTACCTTCAGCATTTACAATTCTGTTTATTAAAGTCTTATCATCTTTAATATCTCCTACGCATATCACAGAATAGTCGTTGACAGTTGCAAAATCAACGGTAATTCTATCCATTATACCTTTACAATGTCGACAAGGTCGTTCGATAAATCTATGATTTAGAAAGGTATTGTCTATTTCATTTGAAATGTCCACAATATTTAGTTGTACGCCAAGAATGTCACAAGCTTTCTTTGCCATAGATGTAGGTAACGAATAGCAATAATCGTGTGTGAAATGTATTGCATCGAACTTTATATTATTCTCTTTTAAAAGAATCATACATGCAATGCTATCCTTACCTCCAGAAAGCTGTAAGAGGACCTTTGAGCCTTTATGAATAGATGGAATCTGATAATCACTCATAGTGCATAAGAGTTAGTCTGTCTCCAAAGTAACACATATTACTATCCGTAAGAAACTCCAACAAGGTTATATTACCCACTCGTTGTAATTCCTTAAAATTCTTTTTTCCCCTTATATAATTTCGCTCGAAAATAAATACCGGCTCTAGATTTCTTCGTACATATTTATTTAGTCGCAACGATAGTTTTATTCCAGGTATTCCTCTAAAATATGAATCTGACAATAAATCTATTGCATTATAAATTGGTTCAAAAACATAATTGTATGAATCAACGTCATTGTCAGAATATGTAATTTTGCATATCCTGATATTATTATAACATATAAAGGCAGAGTATTCCATTGTCATTCAAATAGTTTCATGTATCTATATTCAACAATATTAAACAGAAATTGATCCTCCTTTGAGGATATGTTTTCATGCAAAACACAAAGATTTAAATGATCTTTAGCATAATGCATCGCCTCAGAAAGATATATGTCATCAAGTTTTGTAAGTACATAATATGCCGAGTTCTTCATCAAGTCAAATTCCATTAATAGACGAGGAAAATCTGTGGAAACAAACCTTGTATCCGATACTGATTCAAGCCAAGTAGAATTATCATAATTAGGAGCAAGTCTGATAGCCCCATCATCGAAGAAACCTGTATTACCTGCACTTCTCGCATTACACATCAGATAATCAATAATAAAAACCCTCCAAAATATGGTTAATACATCATGGTAACTTTCAGGGCATTTTTCTTTGAGAATCTGTTTAAATATGGAGTATTTAAATGCTACTCCATTTGCAAACTGTTCACAATCCAACAACTCCTCATAATATGCTGCCAATGGGAAGAATTGAGTAGTGTCATCTATATCCCACTCCTTAGACAATTGTGCTGTTTTCCCTTGATATAGCACAGGAACAATCTCAGATGTAATTATATCCATATGGTGACATAATATCTGGCCCAATTTTTCAGAAGATAAACTCAATTTTTGTTTTTCATCGTTAGCTATTTTGAGAATCCATTTCTGACCTAAGTATTCACAACCATACTTTTCAAACATTCCCGGATAACACTTTGAATTTATAACTATGTCTGCATCAGAGAGCGAAATCATTTTACTATCGACAATAGAATCAATTAATATTGAATAATCAATATTGTTATAATATATTGCATCACTATGATTATAGTATTCATGCTGAATTTCAAGCAGTCTTTTGTATGTTGGAAATGGTACCAATTTAGCTAATTCGGAATGCTGATTATTAGATAATAAATCTCTCACATTTTTGGCAGATATAGGGTTGCCGTTAAAAGCTATGCGGTCGATAAATACCGGCTGAATACCATATTCAGGAAGAATATCACATGCAGATTCATTAAGAGCTCTAGTGATTGCATCATTGGGTTCTGTGCCAAAAAAACGATAGGTTATTCCTAAAGTGGAACTTACTATTTTACCAAAAGTTCTATGAGTTAAGACCAAACTCATTCTTGAAGGTTCTGAGGATTTATTAAAATATTCAGAAAATACTTTCTCTGATGTCATAATGTTACCGCCACGGAGGACTTTAACACGCCTATTGTATTTAAGTGATTCCTTAAGCATGTATTCTCTATCCATATAAGGAAGACTTCCAACACTATCTTCAACCAAGAATACATATAGGAAATCAACATACTTCAGAGCTTCTTGTATTAAATATAGATGTCCGTAAGTACAAGGATTTGCGTTTAATACAACGGCTCCTTTTATTTTATTTGATTCATCGCATTTAAATTGCTTGATGTATTCCATATAAACATCTAATTCTCTTGAATCCAAAATTGCATATGGATTATGATGAAGTTCTAAGGAAAGAGAGTTAATCATACTGGTTCTATCCACATCATAAAAACTGTTAAGTGATTTTTCTATTTGATGGAAGATTGCTGTAGCAATATTATGATTTGTTGCAGCATTGCAATGAAAAGGGTTATCAAGAAACCAATCTTTTAGATTTTTGACACACTCTCTAACATTAATAAGCGGAACTTCTCGTTCTTGAAACTTTAATAAATCTTCATTATCAAATGCTGAGAACCATATAATACAATCTCCTTTGCGAACAGGTTCAGCCATTATGCCTAATAAATCATTAAGTTGGTCATTACCATAAGCCAATCCATGATTTATAACTCCGGCATTATATCCTTCGCGGTTAATAAGACCTTGCAAAATGCTACAGATTGTCTTCTCATCTGCAACACATAATCCCATAACGGCGCAAGGTCCAAATATATGTATTTTTACAGAAACCTTATTTGGCACTCCAGTAGTAAATCGTTTTCCTCCTATGATATTATAATTATCTTCTGTTTTATCCAATAGAACATTGCAGATTCCATTTGAAACCACTTTGACAAATTGGTTGAGGTCATACTTGTGTTGACATAACTTATTAAACGAAACAATATCATTGCCACAAAAACGATGCAAGTAGTCAGTATCTTGCAAAACCTTTTCGATTGTCATATTAAGACGAACATTTTCTTCTTCAGACACATCTTTCAGTGATCTCTTCATTATTCCGTTTATGAATAAGAAGTTTATGTTCTCTTTTTTATAGTATGATATTACCTTGTCGATTAGAATAGGTCGCAACATTTCGTATGGAGACAAATACTTTATATCTTTTTGTCTTGTTAAAAAAGGCCTAAATTGAGGAATTATCGTAGTATCAATAATCAAATCATAACCTTCAACATTTGTACATTGTTCTGCTGTTGGTAATACGGAAATAATATTTGTCACATTGTCTCCTAATACGCCTATCCTTTTATTAATATAGGCTTCTGAAATATCATTTTTAAAAACAGGGAATAATTCTAATGCTCTATCTTCAATGTCTTTGTACAAAATTTGTCCGGACTGAGATGCGTCATAATATTCTCCACAAAGTTCATCTCCCTTTACAACAGGAATACGAAATACGCCTGGATTATTTATGAAACACTGAAAGACAGATTCTGTTGAAAGACCAAATTGAATAGGTTCGACATGAAAGGTTCTGCCTTGAATTTCAATCTGATAACTTTTAAATCCAAGGTATTTACCACAATCTGAAATGAAGTATATATTGTCATAATAATGCGCTTGATAAAACTCTAAGCGTTTTTCAAAACAAGTCTCATTAATTACAAGTTCACTCAATTGACGATATAAAATATTCATACTTAATCTTTTAATAAGATGCTGATAAGTTTATTTTTTTCTCTCTCAGAAGATACTGCATTTGCCAATACTTTTAGAGAATCTGACATTAGAAGATATTTTTTTGGTGAATTTAGCACACATTCTATCTCTGTAGCCATCTCTTCTGTATTATTTACAAAACGTATTCCTTGATTACCTTCACAAATTTTGCGTACTGCAGTAAGCTTAGAATAAACGAATGTGGGTAAACCACAAGACACACCTTCAAAAATACCTCTTCCAAAAGTTTCCCAATTTGAAACAGATATGTTAATATCAGAATTTTGTACAATCTGGGCAACTTGTTCTTGCGTTTGCTCAAAAAAGAAATTCACCCTTTCTGTTAAACTGTTATCTCGGATAAATCCTAATAATTCTTCGTACAAATTTTGTTCTTGAATCGTACAGATTATGTTTAAAGAACAATCAATCCCTTTCCGCACAAGAAGATCTAATACATACAGAGCTGCAATATTATTCTTTTGCTTTTTTATTGAACCGATACAAACTAATTGTGGCTTATTTAAATAGCGACTTCTACCAAGAGGTTTAAACATTGGATTAATCCCTCTATACACCACCTTGACATTATTTGAATTAAGACTGTAATCTAATACAAGATCCTCCATTTCGATTTCAGAAGGAGTTATTATTGTCCTAACATGGGTTAAAACAAATTGCTCATGCTCTGTATATTCGAGAGGCACATACTCACCGGCTCTTTTATATGATTTAGTGCAAAACATAGGAAACAAAATGGTTTTGTCCCAGAATATAGAGGAAGCATTTTCAAATCCGAAGAATTTACTTACATGAGCAGTTATTATAATATCATACTCTGTATAATCTCCAATAGCCTCTCTATTCGTATCAAGATTTTGTAATCTCCGCACGAATTTATTTCCAAACGGATTTTTATACTCTACATATCTAATCTCTCTTACTTGAGAATCCGTATAAGTTTCTCCATTTTTTCTAATAAAGACAACAGTTAGATTGCATCGTGTTTTAAGAATGTCTATCAATTGACGGGCTAAGATACTTCCTCCATCAACATCAAAACCATATCCAGGAAACTTTCCTAAATACAGCAACACATTCTTCTTATGTTCATATACTCGTTCCATTAAATATTATCTGCAATGTTTATTACCATCTGTTTATATAAATCACCAGATGTATCATGCTTTAATCGTTTCCTAGTAGAAGTTACGTTTCCATCAGATGTTGGTATTAAACTGCCAAGTATTGACTGGTTAACATTACAGAAAATGCGATACATTGAAATTGAAGCATAATCAGCTTTTAATAAAGCCAAATGTTCTTTTGGCATATTTTTATACGCATAATTTAATGTATAACGGAAGGCATCAAAATATGATAACTCTTGGCGTAATGGACTAGGATAGTCACAAAAATTTGCAAACACATGAAGATTGTTAAGAATCAATGGATTTAACTGTTCCAATCCAATTATGCATTGATTAAAAGATGTATTCTCCGAAAAATATAATACATCCTTATATTTTGTATACAATTCTGTTCCATTAGTTATATGACACATATTTGTTAATACGTTACATCCATAGTTTTGAAATCTAATAGCTAGTTTCATCGTATCAGATACAGTATCATCTGTTTCTTCTGGGAAACCATAAATAAAGGAAGTCGTAACTTTTAATCCTTTATTTAGACAATATTTTACTATTCTATCTGCTTCATTAAGATTTAATCGTTTATTGATTATTTTCTGCATCTCGTCGGACCCACTCTCTATTCCAAAGAATATATTCGTCATGCCTGAATCTACCATACGATCAATCATTTCTGTATCAATTACACCAATACGTGAGTCGCATCCCCATTCTATTTTGAGTCCGGTATTTTGCAAACCATCACAGAATTGTAGAATCCGCTTTTTGTTTACGGTAAACAAGTCATGTTTAAAATCAAATATTTTAACACCATAATTCTCTACCAAGTATTTTACTTCATTTAATATATCGGTAATATTTCGCAAACGGAATTTTTGTTTCCAAAAGGTTTTGGTACTACAAAAAGTACAGGAAAATGGACATCCTCTACCGACATCTAAAGCAACACTTTTTGTGTTTACCCAAACATTGCTTGGTATCAAATCATAATAGGAAAAGTCTCTAGTATAATTATCTGGAAGGAACTTGGGGAAGGTGTTTTGAACTACTTCATTAATTTCAGTGCGATAAGTCAATCCTGGTATCTGATCTACTAGTGTTAAGTCGGCATTATCTTTAATGATCCATCGTAGTAATGGAACAATTGTATTTTCTCCTTCACTACAACACACATAATCAACAGAACTAAAAGCTCTAATGGTATCTTTTGCGACAAGTTCCGCTTGAGGACCACCAAAAACTATTTTGGTCGAAGGAGATAATTCCTTGATTCGAGTTGCCAAATCTATGCAGATATGGTATTCTTCACATCGACAATAAAAACCAACAATCTTGGGATCTCTATTTATAATAAGAGAAACAAGCTCTCTTCGAAAAGAATCATAATCCTCCTTTGGAGAACTTTTTACATTCCAATACCGTACAATATCTGCATTATACCCACTTAGTAAAAGTTTTTTTGCCAAAATTAAGGTACCAATAGACTCCTCCTTCATTTTTGGTTTAAATGCGGGTACAACAAAAGTTATATCAATTGAATTACACATCATATTTAGATTATATTGAAATTTAAGGCAGTTCACAATTAATCTTTCAAACACCCAATAGGAACAACATAGACTCCATCTGTACTTCTGTAAGCAAAGTCACCGACACCGGTCAGCACCATACGAAATGCAGGGGCTTTCATTCTGGTAGTGTCCATAATATTGGCAAGAGTGGTTAATGTTTTTGCTCCTTCCTCTATTAGTTTGTTTCCACCTAATTTTATTTCAATAAGACCATACGAACCATTACGTAAATGTACAACAGCATTACATTCCAAGCCATTATTATCCCTATAATGGTAGACTGAGCCATCCAAAACATCTGCATAAACGCGAAGGCCACGGATATACATCGTCTCAAAAAACAATCCGAATGTATTCAAATCATTAATAAGGCCATTTGGCCCAAGTCCCAAAGCAGCAACTCCCAATGAAGGATCTACATAATATCTTGTGGCAGATGTGCGCACTGCTATCTTGCTTCTCAGATTTGGATTCCATACCGGCATATCTTCTATCACAAATATTTTTCATAAAGCAGTAAGGTATGACCCTACTGTCTCATCGCTGATATTTCCTGTCTCATTTGTTGATATATCAGCAAGAATCGTTGCTATGCTTGCTTAAGAGCCCTTATGTCTGGCATATGAACGCATTATTCTCTTTGCTCGCTCCTCGTCTCTTTTTACGTTATCTACTCGCGATATATCACTATTTGTAATGGCTTTATAATACTCCGTTACTATTATATTTTTACCATCATCCCTTATAACTCTTCTCATTCAAAATTAGTCATAAGGCTCATATAAATCTTTCAAGTCGCATTTTAGAACTTGTGAGATTTCTATTAATTGTGGTGCACTAGGTTGAGTCGTATTTGTACACCATCTACTTATTGTCATTTTTGACACATTAAGTTGCTCAGCTAAATAGGTTTTAGTTACCATTTTATCTGCCAGCACAACTCTTATTCTATTCTTGTATACTCTCTTTTCCATAGAAAATACATTCACATAATTGTGCAAATTTAAACATAAATGTTTGCAGATTCAAAATAACAAGCAGAAAAATGGCATGTGGACCTTTATTTTATTCTCCAGCATTGTGTTTTTACGTAAAAAAGGGCCTTTATATCAAAATATCAAGGCCCTTTAGCAAAAAACACGTCAATTCCCCCCCCTTCTAATTATCTAGCACGTCCCTTATTCTGCTTTACACTGTATTTAGCCATAATGTATTTGACAGCATGTGAGAAGCATCTTCTTTGGAATGCAAAATCAGGTTCGTCAGGTCTGCGACCATCCCAACGTAAGTCTGATTCATTTCCTCCGCCTCCACCCCCTGATGGAACTACATAATCTCCACCTATAAGAGCTGTTGCTACTGCACATAATTCATCACGTAAGGATGGTATCGAGAGGTAGTCAAAAGTCTTCAATGCCAAATTTGACCAGTAATTCATACATTCAGTACGAGTCTTGTTTTCTGCTTTCAACGTATGGACTTCTTTCATATCCACCGAAATGTTCTGGCGAACAGCTTCATTTCTATAAAGTTCCTCCAATTTACGACCCATAGCGGTAAATAGCTTTCCGATAATCTTATTTTGACGCTCCAACCACTTGTCAGTTCCGAATATTGGCGGTTTCTCAGTAATCTGTGGAGCATTAAACTCAATCTTGTAATTCTTGAATGGTCTATTCACAGAATGAATATTTTGGATATCTTTCAGTAACAAGCCTAACTCCTGCTGCTTTATCATCAACTTGGTTTCCTTATTATCAAGTCTTTCTTGGCAATCATGGTGTATTATAGACAAACAAATTCCATTTTAAGCAGAAAAATCACAATTTAGACAAACAAATCACACCATAAAAGGCCTTAAAACACCAACGCGACAAACAAATTATCTTTGTTCATCGCGTTGATATTCAATTATTTAACCTACCTGTAGGCTATTAATATTCCTCTTCGTTAAAGAAGAAATCTTCTTTTGTAGGGTAATCAGGCCAAATATCCTCTATACTATCGTATGGTTCGCCATCATCTTCAAGGTCCTCAAGATTCTCAATAACTTCAAGCGGAGCGCCTGAACGAGTTGCATAATCAATTAGCTCATCTTTTGTTGCTGGCCAAGGTGCATCCTCCAATTTAGATGCCAATTCTAGTGTCCAATACATAATTGTCTTAAGTTATTAGTTTGTATTCAAAATTTGGGGCTGCAAAGGTATAAATAAGAATAACATAAACAAATATTATGGTATCCAAAATTCTTCACTTTCGCCACAATCGTAGCACAATTTACGAGCCAAAGTGAATAAATAGTCAGATAATCTATTTAAATACCTAATAGCCAACTCATCTTGATCATCTTTTTGGGCAATTTGGATAGAGCTTCTTTCGGCTCTGCGGCATACTGTACGTGCAATATGACAGATTGCAGCTGGAGTCGGAGAAGATGGCAAAACAAAGTATTTTTGTTTTGGAATCAACTCTGTCATTTTGTCAATTTCTCTCTCCAAAAGTTCAATTTCCTGAGGATCAAATGGTTTCAACTTTAATGAAACAGAATTTGTAGCCAAATGTGCAGAGAGATCCATTAATCTCTTTTGAATATGAAGTAGGAACTCTCTATTCTCTACCAACTGCGGATACTCTCCACCTTTGATAAGTTCATTTTCAGAAGCTCTGAGTAGTCCTATAACGGAGATAAGTTCATCAACATCTCCATAGGCACATACTCTGTCACAACACTTTGAGACACGTTCACCACTAACTAATGATGTAGTTCCCTGATCGCCTTTTCTTGTATAAATTGCCATAATTACACTATTAAATCTGATTCAATAATTCCATCACGCAATTTAATAATTCTTTTAGCAAATTGTGCAACAAATTTATCGTGCGTCACTATTATTATCGTATTTCCCTCTCTGTGAAGTCGTGTAAAGATTCCCATAATTTCTTTGGTGGTTTGAGAATCAAGATTCCCTGTTGGTTCATCTGCCAGAATAATAGAGGGATTATTTGCCAATGCACGAGCAATTGCAACTCTCTGCACCTGGCCTCCTGACATCTGATTTGGACGATGATTAAAACGATGTTCAATGGAGACTTTCCTCAACAAATCCATAGCTCTACGACGCCTATCTTTCTGGCGCACACCCTTGTAAATCATTGGTAATGAAACATTTTCCAATGCACTCAACCTTGGCAGGAGATTAAACGACTGAAAAACAAATCCTATCTCCTCATTTCTCAATCTTGAGAGTGCATTATCATCATAATCGAGAACATTAACCCCATTCAACCAATAATTCCCTCCTGAGGCGCTATCCAAACAGCCTAAAATATTCATTAAAGTACTCTTTCCCGATCCTGAACTACCCATAATAGCTACAAACTCTCCCCTGTTAATAGAGAAAGTTAGATTTTGAAGTGCTTTTACTGTAAACTCACCCACACAATACTCCTTAGAGATGGAGTCCAACTTGATAATTTCTTTGCGCATAACATTTTTTATAAATTAAACCTATGCGCCTATAGAGAAGGTTGATGCAAATTTAGGCAATAGTTAAGATTATTTGAAATATAATTAGTAATATTGTAATTAAATTTATTTTTATGGCTTATAGTAAAGAGGAAATATTTGACCAGGAGATTACTGAAGAATTGGCCCTCCATTGTAAAAAAACTTTAGAATTGATTGGAGAGGACTCATCTCGCGAAGGACTACTCAAGACACCGCTACGTGTAGCGAAATCGTTGCAATTCCTGACTAAGGGTTACAATGAAGATGGTGGAGAGATTTTACGCTCAGCAATGTTTAAGGAGGATTACAAGCAGATGGTCATTGTTAAGGATATTGAGCTCTATTCTCTTTGCGAACATCACCTGCTTCCTTTCTATGGCAAAGCACATATCGCTTATATCCCGAATGGATATATAACAGGACTTAGCAAAATTGCTCGCGTTGTGGAGACCTTTGCTCGTCGCCTTCAGGTACAAGAGAGATTGACTGTTCAAATCAGAGATTGCATTCAAGAGACTTTAAATCCTCTTGGTGTTGCCGTTGTAATAGAGGCATCACATATGTGTATGCAGGTGCGTGGTGTACAAAAGCAAAATTCCGTTACCACAACATCAGCATTCACAGGCACATTCCTAAAAGACAGTAAGACCAGAAATGAATTTATGGATTTGATTGCAGCAAAAATCCACTAGATAAGTCACTAATATTCAGGTTATTATGAAAATAGTTATAGCTGGAGCAGGAGAAGTCGGAACACACTTGGCCAAATTATTAGAGGCCGATTATCACGACTTGGTTATTGTAGATGAGGATGAAAATCGCATTGCTCAACTTGATGAGAGTCCGGGTGTCCTTGCCATTGTTGGCAATCCCTGCTCAATTAAGGTATTAACTGATGCTGAGGTTGACAAAGCTGACCTATTTATTGCTGTTTCTCCAGCTAAAGATCAAGCTGTAAATATTGTCAGTGCCTTGCTTGCCAAAAAAATAGGAGCAAAAAAGGTGGCTGCCAGAATTAATAATGCTGAATATCTAACACCATCCAACAGAACAATTTTCACAGATTTGGGTGTAGATTTGCTTTTCTACCCAGAAAAGATTGCCGCAATGGAGATTGTTGACCTTATCAAGCAATCTACCACAAGTGAATTTGTATCTTTTGGAAATGGAAAATTACAACTTCTAATGTTCCGTTTGGATGAAGGAGCAAAACTTATTGATAAATCCCCTGCTGATCTTAATTTTGAAGTTGACAACTTACCTTTCAGAGTAGTTGCTATTTCGCGTGATGGTGAGACAATTATCCCTCGTGGATCTACGAAATTCAGACTTAATGACCTTGTTTTTGTAATCTCAAAGAGAGAGAATGTCACAGAGGCAATGACCTATTCTGGTAAAAACCATTTGGATATCAGAAGGTTAATGATTCTAGGAGGTGGAAATATAGGTGAAATGGTTGCAAAGAATCTTGAGAATAGTGCAAGTTTCATTAAATTGATAGAGATAAATAGAGAGAGATGCTATGAACTCTCAGAAAAATTAGATAAAGTATTGGTAATCAACGGTGACGGTAGGAACTCTGATATGCTTATTGATGAAGAGGTCGATACTTTTGATGCCTTTATAGCTGTTACATCAAGCTCTGAGACCAACATTATGGCCAGCGTTGCTGCTAAGAAACTGGGGGTAAGTAAAGTTATTGCAGAGGTTGAGAACCTTGAATATATCAAGCTTGCTGAGGGTATGGGTGTTGACTCAATTATCAATAAAAAACTTGTCACTGCAAGCCGTATAGTAAAATTGACACTAAGCTCTAAAGTACGTACTATTAAGGTATTAAATGGTATAGAAGCCGATGCCTTGGAGTATGTTGCTACCAAAAACAGCAAAATAACAAAGGGCAAATTACGAGATATTAAGTTCCCGAAAAATGCCCTTATTGGTGGAGTTATCCGCGGCGAGGAGAGCTTTATTGCAGTTGGAGATACAGAGATTAAACCTTATGATAAGGTAGCTGTATTTGCTCTGCCAAACGCTATCAGCCAAGTGGATAAATTCTTCTAATTCTATTATTTTTTAATTATATCGAAGCCCTGTCCGTAAACTCCGGACACACTTCCTACTGATATAAATGCCTCATTATCAATTGATTTGACAAGGTTCAAAATCAACTTTGTCTCTGTGCGTCTTGCCACAACCATCAATATCTTATTCTCTTTCTTGGTGTACCATCCCTGACCTGACAATACAGTTACACCCCTATTTGCTGCCTTACTGATAAGATCTGCAACCTCCTCATACCTTTTTGAAAAGATGAAAATCTGCACAGATTGTTTAGTTCCAGAGAGAATAGCATCTGTAGTTATGCTTACAACCAATGTTAAAACATAGGCGTAAACAATTATTGCTATTCTATAAGCAAATGATTGTCCATTAGGGATAAAGAGCGATGATGCAATGATAAAAATATCAAGAATCATTATCACTCTTCCAGGTGATATGTTGCGATATTTGCTTACCATTAGTGCAACAATATCTGTTCCTCCGGTACTGCCACCCTGCGTAAATGAGATAGCTATACCAAATCCAGACATTATACCGCCAATTATAGAGCATAGAAGCGGGCCATTTTTTGCCATCTCTTCAAGAAAGATAGGAGGAATGACATCCGGCAGAACTCTGAAAAGAGCTGAGGTTACAAAAATAGCATAAACAGTTTTTGCACCAAAACCTTTCCCAAGCACCTTCAGAGCAATCAGTAGGAGTATTGTGTTAATTATAAAGAAGGAGTAACTTACCGGAAATCCCGTACTATATTGGATAATTGCACCAATACCTGAAACTCCACCTCCGACCAACTCATTAGGAAGTATAAAAATTACCCAAGAGCCAACATAACACAAGAGTCCTATCGTAATAATGATATACTCTTTTAATGTCTTAGCTATCGACTTTTTTCCTTTCATAGTCAAGCTTAATAAAAATTAACAAACAATATTGATAATCTTTGATGGCACAACAATAATTTTCTTAATTGATGCACCTGCTAAATATTTCTGTGTCAATTCATTAGCAGCCACTACTTCTTGAACTTCGGCTACTGACATACTCTTTGGCAACTCTAATTTGAATCTCATTTTTCCATTAAACGAAACTGGATATTCAAATGTATTTTCTGCAGTATATTCTGCACAGTACTCAGGGAATTGAGCAAATGCGATACTTTCATTGTGTCCCATTTGTTGCCACAACTCTTCTGTAATATGTGGAGCAAATGGAGATACTAGAATAGCCAATGGTTCCAAAATCTCTCTACAATCACACTTCAAGTCGGTCAATTCATTAACTGTAATCATAAATGAACTAACTGTTGTATTAAATGAGAAGTGTTCAATATCATTTTGCTCTTTTGCAATCAATTTATGAAGAGCTTTTAACTCAGCAGGTGTAGCTTTTCTATCTGTTACAACCATCTCACCATCCTTCTCATACAATCTCCAGAATTTTCTCAAGAAACGGTGAACACCATCAATACCCTTTGTATCCCAAGGTTTTGATTGTTCAAGAGGACCTAAGAACATCTCATAAAGACGCAAAGTATCTGCGCCATAATCTTCACAAATTCTATCAGGATTAACAACATTGAACATAGATTTACTCATCTTCTCAACAGCATATCCACAGATGTACTCGCCATCTTCAAGGATAAACTCTGCTGTTGCATACTCAGGCATCCACGCCTTGAATGCATCTAAATCCAATCTGTCATTGTGAACAATATTTACATCTACGTGAATTTCAGTAGTATCATATTGATGCTTAAGTCCTAATGAAACGAAGGTATTTGTATCTTTAATTCTATAAACAAAATTTGAACGACCTTGAATCATACCTTGATTTATAAGCTTCTTAAATGGCTCATTTTCACAGATATATCCCAAATCATAAAGGAATTTATTCCAGAATCTTGAGTAGATAAGGTGACCTGTTGCGTGTTCAGTACCACCTATGTAAAGATCAACATTTCTCCAATATTCATCTGCCTCTCTGCTTACAAGTGCTGTGTCGTTTTGAGGATCCATATATCTCAAATAATAGGCACTACTTCCTGCAAAACCAGGCATTGTACTCTTCTCTAATGGATAACCGTTATAAGTCCAATCTTTTGCTCTTGCCAAAGGTGGTTCACCGCTCTCAGTTGGAAGGAATTTATCTACTACAGGCAATTGTAATGGCAATTCCGATTCAGGAAGAGGTGTTGCAATACCATCTTTGTAGTAAATTGGGAATGGTTCTCCCCAATATCTTTGACGAGAGAAGATTGCATCTCTCAATCTGTAGTTAATCTTTCTCTTACCTATATTGTTGCTTTCAACATAATCAATAGCAGCAGGTATTGCCTCTTTAACATCTAAACCATTCAAGAAGCCAGAATTGCACATTTTACCCTCTTTAGCATCAAAGCTCTCCTCTGAGATATCGCAACCCTCGATTAGTGGAACTATTGGAAGATCGAATCTCTTCGCAAATGCGTAGTCACGACTATCGTGTGCAGGTACTGCCATAATTGCACCTGTACCATATCCAGCCAAAACATATTCAGAGATCCAAACAGGAACTTTCTCATTTGTTAATGGATTTATTGCATAAGAACCTGAGAATACACCTGTTACCTTTCTAGTTTCAGCGATACGTTCTCTCTCTGTCTTCTTTTTTGCTTCCAATAGATACTCATCTACTGCTTCCTTCTGTTCTGGAGATGTCAAAAGCTCTACCCAATCACTTTCTGGTGCTAAAACCATAAAGGTAACACCGAAAATTGTATCTGCACGAGTGGTAAAGATTGTCATATCATACTCTTTATCACCATTGATAACTTTGAAAATCATCTCAGCTCCCTGCGATTTACCAATCCAGTTGCGCTGCATCTCCTTCAATGAATCGGTCCAATCCAAACTATCCAAATCATTCAAAAGTCTCTCTGCATATGCAGAAACTCTAAGTTGCCATTGTTGCATCTTCTTCTGCTCCACAGGGAAACCACCTCTTACAGAGATACCCTCTTTTACCTCATCATTGGCAAGAACAGTACCCAATTTAGGACACCAGTTTACTGAAGTTTCGCCTTGATAAGCGATTCTATATTGCATCAGAATATCCGATTTTCTCTTCTCATCGAAAGATGCCCACTCCTCTGCGCTAAATTCATCAACTTGTCCGTGAGCTGCATCTACATTTAGATTACCCTCTTTTGCGAAGATCTCAACCAACTTTGTAATTGGCTCTGCCTTTTGCGACGCATTATTGTACCAATGCTCGAACATCTTAATAAATGCCCATTGAGTCCATTTATAATAGCCTGGTTCACAAGTTCTTACTTCTCGAGACCAATCGTATGAAAAACCAATTCTATCCATCTGCTGGCGATATCTTTCGATATTCTTTTGAGTAGTAATATCTGGATGTTGCCCTGTCTGAATAGCATATTGCTCGGCTGGAAGGCCAAAAGCATCATATCCCATTGGGTGTAAGACATTGAATCCTTTCAATCTCTTGTAACGGCTATAGATATCACTCGCAATGTATCCTAATGGGTGACCAACGTGAAGTCCTGCTCCTGATGGGTAAGGGAACATATCCAAAACATAATATTTTGGTTTTGATGAATCATTTGACACCTCATAAGTCTTATTTTCAGCCCAATAGGCCTGCCATTTTTTCTCGATTTCTAGAAAATTGTATTCCATATAATTATTTGAATAGTTTATTATCTTATCAAAATCCCCAAAGGGATACTACATCTTGCAAAGATAAATAAACTTATTATTAATTATCCGAATAGCATCATTTTTCAGAAATATTTTAATACTTGGAAGTAATTACGTCATTCCCGAGCTGGTACAACAGTTACGTCATTTCCGAACTGGTACAACATTAACGTCATTCCCGAGCTTGCCTCGGGAATCTATTTATACCCCTAGAATAATCTGACAACCTATAGATTGCCGGGCTGCGCCCAGCAATGACGTTCTACTTGTTCTCTCTTAATATAAATCTGATTGGCACAGATACTCTTGTTCTGACACGCTCACCTCTAATCTCTCCAGGAGACCATTTAGGCGAAGCACTTACAACTTTTATTGCCTCGTTATCAAGTGTAGAGTGAACACTCTCCTGAATCTCAACATTGCTTACCTCTCCACTCTTTTCGATAATAAATGAGACCACAACAGTTCCTTGAATACCATTTTCCACAGCATACCTTGGGTACTTCAGATATTTGTAAACCCAATTATCCATAAATGATATCTCTTCTGCATTAAAGAAGCGAGGAGATTTTGTACACTCTGAAATAGCATAAACTCTTTCACTATCTTGCTGATTTACAGACGGTTTTCTGCCATCAACACCAAAAGATTCCATCATCGAGACATCCTCAAGAAGAAGGTAGGTAAATGATGATATATTTTTCAGATTATCATACATAATAAATTTGGGCAAATCTCTGACAGTATGGTACTCTCTACTTATACCTGTTGTCAAGAGTATGAATGGGATATTGTTATTATGAAATGAGAGGTAATCTGCTTGTGGCATCTGGGCAGAGATAATCTCAGGAGAGAGAGCTACTGGCTCCTTATCCTCTATTCTGTCAATAATCTCTCTTATCTCCTTATTAGACATTGCTGAAAAGATTTGGAAAGGATTGTTATTATCTCCCCTACCCAACATATCCAGATTAACCATAAGTTTCACATTTTCGATAAATGGGAATGCCCTGTTAACAAAGTACCAGGAACCGGCCATACCCTCTTCTGCTGCACCAAAACCAACGAAAACTATTGAACGTGGAAACATATAACTATTTTGTGCAACGAGTTTTGCCACCTCAATCAATACCGCAATTCCAGAACCATTATCATCAGCGCCTCTGAATATTTGTTTTTGTTCTACCCCATTGACATTCAGGTAGTTAACCCCCAAGTGATCGTAATTGGCGCCAACAACTATATATTCATCTCTAAGACGTTTGTCATAACCCTCTACAATACCAACGATATTACGCGAATAGATTGTATCAGAGCCATTTACAATGGAGAAATCCTGACCGCTTCTTGGAGTCATCATCATAAGTCCTGCCTGTGATAATTGATCAAAGAGGTACTGTGCAGCAGCTATTTCGCCCTGTGTCCCTGCCTTTCTTCCCTCTAATTTGTCAGAGCAGAGATATTCAAGGTGATTTCTCAAATTTTTCTCACTAACACTTTGTGCTAATAATGAAAAAGACGATAGAAGCATAGCTGCAACTATCGTCATATATCTATTGTTAAAAGATTTCATATTAAAAATTTTTAACAAAGATAAGGCAATTATCTTGCCACAAAAAAACTATTTCTTATAGAAAGGTGTTTTAACAACCTCAGCTTTCAGCATTTTGCCTCTAACTTCGATAAATATCTCACTTCCAACCTTGAATAGAGGTGCATTTACATATGCTAAACCTACACCTTTCTTAACTGTTGGAGCCATAGTTCCCGATGTAACTACTCCAATAACCTCTCCATCTGCATTGCAAACATTGTAACCGTGACGTGGAATACCTTTGTCAATTAGTTCAAAACCAACCAATTTGCGTTTCAAACCATCAGCTTTTTGTTGCAACATATAATCTTTATCAATAAAGTCTCCTTTGACATCATTGAATTTGGTAATCCAACCTAAACCTGCTTCAATAGGAGATGTTGTGTCATCTATGTCATTTCCATAAAGGCAAAATCCCATCTCTAAACGAAGGGTATCTCTTGCTCCAAGTCCTATTGGCGAGATTCCAAACTCCTCTCCTGCTGCAAACACAGCATCCCATAATCTTGCACCATCTTCATTGGCAACATATACCTCACATCCGCCACTTCCGGTATAACCTGTTGTTGAAAGAATTGCATTTGGAATACCAGCTACTGTCAATTTTTTGAATGTATAATACTCCATATCCATAATGTTCTCATCACAGATTTTCTGCATAACCTCCATTGCTTTAGGTCCTTGAATTGCCAACTGACAAATCTCATCTGAAGCATTATAAAGTTCTTTACCAGGAGTTATATCATATTTTGGAGCATACTCGCACAAATGTGCCCAATCCTTGTCAACATTAGAAGCATTTACAACAAGTAGAAATGTCTCATTATCAACACAATACACGATTACATCATCTACAATACCACCCTTTCCATTTGGGAAGCAAGAATATTGAGCTTTACCTGGATAGAGTGTCGATACATCGTTAGATGTTACATACTGTAAGAAAGGAATTGCATTAGGACCTTTCACCCAGATCTCTCCCATATGAGAAACATCAAAAACTCCCACACCCTCTCTAACAATGTTGTGTTCTTTATTGATACCTACATACTCTATAGGCATATTGTAACCTGCAAATGGAGCCATTTTTGCGCCAAGAGCAATGTGTTTTTGTGTAAATGTAGTCTCTTTCATAATTATTGTAATATTATTATTCTTTCTTTTTATGAATCCACACCTCGTCAGGAGTCTCCGAAAGATGTTTAATTTGATTCATCTTTTGTTTTGCTTCTGAGAACTTTGCAAAACCTCCGACAGCCACCAACTTGAAGCCATTCCTAAACTGAATTACAGTAGATTCCACCCCTTCAGATTGAAGTTTTTTCCTACAATCATCAACACTTTTGTCTTCCATATAACTACCAATAATTACATAGTAATTTTTAGGAACTTGCGGTAGAGCTGCCAATGAGTCTGCTACTGCTTTTGCTATACTATCTTTCACAAATTGGACGCGGGCTATTGAATCAGCAACTCGCTGAGCTTCAGCCTCTTGCGCTAATCTGATAGACTCGATATCAGCTGAAGTAGGCTTACCTAATGCTGCTCTCACATAATCACATCCACTAAGGATAGTGAGCATTAAAATCAATATTGATAACTCTTTAATAGTCTTCATTTATTTAGTGGTAATACAGACAAATTTAATGAATTATGTCGCAATCCCAAAAAAAATGTAACTTTACACAATTAATGGAAAAATATGAGAAGAATAACCCTGATATTATTTGGCCTACTATGCTATCTCTTCGTTAATGGAGAGCCGATTTCTGATACTATCAGAATCTCTTTTCTTGGAGATATAATGTCTCACACAGCGCAGATAGAGGCGGCTAAAAGGGTGGCAAGAGAGAATAACTCAGGAGATTACGACTTTTCATCATATTTTAAATACATTCAAAAAGATTTAGACAATGCCGATTTCGTTGTCGCAAATATGGAATTTGCCGCAGGAATCAAGCCATACACCGGCTATCCCTCATTCTCTGCGCCACCTGAACTACCGATTGAGGCAAAAAGGGCTGGAATAGATCTTTTTTTATGTGCCAACAATCACATTGCAGATAAAGGGAGACGAGGCATTGACAGCACATTAACACTTTATGAGAGAATTGGTGCATCATACACAGGCATTCAAAATAGTAATAAGGATAGCAATAATCCATTTATAACACGCATACAGGGGGTAAAAGTTGCCTTTGTGAATTTCACTTACTCAACAAATGGTTTTCCCGTTGAACTTCCATATATCGTTAACAGTATGGATAGCAGTAGGGTAAAAGAGTCAATTAGAGTAGCAAAAGCTGAGAATTGCGACCTTATAATAGCCCTGCCACATTGGGGAGAAGAGTATAAAATATTTGAGAGCGAAGAGCAAAGAAAATGGGAAGAGATGCTCTATAGATGGGGTGCAGATGTAATCATTGGTACACACCCTCACGTAGTGCAACCTATCAAGAAAATAGGTGCAACGGTTGCAACATCTCTTCATACTGAATTTGAAATCTATGTTAAGAGTCTCTCTAATTTCAATATAGAAAGTACAAAAGAGAGAGAATATTACACTTATTATGACCACATAACTGCTTATTCATTAGGCAATTACATCTCAAATATGAGTATAAAAAACGGTCAGATTGGAATTCTTTTCACACTTAATCTATGTCGAAATCTCATCACAGGTGAAGTATCTATTCTGGAGCCGACAATTACCTACCTATGGTGTTGCAGAGGGGGAAAATTTGAGGAGAATTATACTGTGCTGCCTATAGAATATCTCCTTGAGAATAGACATCTATTTAGAAAGGAGAGTGAATTCCTAAAGATGGAGAGAGAGTGGAATATGCTTAAAGAAGAGTTAAACATTGAATAATATGATAGAGAAAAAGATTATCCTTGAAGAGATTGATCCATTAGAGATTTATGGCGTTAATAACAAGATATTCAATCGATTAGCAACATATTTCCCGAAAGCAAAAGTATTTGCCAGAGGGGAGGAAATTACCATCATAGGTAGTAGCGAAGATATTGAATCATTTGAAAAAAAGATCAATGCTTTGATTGCAATTAGAATGAAAAAACGCAATCTTACCGAATACGATGTTGAGCAACTTTTCGAAGAGTCTGCCCCAGCTGACACATCTGGCGAAAGCAAGGAGTTTGGTAAGGTAGATACAAGCTCTGATGGAGATTATATCATCTGCTATGGTAATGAGGGAAAAGTAGTACGTGCAAGAACTCCAAATCAAAAAAGATTGGTAAAAGATTACTACGATAATGACCTGATTTTTGCATTAGGCCCGGCTGGAACTGGTAAAACATACACAGCTATTGCATTAGCAGTCAGAGCATTAAAGAATAGAGAGGTAAAGCGTCTAATTCTGACAAGACCCGCTGTTGAAGCTGGAGAGCGATTAGGATTCTTGCCTGGAGACCTTCGTGACAAATTGGATCCATATCTTCAACCTCTTTATGATGCCCTTAGGGATATGATTCCTCCCAAAAAGCTACAAACACTTATGGAAGAGGGGGTTATTCAAATTGCGCCTCTTGCATATATGAGAGGACGCACACTTGAGAAAGCTTTTGTCATATTAGATGAGGCACAAAATACATCAATTGGACAATTAAAAATGTTCTTAACCCGTATGGGCTTTGATGCAAAATTTATTGTCACTGGCGATGCATCACAAATTGACCTTCCAAATAAGAGAGACTCCGGCCTCGAAAAAGGTGTTGAACTATTAAAAGGCATCAAAGGTGTAAGTGTGATAAACTTCACACGTGAAGACATAGTTCGTCACCCACTTGTCTCAAAGATAGTGGATGCCTTTGAGAAAGGATAAATTCCGTCATTGCTGGCGAAGCTGTTCTTCCGTCATTGCGAAGTTGTTCTTCCGTCATTGCGAAGCTGTTCTTCCGTCATTGCTGGGCGAAGCCCGGCAATCTATTGAGCATCAATTAGTTGGAAATCATAACAGATTCCCGAGGCAAGCTCGGGAATGACAAAATGAACGTCATTGCTGGCGAAGCTGTTCTTCCGTCATTGCTGGGCGAAGCCCGGCAATCTATTTCTTGCTGAAAATGATCCAGAGGAGAGAGCTAACTCCCATTAAAAGAGGATAGTATAGATATGGTATTATCTCTACCGAAGATATAGAGGCAAAACTCGCTGCCATCAATAGCTGTGCACCATAAGGAACCAATGATTGGACAAAGCAAGAGATTGTATCAAGTACGCTTGCAGCTCTCCTTGGCGATACTCCAAACTTTTTAGAAATATCATTAGCAATTCCTCCAGTTGTAATTATGGCAATTGTATTGTTTGCAGTACAAATATTTGCAAAAGCTACAAGTGAGGCAATGCTTAACTGGGCGCCCTTAGTCCCCTTTATATTTTTAGTTAATGAATTGATTATCACATCTATACCGCCATTATACTTTATAAGCGCCATCACACCTCCTGCGAGTAATGTAACGATTATTAGCTCTCCCATTGAGTTGATACCGGCACCTATTGAAGAGAGGTATTCTGACCATTTTAGAGATCCTGTAATCATTCCTATCACGCCATTCAAAAGTATTCCTAAGGTCAAAACTGATACAACTTTAACTCCTGATAGAGCCAGAACTATGACAAGAATGTATGGAATCATCTTGATGAAACTTACCTCACCACTTGTTGGAGTGACATCTACTGATAATCCACTAATTATGTAGATAGCAAGAACTACCAGTGCTGCCGGAGCAACAATCTTCAAGTTCTCTTTGAACTTATCCTTCATCTGACAGCCTTGTGTTCGCGTAGCAGCGATAGTTGTATCAGATATTAGAGACATATTATCACCAAAGAATGAACCTCCAACAATTATTGCAGCCATAAATGCAGGATTTACAGCAATATCAACAGCAATTTCATTGGCCACAGGCATTAGGGCAACAATAGTCCCCACACTTGTTCCAACAGCAAAAGAGACGAAACAAGCTGCTACAAATAGACCTGCATAGATTAAATTTCCAGGCAATATTGATAATATAAAATTAACTGTTGCATCTATACATCCTATCGACTTAGCAGTGGAAGCAAAGGCACCGGCAAGAATGAAAATCCATATCATTGTAAAGATATTTTCATCGGTTGCACCTTTTGAAAATACCGACAATTTATCTGAAATTCTTTTACCTGGTGTTATAATGAAAGCATAAAATGCTGATATAAGAAATGCTGAAGAAATTGGAATAGCATAAAAATCTCCTACCACTATTGCTGATAGGAGATAAACTATTAGGAACAATAGAAGCGGACTTAATGCAAACCAACCTAACTTTTTATTGTTCATATAATACTATAAATCTACTGACTCTTTAATAATTCCTGCCTGCATATACAATTCGCAGTATACTTCAACTGCTTCGTCAAAAAGAGTAAAAATTCTCTTATTCGCAATTGGATCTATCTGGTGATTTGAGAAATTGCTCATCTGCCAGAAATAGTAAGCTCTATCATCTTCTGATGTCTCTCCCAAATTTGCACATAAGATAACAAATGCATCATTCAAATCGCTTGCAGTATATTCCCAACCCTTCTGAATGGCCTCTGCAATTGCATTATAATCATCTTTTCTCTTACTATAATCTGATTTTAAGCAATATAGACCTACATCTGGTATATCAAATCCCATTTCACTAAAATTATATACTGAAACCTCTTCAGTGACAATTCCAGGAATCATATACATCTCTTTATACTCTTTGAGAATAATTGCATCTAACTCATTATTGTTAAACTTATTCAATGCATCTGAAGCATCCAATTCAAATTTAACACCCTTCAAATGAGAGAGAAGATCGATAATCTCCTTTGATCCATCAGATTCGATATATCCAACCTTTTTACCTTCTAACTCTTTAATAGATGAAATTTCGCTCTTAGTAAAGAGTCTTAAAGGAGTAGCTTGTGATAATTGAAGGATATTGACAAGGTCTAAACCATTTGCCTCAGCGATAATCGCCTGATTCAGTGTTGCTGAAACAATATTTGATCTTCCATCAATAAGTGGTTGAAATACAGGTTCAATAAGAGGAAATGAAAGCTTTAGATTAACCTGATCTGAAGGAATAAATGATTTTGAATAAGCAACATAAGTACCTGTATTTAAGGCAGCTACAGGATCTAATGTGAATATAATAGGTGAATTATCTTTAGCACACGAGCTAAGAGTTAGTGCTGTAATGATTAGTAGTATAAATCTTTTCATAATAATAAACTCAAAGTCACAAAATTAGTGATAATCTATTAATAATTCTAATTAGAAGTATAAATTAGTATAATATGTAAGAATAAAAAAAGAGTCGACTGAAAAACAATCGACTCTTAAAAAGTGGCGGCTACCTACTCTCCCACTTGGTATAGCAGTACCATCGGCGCTAGTGAGCTTAACTTCTCTGTTCGGAATGGGAAGAGGTGGATCCTCACCGCTATAACCACCGTTATTTCGCTGTTATACTTTTTCGTATAACGTATTTTATATTAATGAGAGAGATATACGTGATATCTGACTGTTGTTCCTGTTCAGTATATGAATACTGTCCAATATAGGAAGATTTCGGGTGATTAGTACTGATTAGCTTTGACATTACTGCCTTTACACTTTCAGCCTATCAACGTAGTAGTCTCCTACGACCCTCTGAAGAAATCTAATCTTGGAGATGGCTTC
>JAFXFS010000006.1 GCA_017513445.1 Bacteroidales bacterium | reverse complement strand
TGCATATATGTGATCTACTGGGAAATCAAAGAAGCCCTGAATTTGATCTGCGTGAAGGTCTGCTGTCATAACTCTATCACAACCAGCAGCGTGTAGCAAATTGGCAACTAACTTGGCTCCGATTGATACTCTTGGACGATCTTTACGATCCTGTCTAGCCCAACCAAAATATGGAATAACAGCAATAACTTTGTATGCAGATGCTCTTCTGGCTGCATCAATCATAAGTAAAAGTTCCATAAGGTTTTCTACAGGAGGGAATGTAGATTGAATGATAAAGACTGTTGCTCCACGCACACTCTCTAAGTAAGAAGGTTGAAATTCACCGTCACTGAATACTGTAACTTCAGACTGACCTAATTCAACTCCCAATGATTTTGCGATTTTTTCTGCCAAGTATCTTGATCCTCTGCAAGAAAATACCTTAATTACGTGATCGTGTTGTTCCATAATTTTAGTTTGATTTTGATTTTATATCCTTTATTATTGATTCAATGTAAGATAAAACATCATCTCTACCATCTCCTGTCTCTGATGATGTAATAAAAACAGGTGGTAACTCTTCCCAATAATTCAATAGAGTCTCTCTATTCTTCTCCAACTGCGCATTTAATTTATTCACACCTGATTTATCTGCCTTAGTGTAGATAATTGAAAATGGGATACCTGCCTGTCCCAACTCTATAATGAAGTCCAAATCTATCTTTTGGATATCAAGACGCGAATCAAGCAGCACAAACAAATTTACCATATCAGGAGATGTAAAGACATAGTCGCGAATAATCTTTTCAAGACGCACTCGACCTGTCTTAGACATTTTAGCATATCCATAACCTGGTAAATCCACAAGATACCACTCTTTATTGATAAGGAAGTGATTTACAAGCTGAGTTTTTCCCGGTGTAGAAGATGTATGTGCCAACTTTTTCTGGTTGCACAACATATTTATCAAAGAGGATTTACCCACGTTAGAGCGACCTATGAAGGCAAATTCCATATACCTGTCTTTTGGTCTTTCACTAAGGCGGCTACTACTTCCGGCAAAGGTTGCTTGTGTAATCTTCATAAATTGAGATTTATTTCGCTACAAAAGTACAAAAGTATAAGATAAAAAGAGAAAAAAAAGAATGAATTTGTTATTTTTGTAAAGAACATTATTAGTGGTTTTATGTCGAACAAAGAAATTCTTCCTCTTAAAAGGATTTTAGATGAGCTAAAAGAGACGATAGAGGAGAGATTTGGTTCAAATTATTGGGTTTGTGCTGAGATTGGAGAGATCTCCTTCAATTACTCTTCCGGACATTGCTACCTCGAACTTATTGAAAAAGATAGCGATAGAGGCGTTATAGTTGCAAGAGTAAGAGCCACTATTTGGAATAGCTATTTTCGTGTAATAATGCCCTACTTTGAATCTGCAACCGGGGCATCACTGGAGAGTGGACTTAAAATTTTAGTTCGTGCTAAAGTAGATTTTTCTCCACAATATGGATTAAGCTTAAACATTAATGACATAGAGCCATCTTATACTATTGGAGAAGCTGAGAGAATCCGCCTTGAAACATTACAGCGTCTTAAAGATGAGGGGCTTATGGATATGAATCGAGAGCTTGCCTTTCCAATCACTCCTAAGAGATTTGCCATTATCTCTTCTGAAACTGCTGCCGGTTATCGTGATTTTATGCAACATATCTCTCATAATGAGTATGGTTATAAAATTCACACGACACTCTTCCCTGCCCTGATGCAAGGTGTCGAGTCTCCCGGTTCAATAATTGCAGCACTTGATGAGATTGCATTAAGATGTAACGATTTTGATGCTGTGATGATTATGCGTGGAGGCGGATCGGCTGTAGAACTGAGTTGTTTTGATGATTATGACCTTTGTGCAAATATTGCTCAATTCCCACTACCCGTAATGAGTGCTGTTGGTCACGACCACGACATCCACATTTGCGACCTCGTAAGTGCAGTAAGCGTCAAAACACCAACAGCACTTGCAGACTATGTAATCGATATTTATCTGGATCTTGAGAGTCGATTGGACGAGATGATGGATAGGATTTCAAGAAGTTGTAAAAACTTGATAAACAATCAATTACAGATTATTGAAAGATTACGTGAGAGAATTACATCTGCAGCCAAACTCTCCCTGCTTTCACAACAAAACCTGTTAGATAAATATGATGCAATAATTTGTGCAAAAGATCCCCGCACACTACTGAAAGAGGGCTATATAATTGCAAGTGGAGAGAGTGGCAGAATTGCATCTGTTGATGGATTGGAAAAGGGTAAAAGTATAAAATTGATATTCAGTGATGGTATCGCTGAAGTTACTATTGATAACATTAAAAAGTATTAGATATGGATATTAAATATGAAGATGCTCTGAAAGAGTTAGAAGCAATTCTCTCAAGAATGGAGGGTGCTCAAAGAGATTTTTCAGAGAGCATTAAAGATGTCAAAAGGGCTCAAGAGCTTATAAAACATTGTAAATCTATACTTAAAGAGAACGAAGTTGAACTTGATAAAATATTAAATAATGAAGAGTTGCAATAAGGCTTTTTACGAAAAGGATTCTTGGCTGAAACCATACCAGGAGATTATTATTCGAAGAAGCAATAATATTAAATGGAGAAAAGATTCTCTTGCAGGAAGGGGTGGCAGATTATATGATTCAATCAATAATCACCTCTACTATATGCTTCATAACGATGGCAAGGATTGGCTTTTTAGAGAGTATGCTCCAAATGCCACTAAAGTCTATCTGATTGGTGATTTTAATGGTTGGAAAATTTCTCAGGAATATGCTTTACAACCTCTTGGAAATGGCAATTGGGAGTTAAAAGTGCCATTAGATAGAGTACATCACGGTGACCTGTACAAATGGTATATTGAATGGCCGGGAGGAGCTGGAGAACGTATCCCTACCTATGCAAACCGATGCGTTCAAGATGATCATACAAAGATTTTTTCAGCTCAAGTATGGTCTCCTGCAACACCTTATAAATGGAAAAGGAAATGGGGTCCTAAGGTTACAAATCCATTTATTTATGAAACTCATATTGGTATGGCAACCGAGAGAGAGGGTGTTGGTACCTTTGAAGAGTTTAGATTGAATGTATTGCCACACATTGCTGAACTTGGCTATAATGTAATTCAAATTATGGCTCTTCAGGAACATCCTTACTATGGTTCCTTTGGATACCAGGTTGCAAACTTCTTCGCACTGTCAAGTCGCTTTGGTACACCTGAAGAGTTTAAGGCCCTTGTTGATGATGCACACAAGCGTGGGATTGCAGTAATTATGGATATTGTTCACTCTCACAGTGTTATGAATGAAACTGAGAGTTTGAGCAAATTTGATGGCAGTACAACGCTCTATTTCCACGCAGGAGATAGAGGCTTCCATCCTGCTTGGAGGACCAGATGTTTTGATTATGGCAAGAATGAGACTCTGCACCTGCTTCTTTCAAATTGTAAATATTGGTGCGAAGAGTATCACCTTGATGGCTTCAGATTTGATGGAGTGACAAGTATGCTCTACTATGACCACGGCCTTGAGAGAGATTTTATGGGTTATGAAAGTTACTTTGATGGTGGCCAAGATGAGGATGCTATAACATATTTAGGACTTGCAAATATTTTAATAAAAGAGATAAACCCTAAATCTATTACAATAGCGGAAGATATGTCAGGTATGCCTGGACTTGCTGTTCCTATTAAGAATGGTGGTGTAGGATTTGACTATCGTATGAGTATGGGTATTGCCGACCATTGGATTAAGTGGATTAAGGAGTTGGATGATTGGCAATGGAGTGTTGGAGAGATTTTCTATCAACTTTCCAACAAGAGAGAAGATGAAAAGACTATAAGCTATGCCGAGTGCCACGATCAAGCATTAGTAGGCGATAAAACATTGATTTTCAGACTAATGGACAAAGAAATGTACTTCTCTATGAACCTTGAATCTCAAAATCTAATTGTTGATAGAGGGATTGCTCTTCATAAGATGATTCGCTTGGTAACAGCAGCGACTGCCGGAAATGGATATTTAACATTTATGGGAAATGAGTTTGGACACCCTGAATGGATAGACTTCCCTCGCGAGGGTAATGGATGGTCATATAAACACGCACGCAGACAATGGTCTCTATCTGAAGCAGATTACCTAAGATATCGTCCACTTATGCTGTTCGACAGAGATATGGTACATCTATTTATTGATAATAAAATACTTAAAGGTAAATTAAAGATAATTCGTCAGGATGAAGAGAAGAAGATATTAATCTTCTCTCGAGGAGAGTATCTATTTGTATTTAACTTCAACCCTTCTGGATCATTCAGCGATTATATGTTTGATGTTCCTGCAGGCAAATGGAGTGTTGTCTTGGAGAGTGATGCAACTCTTTATAATGGTTTTGATCGCATCGATACTAAGACTGAACACTTTACTCAACGAATTGGCAAAGAGGATCTACTATCGCTTTATATCCCAAGTAGAACCTGTATGGTACTGAAGAGAGAATAGATTGCCGGGCTGCGCATTTACGTCATTCCCGAGCTTGCTCGGGAATCTGTTTTACAGTATTGATGCTCAATAGATTGCCGGGCTGCGCCCAGCAATGACGGAAAAAAAGTCCAGCAATGACGAAGGCATTTACGTCATTCCCGAGCTTGCTCGGGAATCTGTTTTACACATTTAACGTGTTGATGTTCAATAGATTGCCGGGCTGCGCCCAGCAATGACGGGAAAAAAGTCCAGCAATGACGAAGAAAAAGAAAGAGAGCAGCCATTTGACTGCTCTCTTCTATTTTCTAATCTATTTGTGCTGCTCCCGAAATGGGAGCAATGCACATTTAGATATTATAGTTCATCATAAGAGTGAAGTTGAGTAACTTTAACAGGCAAGTACATTTCTTGACCATTCTTTTCAACTCTGATTGTTACAGTATGATTCATATCATAATCTGTTACGTTATCAATAATTGCTGCAACCCAAACTACATACTCTACATCTGGTTTAGCATAAGCTGGCATACCTGTCACATCATCAGAAATCTTTAATGGAAGAGTAGGAGAATTACTTAGGAATTTTGCTGTTCCTGCAACTACCTTAACAGGGATGATACCAACTTTGCTCCAATCATCAGGAACACCGCCAGCGAATGTTGGAGCAGTGAATGGCAACTCAATACTATCTACCAATAGATATGCCTCAGGGCCTTCTGCACCCATTTGAACAATCTGAATAGTGTAGAATTGTGATTCTGAACCATTTACAGCCTTAAGGATGATAGTACCTGTACGTTGATCTGCTGAAGTATTTGCGTCAACATCGTAAGTTAACTTATCACCACTAATTGTAGCATTCTTAACCCAAGATGGAGTTGAAACAACTGTTACAACCACCTCAGCAGGGTCTATCAAAATTGCCACCTCTTCGCCTATATAAGCATTAGCTGTGTAGAACTTCTGAGTTTCATCCAAAAGAACATTTACACCACCATTACCAAGTTGAGTAACATTGATATTAATTGCTTGTTGATATGTACCAATTGAAGCAATTATTGTAACAATACCCTTTCTTGGCTTAGCTGAAGTATTTTCTGTAGCAGTAAATGTAACAGTTTCACCTGTCAATGTTGCGCTCAACCAAGTACTTGATGAGATTGGGGCACTTAATTGAACACCTGTTGTAACATTCAATAGGTGAACAGGATTAACATCAGTTTGAGCCTCCTTACCAAGAACTACATTGTATAGATCTGCAATAACATTAGGAGCTTGAACACCATTTTGTTTAACACCAATTCTATACAATAGAGTTTCAGAGCCCAAAGTAGCTTCAAGAACAATGTCTCCCTCTCTTGGATCAACCAACTCATAGTTTGGTACATCAATTTCCAAGTAATCTGTTTGAGGTGTTGCAGTTACCCAAGAAGGAGCTTCCTTAACAGTATAAGTAGTTCCATTCTTAGCAATTATAGGTAATGCAAAGTCTGTGTAACCTGCAGCTGTGAATTCCAATTCAGTTGTTGCAATAGCCAAGTTTGGACCGCCTGTACCATATTGAACTACTTCGATAGGGTATCTTGCAACTTGATTGTTGATTCTAACTGTTAGATATACAATTTCAGAACGTTTGTCCTTAGCTGTATTTTCAGAAATTTTTATCTTTAGAACATCGCTTGATCTTGATACATCAATCCAGCTATACTCATTATAAGCTATATCTTGTTTAACCGATGAACTCAATGCTAATAAATCTGCCAAACCAAATACCTTAACATCAATCTCTGTTTCATCACAAGGTGCAACGATCTTATCTGTTGAAAGAACTATTTCTGGTAGTTCATATGGTAATTGGCGGATTACTGTTGTAAACACACAAACTCTATCTCCTTTCCAAGCATAAAGTTGAAGTAGCTGAGTTCTCTCAGTTGAACCTGGGTTTTGGGTGTAATTAACAACAGCTTTATTGTCACTAATTGTAACAGTACCTGAAATTAGACCATTATCGCCTTCCACATTATAACTTAAATCTGTTGTATTAGTTTCAAATGGAATCTCTAATTCTCCGGCAGCACTACCCACTACATACTCAATATTGTCAGAAGTTATATAAGGATTACCCTTACCAACTTGTGTCACCTTGAATGTAATAATTTGTTCTTCACCACCTCTTGCGAATACAGCAGTTACGATAGTTTCTCTATCTTCACTTGCCTTATTTTCAGTGGCTACAACTTTGAAGAAATTCTCGTATGTTCCTGATGTTTCGTAAGTTACAGTCAACCAAGATGCATCTACAATTGGACCTTTCACAAGTGATGTATTGTCATCAACTCCAATTGCAGGTATATACAATGGATTTGTTTGTACATCTGCAACTGTGTAATCGTATGCAGGAAGTGTTACATTTGGAGCATCAACACCAAGTTGAGTCAATGAGATAACATATTGAGTCTCATCATCACCATTTGTTACACGTAGAATAATATTACCTGTACGAGTTTCTGTTGACGCCTCATTACTTAGAATATCAAATGTCAAACCGTATGGTGTAGCATTCATATTTGTTACCCAAGTTGGTTGTGCATCTACAGTATAAACACTACCATTTAGTGGAGTCAATGATACATAGAAGTCATTGTGTTCAGGAGCACCCACAGTATAATTTGCAATTGGAATTTCCAATCCAGCACTACCTGTACCCAATTGAACAACATTGATAGTGATAATTTGATACTCTTCACCACGTTCTGCACGGATTGTTACAGTACCCTCTCTCTTATCTGAATTAGGGTTTGGATCTGCGTGGAAGAAGATTGCATCAGGGTGAACAATGTGACCAGAGAACCAAGATTCACTATTATGAATTGTAGTAGTTACCATTGGATCGTAATTAATAATTGCGATTGAGTGGTTATTACCTGTTGCTCCCTCTTGTGGAAGAACGATATCATATTGTGAAAGTTGTAGGTCTGGTCCTTCGGTACCTAATTGTTTAATGTGGATAACATAGATAGTCTCATCATCACCATTTGTTGCACGGATAACGATATCACCCTCTCTTGATTCTACATTATCATTATGGTCGAAGTGCATATGCAGATGGTCGCCACCCCAGTTGTAGATAACAATCCATTCTGGTTGAGCATCAATTGTCCATTGTGTTCCATTCAATCTGATGATTGGAATTTCATACAAGCTGATTGCTCTCCAGCTGAATACATACTCTGTACGTGCGATTTCCAAAGCAGCACTACCTGTACCCGGTTGAATAACCTCTACAGTAAGGATTTGCTCTTGCTCACCTCTTTGTGCCAATACTGTAAGTTGGCCTGAACGCTTAGCTGACTTAGTATTTTCAGATGCCTCGATATAAACTTTATTATCTTCGATTACACCGCTGAACCATTGGTCACCAGCAACGCTGCTTTGCATTACAGTCAATTTTGTATTAGCATCTGCACCGATCATTGCTACATAGTAACCATCCGCTTTAGTGATTGCTCTGATAGGAATTACGATGCTTTCACGATCGAATTTCACATTTGGACCATCCAAGCCAAGTTGAGTAATCTTAATTGTGTACTGAGTTTGATCGTCACCATTTGTTGCACGAAGCACAACAGTACCGGTTCTTGGATCGTTGCTCTTATGTTCATCCATACTGATTACAAGAGCTTCAGTTCCAACACTTTCAGCTTTGATTGTCAACCATTCTGGCTGAGCAGCGATAGTGTATTTAGAACCATTAAGTTTTGTTACAGGGATAACAAAGTCGGTAACTGCAGTGTATGCGAAGCTATATTCAGTTAGAGGGATAAACAAAGCAGCACTACCTGTACCTGGTTGTACAACCTCTACTGATAGAATTTGCTCTTCGCCACCCTTAGCTGCTACTACGCTTACTACTGCTGTACGTTTCTTCGATGATGAACTGTTGTCTGTTACTACGAATGACAACTCTTTATCTGCTGTGATTACTCCTTGTACCCATGGTGCACTTGTTCTTGTGCTTAGGGTAGTTCCTTCATCTACTCCGATGATACCTACATTGTATCCACTTGTGCCATCTGTACCATCAATTCCTTCGATTGGAACGGTGATTGTACTTACTGCCAATGTTACATTTGGTCCATCTACTCCTAATTGCTTGATTGAAATACTATATTGTGTTTCATCGCCTCCATTAGTTGCACGTAGAATGATAACTCCTTCGCGACTTTCTACTGTCGATTCATTGCTGCTCAATCCAATCTTCAAAACTTCACTGCCTTCTGATGCTGCTACTACGCTTACCCATTCTGGTTTTGCTGCTACACTGTATGAAGAACCATTTAGTTTTGTTACTGGTATCTCAAATACTGATACCTCTTTTGGACCAAATTCGTATGAATCTACACTGATACGTAATTCTGCACTTCCTGTACCTGGTTGGATAACTTTGATTACCTCAATTTGTTCTTGTCCTCCACGTACTGCAATTACGCTGATCTCTCCTTCGCGTTTTGAACTCTTTGCATTCTCTTCTGCCTTAATTGATATAGCATCTTTTTCTGCTGATACTATACCTTCTAACCAAGGTACTGAGCTCTTTGTGCTTACTGTTGTGTAATCATCTGCTCCTATAACTGATACTTCATAACCCTCTGTGCCTTCCAAACCTACGCGTGGAATTACAATCTCTGATGCTGATAGCTCTATCGCTGGAGCATCCAAGCCTAATTGGGTTACTGCTATTGTGTAGTATCTGTAATCGTCGCCATTGTTGCTCAACAAGACTATCTTTCCACTTCTTGCCAATGTTGTCAAGTTCTCTTCTACGTTGATCTCCATTCCGTCGAAGTCGGTTGCATCTTTCAATGATACCCATACTGGTTGATCTACAACCTTATATTCTGTACCATTTACACTCTTGATGGCAATCTTGAAGTTTCCTCCTGCTTGTGGATATTCGTATGATGTGCCCTCTACCAACAACTCTGCACTGCCTGTGCCTGGCTGGATTACTGTTATAGTTTGAAGACTCTCTTCTCCGCCCTTGCTGCTTAGTAT
>JAFXFS010000005.1 GCA_017513445.1 Bacteroidales bacterium | reverse complement strand
TATAGCGGTGAGGATCCACCTCTTCCCATTCCGAACAGAGAAGTTAAGCTCACTAGCGCCGATGGTACTGCTACACCAAGTGGGAGAGTAGGTAGCCGCCACTTTTTAAGAGTCGATTGTTTTTCAGTCGACTCTTTTTTTATATATAATTACTATATCTATGATTTTTTTTACTTTTTTCTTGTATTATTTTTTTTCTTTATTTAATTTTGTCCACAGAAAGTTAGAACAATGATCAGATTTCAATCAACATATTATTATTACTGCTATTGCAATTCAACCCTCAGAATCGCATAACGGTAGTCGTATTTATGTTTCTATATATAATAGGTCTGTCGCAAATGCGATAGACCTTTTTTAATGATTATTAATTTTTAAAATTTAAATATTATGTCAAGTCAAGTTAAATTTTTCTCAGGTGAAAACATTCCATTAGAATTACACAAAGTTAGAATCGTTCAAAAACTTAATCTTCAACCAATTGAGAGAAGAAGAGATGCAATTAAAGAGGCAGGTTATAATACCTTTAAACTATCTACAAGAGATGTATTCTTGGATATGCTTACTGATAGTGGAACAAATGCGATGAGTGATAAACAATTATCAGCAATGATGCAGGCAGATGATGCATACGCAGGTTCTGTCTCTTTCGAAAAGCTACAAAAGGGAATATTAGATGTTTTAGGTAAGAAATATCTTCTTCCTGTTCACCAGGGACGTGCTGCAGAGAATGTTATTGCCAAGACATTTGTTAAACCGGGTAATGTTATTCCTATGAACTACCACTTTACTACTTCTTTGGCTCACATCACAGAAGTTGGAGGTAAAGTTGAAGAGTTGCTATGCGATGATGCTCTACAATTAAAATCTACTAATCCATTTAAGGGAAATATCGATATTGAAAAGTTGGAAGAATCAATCAAGAGAAATGGTGTTGAAAATATTCCTTTTATCAGAATGGAGGCTTCAACAAACTTGATCGGAGGACAACCATTCTCTATCAGAAACTTGATGGATGTTCGCGCAATTGCTGATAAATATGGAATTATGTTGGTATTGGATGCAAGTTTGTTGGGAGAGAATGCTTATCTAGTCAAACAAAGAGAGGATAAGTGGAAAGAGAATTCGATGGCAGATATTATCAAGATGATGACAGGTCTTGCTGACTTGGTATATTTCTCTGCACGAAAATTAACATCTTCAAGAGGTGGTGGTATCTGTACAAATAGATTGGATCTATACCAAAAGATGGAATCATTGATTCCGTTGTATGAGGGTTTCTTGACTTACGGTGGTATGTCAATCAGAGAGATTGAAGCAATGTCAGTTGGTATCTATGAGACAACTGATGAAACTATGATCAGCCAAAGTGTCGAATTTATTAAATATCTTGTAGAAGAGGCAGAAAAGAGAGGAATTCCAATGGTAACACCTGCCGGTGTACTTGGAGCTCACGTAAATGCCAGAGAATTCTGCCCACATATCCCTCAGGATCAATATCCAGCAGCCGCTCTTGCAGCAGCTTTCTACCTATGTTCAGGTGTAAGAGGAATGGAAAGAGGAACAATGTCTTCGCAAAGAGATGAGAATGGTAATGAGGTTTTGGCAGATGTGGAACTACTTAGATTAGCTCTCCCTCGTAGAGTATTTACACTTTCTCAAGTGAAATATGTAATTGACAGATTGGATTGGCTATACCAAAATAGAGAACTTATTGGTGGATGTAAATTTGATTTTGAACCACCTGTATTGAGATTCTTTATGGGTACATTGAAACCTTTGACAGATTGGCCTTCAAAGATAGTTGCTAAATTTAGAGAGGATTTTGGAGATAGTTTGTAGTAAATAACTAACTTGCAAAAAAATATCCAATATGTCTTACAGTTTTGAGAAACCGCAAGGAAGTAAAGAGGAGATTTATCAGGTTATACATAAGCAGATTGAAGCTTTGGTTGAAGGAGAGTGTGACTTGATAGCAAATATGGCAAATGTTGCAGCCATTCTTCATAATAGCTTTGATTTCTGGTGGACAGGCTTTTACAGAGTTCTTCCAAAGTCATCTCAAAATGGACAAGTTGTAGAAGATGAACTCGTTTTAGGACCATTCCAAGGTCCGGTTGCCTGTATGCATATTGGATATGGCAAGGGAGTCTGTGGCTCCTCCTGGAAAGAGAAAAGAACATTATTGGTCCCGGATGTAGAATTATTTCCGGGCCATATTGCTTGTAGTTCTCTCTCAAAAAGTGAGGTAGTTGTGCCTATCTTTAGAGGAGAGGAGGTTATTGCTGTTTTAGACATTGATAGTGATAAACTTGCCACATTTGATCAAACAGATAAATATTGGTTAGAGAAAATTGTAAAATTGCTATAATTAACCCTTTATATTATGATTCATTTGGATTGTGACTATATGCAAGGTGCTCACCCTGAGGTGTTACAAGCGCTTATTGATACAAATTTAGAATCAGTTCCAGGTTATGGATGTGATCACTTTACTAAAAGAGCAAAAGAGAAAATAAAAGTTGCTTGTGAAGCTCCAAATGCCACAGTTCATCTTTTGGTTGGCGGAACGCAAACTAATGCTACAGTGATAGATGGAGTGCTTGCTCATCACGAAGGTGTTCTTTCTGCTGAGAGTGGGCATATTAATGTTCACGAATCAGGAGCAATTGAGGCCACAGGTCACAAGGTACTAACTCTGCCTCAGTATGATGGTAAGGTTAAGGCAGAAGATGTTAAAAACTATATAGATAACTTCTATGCAGATGATACCTACGAGCATATGGTAGCTCCTGGAATGCTCTATATATCTAATCCTACAGAGTATGGTACTGTATATACATTAGAAGAGTTGAAATCTTTAAGTGAGGTTTGTCGTGATGCAAATATTCCTCTATATATGGATGGTGCCAGATTAGGATATGCATTGGCAGTTGATGGATATGATGTTACTCTAAAGGATATTGCAACTCTTTGCGATATCTTCTATATTGGAGGAACAAAAGTGGGAGCACTATTTGGAGAGGCAGTTGTTGTTACAAAAGAGAATCTTCTTCCACACTTTTTCCCATTAATTAAACAACATGGAGCATTATTGGCAAAGGGTCGTCTTTTGGGCGTTCAATTTGATGCATTGTTTACAAATGATCTCTATAAAAGGATTGGAGAACACGCTGTTTCATTAGCGATGAAGATTAAAAATGCATTCCAGACTATTGGATATCAGCCTTTTATTGATTCTCCAACCAATCAGCAATTCTTCCATCTACCAAATAGTATAGTTGACCAGATAGCAACTTTTGCAACCTTCGAGTATTGGGGGCCAAGGGGCGAGGAATCATCAACTATTCGTATGGTTACAAGTTGGGCAACAACTACTCAAGAAGTAGATGAATTAGTAACTAAAATAATAAGTCTATAATGAAAAAGTCTCTATTATTACTCCTGTTTACATTGATAATTGTTTCGTGTAAACCTCAGAATGACAATCAATTACGTACAGATAAGATTATTTCTGAAATAAATAATCCTAAGTCAAAAAATGTTTTGGTTGTAGTTCATAGGGGAGATTGGCGCAATCACCCTGAAAATTCACTGGCTGCTATTCAATCTGCAATTGATATGAAAGCTGATGTAGTAGAAGTAGATTTGAAATTGACCAAAGATAGCATTCTGGTATTATGTCACGATCAAACAATTGATAGAACAACTAATGGAACAGGTAAAGTTGGAGATTTTACTTTGGATTCATTGAAGAGTTTCAAATTGAAATTTGCTGATGGTACTATTTCAGATCAGACAATTCCAACATTAGAAGAGGCACTTCTTGTAGCAAAGGATCAAATTGTAGTAAATCTCGATCACGCTTATTGGCTTTATGATCAAGCACTTGCTGTAACAGAAAAACTTGGTGTTACAAATCAGATTTTGATGAAAGGAGCCTCTCCTAAGAGTGTAGTAGAGGAGAAATTGGCACAATATGAGAATAACTTTATGTATATGCCAATCGTGAATATCTGTATAGAACCAGGTAAAGAATTATTTGATTCATATATCTCAGATGAAAATCAACCTGTTGCTTACGAGATTTGTTGGCCTAAAATGGATGATTCCGTAAAGCAATCTATGGCTCAGATTATTGAAAAGGGCTCTAAACTTTGGGTTAATACATTGTGGCCATCTCTAAATGGTGGTCTATGCGATGAGGCAGCAAAGGATAACCCAGAACTGATTTATGGACAAATTGTAGAACTTGGTGCAACAATGGTACAAACTGATAGACCAGCTCTACTTATCGAATATCTTAGAACACAAGGACTTCACGAGTAATAATAGAATTTAAAAGAAGAGGATGATTAAAGATGTGATTATTTCCACTCTTTAATCATCCTTTTTTTTTATATAAAAGGGAGGAGTTATAAGCCGAATTCTGTCCCGTAAACGGGTTCTATCATTTATCTATGCAGCCCACCCCTCGACATTGGACGAGCAACCCTTAATTGTCGATATACTTGGCCTTGCAGAGTGTCGGTGCGCACCACACTATTGTCGCCAATAGCATCTGTGAGCTCTTACCTCACTTTTTCACCCTTACCTTTTGGCGGTTATTTTCTGTTGCGCTCTCCCTAAGTTTACACCCACCTGTGCTTTCCACAGGACACTGCTCTATTCTGTCCGGACTTTCCTCTAAATTAATAGCGATAGAACACTCTTCCCAATTATTATGTTGCAAATATACAAGATTAATCCCGTTTTATAGATACAACGATAAAAATTCTTATATTTACAATCTATAAAATTTATTCTTATGAGAAATATTAAACACCTTATAGCTATTCTCTTTACACTTCTATTTGTCTCTTGCACTCAAATTGGTGAATTGGAAAAAAGAGTGGATGATTTAGAACAGAGAGTTAAAGAATTAGAACAACTATGTGCCAGGTTCAATACAAATATTACATCGCTTCAAACTATAGTTGAAGCCCTTCAGACAAACGATTATATTACTGGAATTGAACTAGTTAAAGAGGGGAATGATATAATTGGATATGTAATTAGTTTCAAATTTGCCGATTCAATAACCATTTATCACGGCCAGGATGGAAAGGATGGAGAAGATGGTAAAGATGGAGAAGATGGTAAAGATGGGAAAGACGGCAAAGATGGTAAGGATGGCATAGGTGGTAGTGGCGATGCTCCAATTATTGGAGTTAAAAAGTGGAGTGATGGACTATACTATTGGACTGTTAATGGCGAGTGGTTGTTAGACGAGGATGGAAATATGGTTTTGGCTCAAGGTGTGAATGGAAAAGATGGAGAAGATGGTCAAGATGGAAATGATGGTGATCCCGGTCTTGATGGAGAGAATGGAGTGACTCCTCAATTAAAAATAGAGGAGGGTTATTGGTATCTATCATTAGATAATGGTAACACTTGGACTCAAGTAGGTAAAGCAACCGGTGATAATGGTAAGGATGGTAAGGATGGCAAGGATGGTAAAGATGGAGATTCATTCTTCAAACAGGTATATTACGATAATAATTATGTGACATTTGTACTGCAGGATGGAACTATCCTGACAGTGCCAAGAACATCGGGCTTTTCAATTTTGTTCGAGGAGGTTAACTCTATACCAGCAATACCTGGAAGGAGTATGAAATTGCCTTATGAAATCATTGGTGCAGATTCTCAGACACAGATTGATTGTATCCCTTCAGGCGATTGGGACGCAGAAATTGTACCAGAAGATTATAGTAGTGGTTATCTTCTTGTTAAGGTGCCATTGAATCCTGCTACAGGTAAAATTCTTGTGATAGCAACATCTCCTCTATCAGGTACAGCTATGCAGTCTCTGACATTTTCTGAGGGTGTTATGGAGGCAACTGATTCATATCAAGTTTCTTCTAATTCTTCTGAGTTGCAGATCCAAGTTAAAACGAACTTTGATTACACAGTATCTATTCCGGAAGATGTCAAATGGATAGAGTATGTAGAGACAAAATCTCCGGTAAGAGATGAATTGCTTATCTTCTCCGTTGGAGAAAATAATGGCGAAGAAAGAAGTGCAACTATCTCATTGATAGGTAAATATGGGGAATTATTACAATCCTTCACTATCATTCAGGAGAAGTCGTTGAATCTACAATTACTTACCTTTGCAGATAGTAATGTCAAGTCAGCTTGTGTTGCAGCTTTTGATTTAGATGGAGATAAGGAGATCTCTATTGCAGAGGCGCAGAGTGTTACATCTATCCCTACAAATTTCTTTGGCTCTAACAATAGAGTTGTAACATCATTTGATGAATTGCAATATTTTACGAATCTGAAAAAGATTGAGATAAGTGCTTTTGATTATTGTAGAAATTTGAAATCGATAACCTTTCCTCAATCTTTGGAGGAGATAGGTGATCTAGCATTTAATTATTGTAAGTCTCTAAGTAGTGTAGTAATTCCTGAAGGAGTTAAAACTATTGGTAGAGATGCCTTTTCAAGTTGTGTCTTGTTAGAGAGTGTCACTCTGCCATCCACTCTTGAGAAAATGGGTATGAGAGTCTTCTATAACTGTTCCGTACTTAAGAAAATTTCAATTCCGGCATCCCTGAACTCTATAGAAGATAGCTCATTTAACGGTTGTAAACTATTATCCGAAATAACTATTCCAGAGGGTGTGAATACAATAGAGGGGTATGCTTTCTATGGATGTTCATCTATTACAAATATTGAGATTCCTGCATCAATTGATTCAATTGGAATTTGTGCATTTAATAATTGTAATAAGTTGGAGTCAATTAAAATTGATGAGAATAATAGTAGATATGATTCTCGTAATAGCTCAAATACAATCATTGAGAGTGAGTCTGATATCTTACTGATAGGATGTGCACAATCTGTAATTCCAACATCTGTAAAAGAGATTGCTCCAAAGGCATTTTCAGGATGTAGTGAGTTGAAAAGTATTACAATTCCATCCAATATTGTATCAATAGGGGAGTATTGTTTTGAAAATTGTACATCGTTAACATCAGTAAAAATTAAGGCAGATATTACGGCAATAAATGAATCTCTATTTTATAGATGTAGAGAGTTAAGAGATATCGAATTACCAAACACTATACAAAGTATAGGTTATTCAGCATTTTATGGTTGTACATCTTTGGAAAGTTTTGTCTCACCTGAAGATCTTACATCAATAGGAGCAACAGCATTTTCTGCTTGTACTTCATTAGTCGATTTTCAAGTATCTCAAAATGTAACAACAATTGGTGAGCGTGCCTTTTATGGTTGTTCTTCTCTCTCTGAATTGACACTTCCTCAAAGAGTTAAGAGTATTGGATATTATGCTTTATATACAAATAATCCACAAGGAACAACCTTTGTGTTAATTCCGACTACTCCTCCAACTTTAGAGAACTCGGAGAATGATAATAATCTTTTTAATACCTTCTCTTCTCCTAGGTACATAAAAGTTCACGCTTCTGCGGTGGAAGCCTACAGAAGCGCGAAAGGATGGGAACAATATGCAGATGATATTGTTGCTAATATATAAATTAGATAATTATTCGCTTAGGGTATGTGTACCCGATTTTACAACTTTGCTCGTTCCATTAGGAAGAACTAATTCTGCTTCATAACCTTTTGGTACTGAAACAGTTAGTGATGTTTTGTCGTTTTCTACAACAACGTCAACACTAATCTTGCTACCATCAGAAGTTACCATTGTAGCTGATACATTTGTAAGGTATCCCATTTGAGGAGCAACTCTAAACTTCTTAAATCCAGGAGTAGTAGGAGAGATACCACATACCTTTTGACTCATCATAGTTAGTGGACCTCCACTCCAAGCGTGGTTAATTGTACCACCACCAAAACCCTCTGCACCAATTCCCCAACCCTCAAATAGGGTAGTGTAGTCAGTGTATCCCAACATTTTAGCATATCTCTCTTTCATCCTATCAAGTGCGAACTCATCTTCACCTAAAATGTAAAGAGCTTCAAGTACATATTTTTCCATATAAGGGCTAGCGTGATACTCTTTCTTTAGAGATTCAATAATTTGAGGATAGTACTCTTCGTTTGCCAAACCTGAGACAACAGCCATAGCTTGAGCTCTGTCATCATTTGCTCCAACGTGATCTTCTGAACGATATACCTCGCCATTCCAGAATTTAGCATCGAAATTTGCTTTAATTCTACTCATAATCTCATTATTAAGAGTAATATCATCAGCTTTACCTAATATTTTTGCAAACTCATTTTCTCCTTTTAAAGCCAGGTAGTACCAACAATTTGTCAAAACTCTCATATCGATATCCCAGCCCCAATCGCCCCAGTTCCACTCACCTGGACGAAGGATAACCATTCCATCTTCATCTAATTGCCATACCTCGTGAAGATATCTATGAACTCTGTCATAAACGTCAGCAATAAAAGAGTCATCTCCACTGAAGAAGTATTGTGTATAGAATCCATACCAACCAACTGATGCCAACATTTGTAGTGGTAGCTCTTTGCCCCAGTTGCCTGATGGCACAGGTGAATAGATAGTACCATTCTCGCGTTGCCAATTAACAAGTTCATATATACCTTTCTTTGCAAGAAGCTGTGATGATGGACTCAAGGCATAAAATGCTTCACCAAGCTCATTAACAGCATCACCCCACCATTGAGCACGCTCTCTGTCTGGACAATCCATATAGGTATCTCTCATTGTAACATAAAGAGTCCTTGCTGAACGTTTCCATAATTCATTAAAGAATGGATCATTGCATTCAAATGAACCAGAGAACTCTGTATTGTAACCTGTCTCTCTATATTTAACTTCGATAACCTCTACGCCTTCAGGAATAATGTACCATACATAGTGACCATTCATCCAACCAAGACTTTCATACTCCTGTTCTCCAGCTTTTGTAATGTATTCAGCTCTGACATTATTTTCGCTACCGCCTTGATAATTATCAGTGATAATGTGAATAGTATCACCTCCATTCTTTGAATTAACTTTAAGATATGGTGTAATATGACAGTTATAAGGGAGCTTACAGATAAGGGTATCGCCACTCTTTTCTACTGATTTATAATCTGTTACACCATAATCTTTCCACATAGGAATAGGTCTGGCAACAAGTTCTCCAAATGGAGCATCTCCTGCAGAGGCAACTATTTTAGCATTTTTAAGTTCAGCACTACTGTCAAGTTTATACCAATCCTCAATAGCTTTTTGAGCATCATAACGGATATTGCTTTCAGGCAATCTGTAATTCGGGTATGGTGCCTCTGTATTGCTATAAGCTTGATAAACTTCACATTTCCACTCCTCATTAGAGCAGATTTCAACACTCTTGCCTTGAGCATCAAATATCAATCCTGCTTTGCCTGAGTTTTTGTGGCTGAAACCATCTTTTCCAAAGTACCAATGTAAAATAGCGATGCTGTTCTTACCCTTTTTCAGGTAAGGAGCAATGTCAATTACATCGTAGTATGTCTTCTCGGGAGCTGGTCCTCTTTTAAGACCACCCTCAAAAACAACCATTTCACCATTGATCCACATCCAATATTTACTATCGACACCTATTCGTGCCATTAATTTGGAAGGAACTTTTGTTAACTCTTTTTCGTAACGATAGATTAACCAGCTATTTGGTTCATCTTGACAATCTTGAGCGCTAATCCAGCTACCTTTCCACTCCTTTTGAGTGACATCCTCGTTTTGGCTACAGCAAGAGCTCAATGTGAAACCGATTACAATCAGTAATCCTAAAAAAATCCTTTTCAAAATCGTAATTGTTTATTTGTTAATATTAATCTTTATCTCTTTAGGTGCATCTACATCAATGATGGTCTTACCCTCTTTATCTTTTGTTAATGAGATACTTATAATTCCGTAAGGTGTTGGATATGAGCCTTTTGCCCAATCTAATTTGCCAAGATGAGGGTTGATGGATATCTCTTTATATCCACTCTCTTCAAGGGTGATACCTAAAATGTGGTGCATCATCCAAGGTGTAGGACCACTAGCCCATCCGTGGCATAGACTATGTCTGAAACCGAGATAGCAATATGCTCCAAAATCTCCGTGAATATCCTTTTTCCCTTCAGGTACAACTTCGTCAATAGGGGCTGAGCCATCCACCCAAGCAAGGTCAAAATCCTCCCAGAATGTAGTTGCACCCATCTTTAACATTCCCCCCCAATACTCTTTAATGATATCAGTTGCCTGATCTATCATTCCACCCATTGCTAGAGCTTCGCACATAAAGTAACCATAGAATGTAGAGAAACCTTTAGTGCCATTTTTTGCAATAAGTTCAGCACCTTTTGCTGCATCTAAAGCTTCGCACAAAGTAAGTAGAGCAACTGCCTGTTTCTCTCCAATCGGATTTTGATTTGTCTTGATAAATTCATCACCAAGAGTTTTGGCAGCTTTGAGAGTTTTCTTGTAATAATCTTTGCATTTTTTTGATAACTCCTTCTTCCCCAATATCTTACATAGATGTTCTCCGCTTTTCATTGTCATAACTGTAAGAGATTGTAGGCCGGCATCAATAGCTTTACTATTAGCATTAGATGGCCAGTCAAGGAAACGAGTGCCTCCTAAATGCTCAACTCCGTTATCATCAATTGTCTTAATAATCTGCTCTAATAAAGCATAAAGGTAATCCTCTTGCTCTTTCAAGTAGTCAAAATCTTCTACTCTTTTATACCACTCTTCCTGAAGGAGAACCCACCAAAGTGAATAAGAACTAATTCCATTCATCCAACCAGGGAGTGGAGTAGCATCTCTTGTAAGGTCAAGACTCTTTGGAATAATCTCATCTGCTCCGAAAAGAGCAAAAATCGATATCACCTCAGGCATCATATCTCCAATCCATACCAATCTGTCGCGTTTTATACCATCCCAAAGATAGTCTTGCATACATAGGTGAACTGTGCGTTTACCAGTACTCCATATTTGATTCAAAAGTGTATCTGATGATTCAAAGGTACCAAGTTGAGGAACATCTTTGTATATAGAAATAGCTCTGACCTCTCTTAAGTAGAGTGTTGCTGTGGAATCAAGAGTCTCAATTCTTGCAAATCGAAATCCTGAATTACCATATTGAGCCACACCAAGCCAAGGTACACTTAGATCAAAATCACGAACGGCGTGATCATTAGTTGCACCCTTTTCACCGATACGACTCATCGCTTCGCTAACACTCTCTCCCAATGTAATATGAAGCTTTGCATCACCTGAAGTGGGTGACATACCTGTAACAATCTCTATTGCTCCGTGAAGTTCGCAACCAAAATCGACCAAAATTGAGCCCTTTCCCTTAATTACGCAAACATCAGCATTACTTAAAGTTGATTGCCCAATTCCATCTTTCAGTAATCTTTCAGAATTAGTAATATTACCACTCTCTAAAACTATTCTTTCAGGGGTAATGTACTCTCTTGTAAGTGTACTCCTCTGTCCCCATAGAGATATGGATAATAAACTGAAAATCAGTGTGATATAAAATTTAATTCTCATTATAATATTTTTCTAATCCAAATGCAGGTACTAAATCATCCAGATCTTTTTTACACATTCCTTCCGGTTCAAATCCGGCCATTTTTGCATTAATATATATTTGTGCAGATTTGCTTAAGGTATCTATGACATCGAAACAATCTACAACATCTCTACCAGTTGCAAGTATTCCGTGTTTTTCCCAGAAGACTACATCGTGTTTTGCTAATTGCTCAATAGTTGCATTTGCAAGAGCCATAGTGCCAGGAATTTGATATGGAACAATTCCTACACCTCTTGGAGTAATAATTCTACATTCTGGAATCATACTCCAAAGCATATTTGTAATTGCCTCACTATCAAGCCATTGCTTACTATGAGTAAGTGCAACTAAATCTGTTGGGTGTGTGTGAAGAACCACTTTACAATCTCTACCTATAGATTTCAAGTAATTGTGCATAGAGAGGTGAGAAGGTAATTCAGATGTTGGTTTTATGCAATTTTTATAGATTACTTCAAAATAATCTCCACACTCACTTATGCGAATCAAGGCGCCATTTTCCCAAGGAGATTGTGCAACATATCTCATTCTCTTACCTGTACCTGTTACATAAAAGATTGATCCTTTAAGTTCTTCTAAAATGGTAGGGAGTGTAACTTTATCTCCAATTGCCTCCACCTTGCGTTCTTCCTCACTTAAAGACTCGGTAACATTTACAGAGATATTTCCTCCGTTATACTCTGCCCAACCTCTTTGCCAAAGGTAACTGGCAACCTCAGCAATCTTTGCTATTTCCTGAGCTAATAATTTATTATTATCCATACAATTAACTTAAAAAGTTAGGTAAAAATGCAGACAGGATAAGTATTGCCATACCAATTGTTAATACAACGGCTGTACTCTTTCCAGCTCCTTTCCACTCTTTGAGAACAATGCCCCATACATTACTAAATACAACATTTAGAGCCATAAGGATTGACCAAGAGAAGGCTAACATAATTGGAGAGTCAACAAGGAAACTCTTTCCAACACTTAATCCGAAGAATTGTGAATACCATAATAATCCTGCCAATGCACAGAAAAGAAGATTGCGAACAAAGACTCCCTTCTCTTTGTAATCAGAGAAGGTTTTGTTTTTGCCATTTTGCCATAAACAGTATGAAGCATTTGTTATAAAACCACCAATTGTAACCATCAAAGTGGCTGGTAATGAGGCAAATAGTTCGCTTGTGCCTTCAACAGTCAAAGATTCTCCTGCTTGAAGACCTAAATTAAAACAAGCACTCATAACGCCGGCAAGAAGAGCTACTGCTAATCCTTTGCCAAGTGCAAAATCCTTAACAGCTTTGCGTTTCTCCTCTTCACTCATATTTTTATCCCTCAAACTTCCAGCATAACCAATTACGAATATACCTGCAAGAGTTACGCAAACTCCAATGAGAAGGATTAAACCACTACCTTTGAAAAGGTTTTCACCAGCGATGATTGCTGGAATAATCGTTCCGAAAGCAGAACAGGTTCCCAAAGCAATACTCTGGCCAAGGGCCACACCTAGATATCTCATTGATAATCCAAAGGTTAGACCACCAACACCCCATAACATTCCAAAAAATCCAGCTTTTAAAGCAGCTGAAGGGTTAGATGATATAATCGCTCCCAATGAGCTTCCATCTGGTACAGCCAACAATGCACCACAAAGAGGAAAGATGAGCCAGGCGAAAATGCCTTGTACAAGCCAGAAACTCTCCCAAGACCATTTTTTTATCTTATTAATCGGTACATAAGAACTTGATTGTCCAAAACTACCGATTGCTATTATCAGTAAACCAAGTACAATCTCCATAGTATTTATCTTTTAGATGTTACTTCTGCTTCATATTTTTCAATTTCAGGAATGTAAGCATCGCCTACAGGGACATTACTCTTCAGACAGTACATATCCCATACACTTTGCCAAGGCATACTCTTAAGTTCCTCTTGAAGTGCAAGTCTTTGGAATAATTGACCATTATCCTCATATTTGTTTAAAATATCCTGTGGCTCAAGAAGTGCTCTTAAGAATGCCTTTTGGGTAGCTCTGCAACCAATTACATAAGCTCCGATTCTATTGATAGTTGCATCAAAATAGTCAAGTCCGATGTGAACTTTATCAAGAGCATTGCATCTTACAATTTCTCTGGCAAGTTCTAGCAATTCATCAGATAGAATTACTACGTGGTCGCTATCCCAACGAACTGGGCGACTTACGTGCAGCATTATTTCAGGAGTAAATAGAAGTAGAGATGATACCTTGTCAGGAATACTCTCTGTTAGGTGGAAGTGTCCGGTATCTAATGTTACGATTTTGCCCTTTTTGGCTCCATATCCTAAATAGAAATCGTAAGAACCTACTGTGTAATTTTCCAAACCAATACCAAATAATTTTGCCTCAATACAATCCTTCATCCATTGATAAGGTGTGGCAAAGATTTCATCAAGACTCTCTTCAAGAATTGCACGATATCGAAGTCTGTTGGCTGGAACCTCTTTGCTTCCATCGTGAACCCAAAGGTTCATCATAGATGGATCACCTTGAGCTTTACCCATCTCATTAGCAATGGCTCTACAAGCTTTTGTATGACGAATCCAAAAATCTCTGATCTCTTTGTCTGGATTTGCAAGTGTCAGGTCTCCACTCTTTGGATGAGAAAATGATGTGCTGTTAAAGTCCAATTTCATATCATTTGCCTTTCCCCAATCAATCCATCCTTTGAAATGTTCAACTGTTACTTCATCTCTATCAACAAATTTATCTCCAAATTCACCATAGATCTCGTGGAGACTTAAGCGGTGTTTACCACCAATCAACGATGTTGCTTTCAATATATCTGCTCTTAACTCATCAATATTGCGAGCTCTGCCTGGATAGTTTCCTGTAACTTGAATACCACCTGAAAGTGAGCCTCCCTGATTTTCGAAACCGGTCACATCATCAGCTTGCCAACAGTGTAGTGAAAGCGAAATTTTATCCAATTGTTCAAGTACCTTGTCGGTGTCAACTCCGAATGCTGCAAAACGCTCTTTGGCTATTTGGTATGCAGATAAGATGTTTTGTTCGTTCATATTTCTTATAGTTTTAAATTATTATTTTCTTGGTGTAAATGTTTGAGTTTCAATGGCTTGTGCTATTAGTCTTCTCATCTCTTTTCTGTCGGAAACAATACCTGCAGCTTTTGCTTGTATCATAATATTTCCTATGGCAGTGGCTTCAGATGGACCTGCAACGACAGGTATCCCTATTGCATCAGCTGTCATTTGATTTAACAGGGCATTTTTGCAGCCTCCCGATATAATGTGCAATCTATCAATTGGATTAGGAGAAAATCTTTTTAGAATTTCCAATACATCCTTATAGCGTTGAGCAAGAGATGTGAAGATACATTTTACCATCTCAGAATCATTGGAAGGTGATTTTAATCCATTTTTTTCGCAATACTCAATGATTGCAGTTGGCATATCATCAGGTGCTGCAAATGATTGGTCATCAGGGTTAATAGTGGTAGTGAAATCCTCTTGAGAGAGAGCCATTTCAACAATATCATTATATGAATAATCTCTTCCTTTTCGCTTCCAACTGCGACGACACTCCTCCAAAAGCCACATTCCGGTGATATTTTTTAGAAAGCGAGTTGTTCCCTCAATACCTCCCTCATTAGTGAAATTCTCTTTCATAGACTCTTCATTAATGATAGGATTTTCAACCTCGATACCCATAAGAGACCAGGTGCCGCTTGAAAGATATGCGAAATTTTCATCAGGAGAAGGAACGGCTGCAACAGCTGAAGCTGTGTCGTGTCCTGCAACTGCAATGACATCTATTCGATCCATTCCGGTAATGTTTGATATATGTTCAGAAAGCTTACCAACTCGGCTGCCGGGCATTACTATTTCAGGAAAAATATCCTCTTTGACACCGATGGTGTTTAACAAATTCTTACTGAACTCTCTCTTTTTAGGATCAAGTAGTTGTGATGTGGAGGCATCGGTATATTCACAAACCATATTTCCGGTGAGCAGGTAGGAGAGTAGGTCCGGCATAAAAAGTGCTTTCTCTGCACTCAAAAGAGGTGAATAGCCCTCTTTTACACATTTATACATCTGAAATATAGTATTGAAATCCATAATTTGAATTCCAGTCTCACCATATAACTCTTCACGAGGAATAATTTTGAAAAACTCTTCTGTAACTCCTTGTGTATATGGATCTCTATATGAGCGAGGAAGGGCTAGTAGAGTTCCGTCCGCACCTATATAGCCACAATCTACTCCCCAGGTGTCAATGCCGATAGAGTGAGGCTTAATGCCTGCCTCTGCACATTTTTTAATTCCTGTAATTAATTGATTATAAAGGTTGTAGATATCCCAATAATACTTTCCGTTTATCTGAAGAATTATGTTCTCGAAGCGATGAATCTCCTCAATTTTTAGAGAATTATCATCTAAATTACCCACGATGGCACGTCCACTTGTTGCGCCAAGATCAAATGCTAAAAATGTATAGTCTGCCATTAACGATAAAATTTGAATATTATCGCTATAAAGTTAACTATTTATTGGAGATATTAAAAGTTAATCTTAAAACTTCTCTGATAATATTTTTTCAAGAAGTGCATTACAACCAGCCCAGACATCTTGCCAGGTGGCTTCGAAGTCGCCTGTGTACCAAGGATCTGCCACATCACTATTAGCTCCGGTGTAGCTCATAAGCAATCTTATTTTGTCATCTCTGTCCTCTCCGACAATTCTCGTAATATTGCGAAGATTGCTACGGTCCATTACTACTATATAGTCATATTTGTCATAATCATCAGGAGAAACTCTTACAGCATATTTATCCTTACAAGAGATGCCGTGCTCTGCGAGTTTTGCCCTTGCCGGTGGATAAACAGGGTTGCCACTCTCTTCGTAACTTGTTGCTGCTGAAGCGATTGTGAAATGATTCTCCAACCCTTTATCTTTTACAAGTTTCTTCATTACGAACTCTGCCATAGGACTTCTGCAAATGTTCCCCAGGCACACAAACAATATATTTACCATCTATTTATTCTTTTTAATTTGACGTTGACAATCTCTTTCAAGAGCAGGAGTTATATCCTGACAAGATGTGTGACACTGCATAGAAAGTGTGTACATTCTTCCAATACAGAAATTGACGTGATCACATTTACTGCAACAACTCTCCTCTTTAAGTTTGTTTACAAAATCTCTCTCTCTAATCAGAGCTCTTCCCATTTGAACCATCTCAAATCCGGCATCAAGGATCTCATCAATTCCTTTGCGAGATGTTGCTCCGCCAACATATACCAACGGAAGTTTCAGTGCCGCTCTGAATTTTTTTGCGTCATCCAAAAAGTAGTTCTCTTTATACTTTATAGGAGGTGCAAGAAGGTCTCCGCATAGACGAACACCAATTTTTAACCACCACTGTTTGAGTGGCATATAGTGGGCAACTGCTTTTTTAGGGAAATTGCCACACATAACATACATTGGAGCTTTGCTGACAAAACCTCCACTAAGCACCAGAGCATCAGCTCCAAGTTCTTCAAGGCGTTGAGCAATTTTTATCGCCTCATCTATCTCAATTCCACCCTTTACACCATCACGCATATTGGTTTTTACAAATATTGCCAGTTCGCCATTTGCACTTGTAACAACCTCTCTCATAACCATTTCCATAAATCTCATTCTATTCTCAAGTGAGCCACCAAACTCATCTTTGCGGTGGTTGGTGTATGGAGATAGAAACTGTGAGATAAGATAGCCGTGACCGGCGTGAATCTCTATTGCATCAAATCCGGCTCTTTTTACCATCTTTACAGCCTCGCCAAATGCTTTCACAATCTCATCAATCTCATTGCGATTCATTCCGTGGACAAAGGTAGGGGAGTATAGATTAAAACCACTACTTGCGCCTTTTGGCATACATCCACATATTTTTCGATGTGACATATTACCACAATGGCCAAGTTGAATAGATGCTAATGCACCCTCTTTGTGTATTGCATCTGTCAATCTTTTTAAATCAGGGACAATCTCCTCTCTTACCCACAACTGCCTTTCAAAAGAGAGACCGCTTTGATGAACTGCAGCATAGGCAACAGTTGTCATAGCAACACCGCCTTTAGCAACATCTGTATGATAGTCAAAAAGCTCTTGTGAAGGGGCATTGCCAGGTGCCATTCCCTCAAAAGCTGCAGATCGTATTGTTCTGTTTTTCAGGGTAATAGGGCCAATTTTGAATGGCGTGAATAGTCTATTGTTATTAGATGCCTTCATATCGTTAATATATAAAAGGAATTACTCTCTTTCTATTTAATTTGGTGAACTCCTCACCAAACTCGTCGCAATATTTTTCGTATAAACTTTTTGCTCTCGGGATTAGGTTTGCACCAGTCCAAATTGCAAAAACTACTCCAGATATTGACCAGGTTAATATTGCAAATCCCCACCATTGAACTATCTCTCCAAAATAGTTGGCAGATGATACATATTTAAATACCCCTCCCTTAGGAATATAGTGTTTGTTATCTCCTTTTTTGCGAAGATTACGTATAATATTGTCAGAATGGATATTTATTGTCATACCTACAATGAATATTATGGTGCCAATAATGAATTGCCAAGAGTATAACCAATCTGTCGTGTACATAGTGGCAGGAGCATACTTGTAGAGCCAATATCCCTGCATATAGGCATTCATAGTATTGAAAATCATCCCCATAGAGATAATGGCAATAGGCATTTTGCTCTTACCTCTAATCAGAAATGGAAATATGAATGATCTCTGAAAATAGTGGATAAGAAACAGGGCAGTAATTACTATTATTGCGGGATTTCCAACCCTTTCAGATGATGCATAAAGAACTAGCATTAAAATAAATACAGGGGCCTCCATAATCATCCAACCTAATTTATTATTGATGGAATATCCCCACGATTTGCTCCTCAAATAACCATAACCCGCATTGAAATAGTTAAGAGCAATGAATACGATAATGGCCAATAAGACCATTACTATCAGAATAATTTTATACGTTAACACAATCGCCTCTATCTAAATGTACAAATAACTTGAAAAATACTTTGTCCACCATTTTTACCCTCTACATAGAAGGTATTACTATCTATGGATTTTCTATAAAGATCTACCTTGTCCCCCAATTTAGTTTCGTGATTAAAACTGATTTTAATATCGGATAACTCTTTGTTTTCTAAATAGTTAGCATCCAGTGTGTCTAATGTCCACTCTAAATATTTAGCATTATTGGCGTGTAGATTATGATCAAGATCAGACCATCTTACCTCTCTGCTCCAGATAAATTCAAGATCTTTTTCAGGTTTTATCTTTGAGCAATTCTCATCAATTGCACTGAGTGGATCGTTCTTGTCGAGATCCTCTTTAGACAAAGCGTGGTCCATTCTTTTAAGACGTCTCTCTTTCAAATCCATAATCAGCCACGAAGATGTGCCTAAAATCAGTGGGTTACCATCCTGGTCTGTCATCATGTAATCTCTTATTGCAAATAGCCCCTCTGTCGATTTTGACCAGGTTTTTAAGGTTACAATATCTTCCCATCTAGGAGTCTTTACAAATTTGAAATGCATTCTGGATATAATCCAAACAAGGTTTTTATCAATAATTGATGCATATCCGAATCCCATTTTTGTGGAGTGGATATGTGCTATCTCTTGCGCTACATTAGCGAATGAAAATGCTTTGTAGTTGTCGTGAGAGTCAACCTCATAACATCTTACTTGAAAAGTTTCGCTATAAATCATACTATTCTAATTCTATTGTGTAAAAATCAATAATTCTGCTGATTGCCCTTTGGCATATTGGACAAAAAGCGTCAGCACTATTTGTGTGCATTCTACAATCTACAAATGCTCTGTAAACACCCTTTGACTGATATCCTCCGCCCTCATATAGCCCAATCAGACTATCTGGATTGGTCCCCTCAGCAATTTTCTCCCAAATATTTCCGTCTGGTAGAGGTGTAGGCCTTTCGCAACCATCAGGAAGCAAATCTTCCCACTTTGATTGAAAATTGTATAGAGTTGTAATATTCTGCTCCCAAGGTTCAGCTTCAGAGTAGTAGTACTCAACAAATTGGTCATCATAGAAATACTCATCGGCTAATCCTGCAAAACTGTGGCCAAACTCGTGTACAACAACAGGTTTGAAACTTTTATGACCTGTTGTTGTCAGTGTGTAAGAGTTGAATATTCCGCCACCACCATAGGTGTCAGTATTAGCAAGAATTACAAAGTGTTCATACGGAATTCCAACCATTTGATTATGCAGTTCAGTGATATGTAGAGTTGTAAGGTATCTGTCTGAATAGAAGGTGCTGAAGTGAGAATTCAAAGCACTCTCCCTCCACTCACCATTGATTGGTACACTTACTCCACTCTCAGTTGATTCCAGTGCAACTGCAACGAAGTTAAATCTATCTCTATATTGATCAAAAGGTTTATGAGAAAGAATCGCCTCCATTGCGATTTGTGCATCTTTATAAAACTTTGCTCGTTCATCTTTAGTGTAACCTTCTGCAACTATTGCAATATCAATCTTTTCACTTGAATTGCCATTGTTAAGAAGATATTTGTGAGGAGCCGGTTTTCCACCCAATTTTCTGATAAGAATATCTTCAGGATCAACCTCGTGAGTCAAAGAAGTCATTGTCTGGCCATAAAAGTTATATAACTCAATGGTTATAGTCGCTTTCCTTTCGGGCATTGGTAGAAGGAAAACATTTTCAAATGATTTATCAACTTTAGTTGCCTCTTCAGTTGCCAACCACTCCTGGAAGAGTGTAGAGAAAGATTGGCAATAGATGAGTTCCTTACTTTGATTATCATACATTTTAATTTGCCCATTTCCCTTTAGAGCTACTTTATCTCTGTTCACATATCTTCCTGCCCAACCATCAAATCGAATCAACTCTGAGAGAGATATCCTGCTCTCCAGAGAATTCCCACTAAATATATAATCGACTCTTAAAGTCTCTTTACCACCATTTTCGATAACCTTTTCTGAACAGCTGATACTTAAGAAAAATGCAGTTGCTATTAGAATAATTGAGATAGATACTCTGCTCTGTTTCATTGTGAATTTTTTTACAAATTACGCAAAATTAATAATTTTTCAGAACTTAAATAAAACCTATATCTTTGCACTGCTTTATAGGCCATTACTTCAAGGTATTCAATGGCACAACAAAGGAGTTTAATAATGAAAAGTAATTTTTGTAAATATTTGATAATCACCGCATTGGTTTTGGTGTTGCCATCTTGTGGTGATGATGAGGTTAAGTACTATAACTATAAACTTGAAGAGGTGCTTCCTCACGATAGGGGAGCATATACACAAGGTCTCTTCTTTGATGGAGATAGATTGTTCGAATCTACAGGTCAATATGGAGAGTCATCTTTGCGTGAAGTCGATCTGAAAAGTGGCGAAGTGTTGAGGCAAATAGATTTGGACTCAACCTATTTTGCTGAGGGTTCCTGTAACATTGGAGATGATATTTTTCTACTTACCTGGATGGAGAGAAAGTTGTTTGTTTATAATAAATCAGACTTCTCTCTTAAATATACATTCCCTTTGAATAGAGAGGGATGGGGTGTTACAACAGATGGCAAAAAACTATATATGAGTGATGGCTCGGCAAATCTCTATGTTGTTGACCCTAAAACAATTACAGATGAAAAGGTCTTAAGGGTAACTCTCAATGGCAAACCGGTTCCATATATCAATGAATTGGAGTGGATTGAGGGTGATATCTGGGCAAATGTATATGGAGATAATGCTATAGTTATCATTAATCCTAACAATGGTAAAGTCAAGGGAGTTATTGATTGTAGTTCTATGTTACCAAACAATTTGAGGAGTTCTGAAACAGATGTTTTAAATGGAATTGCCTACCATAATGAGACAAAATCAATCTATGTGACAGGAAAACTATGGCCTCGTCTTTACAAAATATCACTAATTGAGAGGAAATAGTATATTTTTCTAATAAATAAGTTCTAATCGCTTAAGTTATTTCTATTTTTTGTAACTTTGTATTTATATACAAACGAATTGTCAAAAATTTAAAATGGGCTTAGGTTTAATTTTTACACAAATTGCAAACTACTTTTCAAATCTTGGTTTTTTGGGATATTTGGAGCTTTTTGCGGTAGTTGTAGGCCTATCTTATGTGATACTTCAGACAATGCAGAAACCTTCAATGTGGGTATTCTGGTTTTTGACCTCTGTCGCATATTTTATAATCTATCTTGATGCTAAGGTATATGCGATGATGCTGATTCAGGTATATTATATGGCATCAAGCGTTTATGGTTTTATCTCTTGGCAAAAGACAAAAAGTTTAATGTATCAACATCAGCAAGAAATCGGGGAGGAATGTAGAAAGAACGCAATTGTAATCAGACCAATGGAGAGAAAATTGGTGGTAATAAGTTCTTTGATAGCTGTAGTTGTCTTTATCCTGTTAAGTTATATCTTTACAAACTATTCAGAGAATCCTAATCCAATAATGGATTCATTTGTAGCTACATTGTGTATGTTAGCGACCTACTGGCTAAGTCGTTCTTATATACAACAATGGTATGTTTGGATTGTGGCAAATATCTCTTCAGTATTTCTATTTGCATCGACAGGATTGTACCTTACATCACTACTATATTTCGCATATTTTGTAATATGCTTTATTGGTATTTATAGTTGGAAGAAAAATGGTAAAATATTGAAAACTAAATAATTAAATTATTATAAAATGAAATTAATAGCTGATAGCGGCTCAACTAAAGTTGACTGGAGAATAATTTTTAATGATGGCTCTATTGAGTCTGTAGGAACCCCTGGTATCAACCCTGTTTTTCTTAGCGATGAACACATTATCAATGTATTGAAAGAGAATCTTCTTCCTGTTGCAGGTGAAGAGTTAGATGAGGTTTATTTCTATGGCGCAGGTGTAATTCCTGGAGAGATCACTGATAGAATGGAAAACTGTTTCAAGAGAGTATTCCCTAAAGCAAAATGTGAATTCTATTCAGATGTATTGGCTGCTGCTCACGCACTTTGCGGACACGAAAAGGGTATTGCTTGTATTATGGGTACCGGCTCAAATAGCTGTTTCTATGATGGTGAAAAGATTGCTGCAAATGTAAAAGCAGGTGGATTTATCCTTGGTGATGAGGCATCAGGTGGATATTTCGGAAAGAAATTTATTGCAGATTTCGTAAAAGGTTTACTTCCTGAAGAGATCAATAATGAATTTATCAAGAGATACAATCTTGACTACTTGGCAATTGTACAAAAAGTTTATAAAGAGCCACTTCCAAGCCGTTTCTTAGCTTCATTCTTGCCATTTATTGGTGAATATAGAGAGCATCCGCACATTGCAAACTTGCTAACAGAGGGCTTTAATGAATTTTTCAAGAGAAATATTGTTCACTATGACTATAAAAATTATAGCGTAAATATCGTAGGATCAATCGCTTACTATTTCAGAGATTTCGTTGAGAAAGCTGCAGAAGCAAACGGAATGAAGATAGGTAAGATTATCAAAGCTCCAATTGATGGTTTAATTGAATTTTATAAATAGTATATTATGAGAGTAACAGAACAAGCTTCTAATTATACAGACCTTGACAAAATGTCTGTTCGCGATCTTCTTACCAATATGAATAGAGAAGATAAGAATGTTCCATTGGCAGTAGAAAAATGTATCCCTGAAATTGAACGTCTTGTTGAGGGCGTTGTTGAGAGAATGAAGAAGGGTGGTAGATTATTCTACTTAGGTGCAGGTACAAGTGGCCGTTTGGGTATCCTTGATGCATCAGAAATCCCTCCTACATATGGTGCCCCTGCTGATTGGATCGTAGGTCTTATCGCTGGTGGAGATACAGCTATCCGTAATGCTGTTGAGGCAGCAGAAGATGATGTTGAAGGTGGTTGGAATGATATGAAGCCATATAATCTAACTGTTAACGATGTTGTTGTTGGTATTGCAGCATCAGGTTCTACTCCGTATGTGATTGGTGCAGTTAAGAAGGCTCGTCAAGAGGGTCTTTTGACAGCTTGCATTACTTGTAACCCAGATTCTCCTGTGGCAAAAGAGGTAGATATTCCAATTGTTGCAGTTGTAGGTCCTGAGTTTGTTACAGGTAGTACACGTATGAAGGCTGGTACTGCTCAAAAACTCATCTTGAATATGATCAGTACATCAACTATGATTCGTATGGGTCGTGTTAAAGGTAACAAGATGGTTGATATGCAGCTAACTAATGCAAAATTGGTTGATAGAGGCACTAAGATGATTATGGATGAGACAAAGATAGAGGATTATGAATATGCTAAATCTCTATTGTTGACTCACGGCTCTGTTAGAAAGGCAGTTGATGCCTATTTTGCTGAACAAAAATAGTAGATGCTAAGAGATAATCACTCGATAAAACTTTTAGATGAGGCAGTTGAGGCCTTTTCTTCCCTGCCTGGTGTGGGGAGGAAAAGTGCTTTGAGATTGGCTTTACACATTCTTAATCAACCACGAGAGAGTGTGGATAGATTTGTAAAATCAATATCCTCTCTCTCTAAAGATATAAAGTATTGTCCCGTATGCAGAATGATTTCTGACAGTGGACTTTGCCCATTCTGTGGTGATAAGAGTAGAGATTCTTCAATTATATGTGTTGTTGAGAGTATTCGCGATGTTTTAAGTATTGAAAATACTTCACAATACAACGGTCATTATCACATTTTAGGTGGAATAATATCACCAATGGATGGTGTAGGGCCAAATGATCTTCCAATTAAGGAACTTATTGATAGAATCGCATCAGGAGATGTTTTAGAGGTGGTTTTTGCGCTTAGTACAAGTATGGAAGGGGAGACAACCTCCTTCTACCTTTTTAAGAAATTATCACAATTTCCAATAAAAATAACAACTATTGCAAGGGGAGTTGGTTTTGGAGATGAGCTGGAATATACCGATGAACTAACCTTAGGCCGCTCAATCTTGAATAGACAGTTATTCAAACCATAATTTTATGAGACACGATTTCCCATTTATTTGGTTCTTGGTAGCATTTGCTGCCTACACAGGACTACTTTTTTTAATTTCTTGGTTTACAACACGTAAAACAGGCAGTAGCTCATTCTTCTCTGGAGATAAGAAAGCACCTTGGCCTATCGTTGCCTATGGAATGATTGGTACATCCATTTCAGGTGTTACATTTATATCTGTACCTGGAAATGTTTGGGCTCAGAATTTCTACTATATGCCTTTGGTTTTAGGTTTTGTAGTTGGTTATCTTATTATTGCAAAGGTTCTATTACCATTGTATTATAAGATGAATCTTACATCTATCTATGCATATTTAGGTGATAGATTTGGTACAAATAGCTACAAAACAGGTACTGTAGTATTTATGATTTCAAGAATTTTAGGAGCAGCTGTACGTATCTTTGTTGTGGCACTGGTACTATTTGCTTTTGTCCCAAAAAATCTAAATATTCCAGATATCGTTCTGTTTTCGATAGTTACAATTGTCTTTTTGGCTCTTGTTTTCTTTTATACATATAAAGGTGGAGTTAAGACAATTATCTGGACAGATGTGCTTCAAACAACATTTATGCTATTGGCAGTATTCTTTACAATCTATTATGTATGTTCAGATATGGGCTGGAACTTCAAAGGAATGGTCGCAGCTTTAGCAGATGGACAAAATCCTAATTTGCAAGGAACAAGATTTTCTGATTGGTTCGATTGGAATTGGGGCAGTGGAACAAATGCAGTTAAGCAATTTATTGCAGGTGCATTCACTACTGTAGCAATGACCGGTCTTGATCAGGGAATGATTCAAAAGAGTTTGGCTTGTAAAGATATCAAATCTGCTCAGAAGAATATGTACACATCAAGTATTATAATTGTCGTTGTAAACTTCTTCTTCCTTCTATTGGGTGCACTTCTTTCAGTTTATGCACTAAGTAAAGGTGGTTTTGCAGAGTTAGGTATTGTTAAAACAGATGACCTATTCCCAACTATTGCAAGTCAATATCTTGGTATTGGTGTAGGTATTTTATTCCTTATTGGATTGATTTCATCAGCTTATCCAAGTGCTGGTGGTGCTTTAACATCACTTACAACCTCTTTCTGTGTCGATTTTGCTCATTTTAACGATCCAAACAATAAACTTTCTGAAGAGAAGAAATCAACATATCGTAAATGGATTCAAGCAGGATTTACTGCAATATTCTTTGTGATTATTTTGGTTCTATTTATTGTAAGTAGTGATGCTGTAGTAAATCTTGTTTATAAGTTGGCTTCATATACTTATGGCCCACTATTGGGTATGTTCTTCTTCGGTATTATTACAAAATATAAAGTTAAAGACAAAGCAACTCCATATATCGCTATAGCAGCACCGGTTTTGTGCTTTATAATCAATAGTTTAGGAAAACAATTTATGGGATTTGATCTTGGTTTCTCTCTACTAATTGTTAATGCACTTCTAACATTCTTCGGTTTGTGGCTATTTAGAAAGAAATAGAGAGTATGACATTTATTGAACTATTCCTCCTTGCTTTTGCACTCTGCTTTGATACCTTTGCAGTGGCAACTGCAGGGGGGATTGTTATTGGAAAAAGTAATATTAGAGAACAATCAAAAATTGCTCTCTCTTTTGCCCTATTTCAAGCCGGGTTTATACTTCTTGGGATATTTTTAGGGTCATTTTTGCTATCGTATATTGAAAAGATTGATCATTGGGTTGCCTTTATCCTACTTCTCTACATTGGTGGAAAGATGATATATGAAGCACTCTTTGACAATGATTGTGATTGTGTGGATTTAAGGAGTTTTAAAGATTTGATCATCTGTTCAGTGGCAACAAGTATAGATGCTCTCGCTGTTGGTATTTCTCTCTCTGTTGTCTCTCTTACGATGATTCAATATGTAACAGAGATATCTCTTGTTTTTATAATAACTTTTCTGGCAGCGTTTCTTGGTTTAGCTTTTGGTAAAGTTATTGGAGTAAAGATAGGTAATAAATCTAACATACTTGGTGGAGTTATTCTGATAATTATCGGAATAAAAATTTTGTTAGAACACACTATTTTAAATTAAATTTCATATCTTTGCGTCGCACTTGTTGCGGATGCGGCTAAAGTGTAACGCATAGTATTAATTTAAAACTGAGAGAAGATGCGTGTTTTAGCGAAAAATATTAATCTTATAATTGATCTACTTGTACATCGAGCCAGTTGGTAATTGATTTTTTAAAAGAATTAATTAACCAATTTAATAAGGCGTACACAATGATCGATATTTTTTTCAAACTAAACGGACAGACAGTATTATCACAGAATCTCAGACTTCTGAACGAGGTCGAGAGAGAGAATGTTCTATGGATTGACCTTTCATCTCCAACAGGTGAGGAGAAGAGAGCGGTTGAGAAATTCCTTGATACTACAATTCAGAGTAGGGCTCAAGCTGAAGAGATTGAGAGCTCTTCTCGCTATTCCGAAACTGAGACCACTATTTTCGCAAACACCAACTTTATGATTCCAAGTCCTGAAAATTATAATATGGAGGCGGTTTCATTTATCCTTTCACATTCAGTTTTAGTCTCAATTAGAACAGTTCCTCTACGCAGTTTTACAGATATACAGAGGAGATTGTTGGCAAATTACAAAATATATCCTACCAGTTTCCATATATTAGTAAGCATTCTCGAGAACAGAATTGATATGGATGCTGATATGATTGAGTTGATGGCTAAAGAGATAGCTCAATATAGTAAACGAGTAAGTTTGGGTGAAAATATTGGAGAGGAGTTCCTATTGGATATCAATCAGTTGCAAGAGAACGTTATGCTCGTTAGAGAGAATGTCGTTGATAAGCAGAGAATGATTTCAAGCATCCTTAAAAGTGATAAATTCCCACAAGATGTTCACAATAAGTTGAATGTTTTGATTAAGGACGTTTCATCACTTATAAATCACACCAATTTTGACTTCGAACGTCTTGAGTATCTGCAAAATACAGTGTTAGGTCTTATTAATTTGGATCAGAACAAAATTATGAAGATTTTCACCTTCGTATCGCTTCTTCTGATGCCTCCAACACTTATTGCAAGTATCTATGGAATGAACATTAGATTGCCTCAGACAAATACCATTTGGGATTTTGCAATTTTGGGTGCTGTAATGTTAATTTCAGTCATTATAGCTCTGATAGTTTTCAAGAAGAGAAAAATGCTATAAAACATAGTAAATTTCTTTCGAAATTATTTGTAAATCAATTAAATAGTAACTATTTTTGCGCTCTCTCCGGAAGGAGAGTTTATAAATATTGTATAACCCTTTATTAGACAAACAGTTACAAAAATGACACAAGAAACTCAACAAACTCTAGTAAACGAAGAAGTTGAAGTGAAAGTAGAGAACCAAGAGGCACAAGCTGCCCCTGTTGCAGAGACAACTGCACCTGTTGTTGAAACAGAGAAAAAACGTAAAAGTAATGCATCAGTTGCAGTAGACAAATTTGACTGGGATGCATTTGAAAAAGAGAGTTACTATGATGCAGACCTTGCATCTATAGAAGAAAGCTACAACGCAACACTTTCAAAAGTAATTGAAAATGAAGTAGTTGATGGTACAGTTGTAGCAATGAACAAACGTGAAGTTATCGTTAATATTGGCTACAAGAGCGAAGGTGTAGTAAGTATTAGTGAATTCCGTTACAACCCAGATTTGAAAGTTGGTGATGTAGTTGAAGTATTCGTTGAGAATGCAGAGGACAAGAAGGGACAACTTATCATTTCTCACAAAAAAGCACGTTCACTTCGTTCTTGGGAAAGAGTTAATGAAGCTTTCGACAAAAATGAAATCGTTAAAGGTTACATCAAATGTCGCACTAAAGGCGGTATGATCGTTGACGTATTTGGTTTCGAAGCATTCTTGCCAGGTTCACAAATTGATGTTAAACCAATCAGAGATTACGAAGTATTTGTAAACAAAACTATGGACTTCAAGATCGTTAAGATCAATCACGAATTCCGCAATGTTGTTGTTTCTCACAAAGCTCTTATCGAAGCTGAATTGGAAGCTCAAAGATCTGACATTATGGGTAAATTGGAAAAAGGCCAAATCCTTGAAGGTACAGTTAAGAATATCACTACTTACGGTGTATTCATTGACCTTGGTGGTGTTGACGGTCTTATCCACATTACAGACCTTTCTTGGGGTAGAATCAACCACCCAGAAGAGATCGTTAAATTGGACGAAAAGATCAAAGTTGTTATCCTTGACTTCGATGAGACTAAGAAGAGAATCGCTCTTGGTTTGAAACAACTTAACCCACATCCTTGGGATACACTTGACGAAAACTACAAAGTTGGTGATAAAGTTAAAGGTAAAGTTGTTGTTATCGCTGATTACGGTGCATTCGTTGAAATTCAACCAGGTGTTGAAGGTTTGATCCACGTTTCTGAAATGTCTTGGTCACTTCACCTACGTAGTGCACAAGATTTCTTGAAAATCGGTGACGAAGTTGAAGCTTGCATCTTGACTTTGGACAGAGATGAAAAGAAAATGTCTTTGGGTATCAAACAACTTAAACCAGATCCATGGGCAACAATTTCAGAAAAATATCCAATCAACTCAAAACACACTGCTACAGTTCGTAACTTTACAAACTTCGGTGTCTTCGTAGAGTTGGAAGAGGGTGTTGAAGGTTTGGTACACATCAGCGATCTTTCTTGGAACAAGAAGATTAAACATCCAGCAGAATTCACATCTATCGGTGAACCAATCGAAGTTGTAGTTCTTGAAGTTGATGGTGAAAATCGTCGTTTGAGCTTAGGTCATAAACAACTAGAAGATAATCCTTGGGATGCATACGAAACAGTTTACACTGTAGGTTCAGTACATTCTGCGACTATCTCTTCTGTTTCTGACAAGGGTGCTACAGTAGCTCTAAGCGAAGATGTTGAAGGTTTCTGCTCACTAAGAAATCTTGTTAAAGAGGATGGTACAACTGCTGCTGCAGGTGAAACTATCGATTTCAAAGTATTAGAATTCAACAAAGTTAAGAAGAGCATCGTTCTTTCACACTCAAAACTTTTCGAAGAGGCTAAAAAAGAGGAAGCTAAAGAAAAGAATGCTGAAGTAGAATCAACTCAAAAAGCTGTTAAGAAATTGAAAGCTAATTTGGTTAAATCTACTTTGGGTGACATCTCTGAATTGGCAGCTCTAAAAAGCGAAATGGAAAAGAGCGAAGAACAATCTAAATAATTGAATGAATTTCACTCTAACTACGTTGGGAAGTGCATCAGCACTCCCAACTTGTGATAGATATCCAAGCGCCCACGTAATTAACATTCGCGGGCGCTTGTTTTTAATAGACTGCGGTGAGGGTTGTCAAATACAACTTCGCCGTGCAGGAATCTCATTCCTAAAAATTGAGGCAATCTTTGTTACACATCTCCACGGAGATCACATCTTTGGCATCTATGGATTATTGTCAACTATGGCATTGATGGGGAGAAGTGCTTCATTAACTATCTATGCACCATTTATGTTTAGCTCTATTCTGAAACATTTCAATGAGATGTTTGCAGATGGTGTTAAATTTGAGATCAAACATATTGTATTGAGTGGTAAGTCAAAGAATCTAATTTATTCAACAAGAAATTTTGAAATATACTCTTTTGGCCTAAATCATCGTATTGATACATTTGGATTCCTTTTCAAAGAGAAGGAGCCACAGAGAAATATTCACAAATGGTTGATTGAAAGAGATAAATTGACACTTAGAGAGATAGCTCTTTTGAAAAATGGTGAAAATGTTATAAGAGAGAATGGAGAAGTGCTTGAAAATGAGTATTATACCTATCTTCCATTTACTCCTAGAAGTTATGCTCACTGCTCTGATACAGCCCCGTTTGAAGGGGAAGCTGATCTTGTTAAAGGTGTATCTTTATTGTATCACGAAGCTACATTTATGGATGATCTGGCATCAATGGCAAAGGCCACTTGTCACTCTACAACTTATCAGGCGGCAAAAGTGGCACGTGATGCAAATGTTGGCAAGCTTATTGTCGGACACTACTCATCAAGATATTCTGATTTAGACAAAATTATTAAAGAGGTTCGAGAAATCTTCCCAAATTCAGAGTTGTCGAAAGAGGGGAAAGTTTTTGAGATTCCATTAAATAAAAAAGAACAATGAAAAGGGTAAGACTCATCATAATTTTCTTATTATCAATAACTTATCCGATTTTTGGACAAGAAGTTACAACTCAACAGAGAGAAGAGAATAGTGAGTTGTATGAAGAATCAATGAGGTTTACTGAAGTGCTTTTCCATCTTCAGAATAACTATATTGATTCATTAAGTCTACCAGATTTAGTTGATGAGTCAATTATACAACTTTTCAAGCAGTTGGATCCTCACTCATCCTTTACTAAAGCTTCAGAGGTCAAAGAGCGTCGTGAGCGCATTGAAGCCAATTTTGAGGGTATTGGGATCTCATTTTTTATTATAGACGATACACTGGTAGTTCAATCAGTTATAAAAAATGGTCCCTCTGATGCTGCTGGTCTTAAAGCCGGAGATAGAATTATCGCTGCTGGAAATGACACAATTGCAGGAATTGGAATAGAAAACGATGATGTGAAGAATTATCTCAGAGGACCAAAAGATAGCGAAATCACACTTTTAATTCAGAGAAAAAATCAGACCCCTTTCAATGTGATAGTGAAGAGGGGAGTAGTGCCAATATCTTCAGTATCAGTTGTTTATGAATATCAACCGGGATATGTATATATAAAGGTAGATAGTTTTTCAAGAAATACACTTGAAGAGTTTCTTAAAGCTCTCTTACCATATTATGATACTATCCGGGGCTTGATTGTAGATTTGAGAGATAATGGAGGAGGACTTCTTTTAAGTTCAATGAGTATTTCAAATCAATTTCTCAAAGAGGGTGATAAAATTGTATCAATCCAGGATAGGTCAGGTAAACTTACAACAAATCACGCATTTGGAAAGGCACTATTGGCACAAGTTCCTACAGTTGTTCTTATCAATGAAAATAGCGCATCAGCAAGTGAAATTGTTGCAGGAGCATTACAAGATAATGATAGAGCAATTGTTGTGGGACGAAAGAGTTTTGGAAAAGGTTTGGTTCAGCAAGTTATTCCATTAAAAAGAGGTGATGAGTTAGAGTTGACTGTTGCCAAATATTTAACACCTTCAGGTAGATCTATCCAAGCACCATACGAAAAGGGTAAGAATAAAGAGTATTTCGATGCTATTAAAGCGAGATTCGAACACGGAGAGTCTTTCACTTCCGATAGTATTCACTTTAATAAGGAGTTGCAATATAAGACTCTAAAAAAGGGTAGAGCTGTATATGGTGGTGGTTCAATTATGCCAGATATATTTGTTCCACTCGATACTCTACATATCTCTCCATTTTTTAAAGAGGTGGTAAATAGTGGTACTTTAACACAATTTATAAATGGATATGTAGATAAGAATCGTGACTTTTTTATCTCAACATATTCTACTAAAGAACCAATAGAGTTTATAAATAATTTTGTGGTTGAAGATACTCTATACACTCAGCTTGTTAACTATTCTCTTGAAAACAAGTTAGAGAGTGTAGCTAATGCTTTTGATAATGAGCATACTATCAATCATTTGAAACTTCAAATGAAGGCTATAATAGCAATGATTCTATTTGATAATGATGCCTTCTATCTTACTCATTTTATCAATGGCAACAGCGAGGATATCAATGTTGCTAAAGATGTCCTGAATAATTGGAAGGAGTGGTCAGAAAAGGTATTTGCCCCTGATTATATTATTGGTTCTCCCTCTCTTTAAGCCTTTTAGTCAAAGCTTTGTGGTAAGCTCTGGCATTCTTTAGATGTTGACTATACGATGAAGCAAAGCTGTGTTGTCCATCGAAAGTTGGTTTAGCACAGAAGTAAATATAGTTATGCTTTTCGTAATTTAGGACAGCATCAATTGCACTTATTGGGGCCATTGTGATAGGTCCTGGAGGCAATCCCTTGTGCTTATATGTGTTGTATGGAGAATCAACCTGAAGGTGTTTTTTTAGGACTCTGTTTGGTCGTGGATCTCCTAATGCAAATAGAACGGTTGGGTCAGCTTGAAGAGGAATACCTTTTCTAATTCTGTTGAGATATACACCTGCGATAGTTGGCTGCTCAGGAACATATTTACTCTCTTCAATTACGATAGATGCCAATGTGCTCACTTCAGAGCGGCTCATATTTAATTTTTTTGCCTTTGCATCTCTATCTTCATTCCAGAAGTTATCCCACTCCTTTTTCATTCTTAGAATAAAATCTTTAGGAGTAGTAGTCCAATAAAATTCGTATGTATTAGGAATAAACATTGAGATATAATCCTCTTTCTTAAAGCCAAGACTATCTCGTAATGCAATGTTATTCAATGAGTTAGAAAATTCTGCAGAATCGGCATCAAACTTACTTCCAAGTATTGCTGCAAACTTTTCAAATGAACGAATGTACCCCGAAATAACAATATTGGTAGGTTTTTGCCACCCATTAGCAATCATTCTAACAATATACTTGTTATTCATACCTGGCTCCAATTCATAGCGTCCAGCTTTAAAACCCTCTTCTAATTTCATCAGTGAAGCGGCATTTCTGAAATATTTACTATTCTTTAATATACCGCAACTATCAACTACATTTATAACATCTTGATAATCATAGGTTTTACTAATGTAAATAACTCCCTTTTCATTAACGTTATCTGATTGGAAATTACAATAATACCCTAAAGCAAATGCTCCTCCAAGTATTACTAACGCTGATAAAATAGATATAATTGTAATCTTCTTACCTTTTTTTAAACCACTCTTTCCAGTTGAACCTTTTCTGCTCTTTTTGATCTTCTTGCTCATTCTTATACTCTCTTAATAATATTACATCCCCAATCTTAAGATTGCTTCGCAAAGATAAATTATTATATTTACATAGTCGCTCAATTTTTATAGCATATCTTTGAGAAATTGAATATAATGTTTCACCCTCTTCAACAATATGTTTGTCAAAGTATTTGGCACCAGAATTCTTTTTGCTCTCAAGATATACTATTGTGCCACTAGGAATTTTACGATTCTCCTTGACATCATTATATCGTAAAATCTCTCTCTTGAATAGGCCGAACTCCTTTGCTAAAGAGTTGTAACTATCAATACCATTGGCAATTACATAAGGAACGCCATTTCTTTCAAAAATCTCTCTTTCTATAGAGAATGTGACTGATTTACCTTTGTATAGAGTATCTTTTTCGATATTAATCAATGGTGGAGGAATTGATGAGATAGAGGATACGGTATCATACCTGTATAGATTGCACTCCTCTATAATGCGAATAAGAGTTCTTGCATATTTGGGATTTGTAGCATATCCTGCATTTTGTAACCCGTAAGCCCAAGATTTATAATCGGTTATATCGTATAAAAAGAGCTCTTTGTAACGGTCTCTAAATCTGAGAAAATCAGAGTGATCCTGGAAAGACTCTTCTACAGTTTCATATTTTCTGAAACATTCATCTTTCAAATCATCATCCCTTCTTAAACTCTCTCCATACCAGTTATGACACTTAATTCCAAAGTGGTTATTACCCTCTGTTGCCAAGTAAGAGCGTCCGCAGTCAGATTCAAGAATCCCTTGTGCAAGTGTAATGCTTGCAGGAATGCCAGAACTCTCCATCTGTTCAATTGCAATCTCCTTATACTTCTCTGCATATTCAAGCTTTGCATCCTGCCCGAAAAGAGGCATAAAAGTTGTGGAAATGATTGATAATAAGAGTATTATTATAAGTTTTTTAACCATTATTCTTGCTTATTTATACAAAAATAATAAATTTGTAGAGTTAAAAGTTAATGAAATGATTCAAAAAGCGATAACAATTGAATATTTAGAGTGTTCATCTATAGAGGAGTTTTGCTCTGCTGACAGAGAATTGATAGAAAAGGCTGTTGAAGCTGCTCGTAATGCTTATGCACCATATTCCAATTTTTGTGTAGGCGCAGCAATTAGAATGAGTGGAGGAGAGATTGTTGCTGCTTCAAATCAGGAGAATTCTGCATATCCATCAGGATTATGTGCAGAGAGAGTAACTGCTTTCTATGCGAATGCCAAATATCCAGATCAATATTTTGATACATTAGTAATTACAGCGATGGTTGATGGAGTACAATGCGAAGTGCCAACAAATCCTTGCGGAGCTTGTCGTCAAGTTTTAATGGATTATGAATTAAAGGGTGGCCATCAATTGAGAGTAATTCTGGCTGGATCAAAGCTCTTAAGAGTATATCCATCAATTAGAGCTCTACTCCCATTTTCATTTGATAATCTTCCTGAACAGAAATAAAAAAAGGGTAAGCTGAATATATCGCACCGCTACAACCACTTACCCTTGCTGCCTTCCGACCCTGGGGGAGTTCATGGGAGCTGGTCGTATATGACTTACCCGATGCAAATGTACTACTATTTTTTAATAGTGCAATAAAAAATTCAAACTTCGGTATCAATAAATTCTCTCGAAGTAGTTAAAAACTCCCTCCTCGAGTATCTCAGGATGTATTATTCTGATTAAGTCTTCAAGTATTTTATCTGGTTCCATAGCCCCGGTTTCCCAATAGTCATTACCACCGTTTTTGTTGATTCTCAATGTGTTATTATAAACATTACCCTTAATCAATGGTGTAAAATCTTCAAATAGATGATTACTTGACTTTAACTCCTTAATAGATATAATACTATTTTGTAAAATCCATATTTCACACTCTCTGGAATATCTTAGAATCTCCTCTGTATCGTATGGATGAGATGTAACCTCTCCATCTTTGGAGCCAACAATAACTCCACCTGCATCTGATACCATCTTACTGAAATAGTTTTCACTTCCAGGTATGTACCAAGTCCCTTTCCAAGGTGTATTTAGCAGGATTTTCTTTTTTTCTAAACCGGCAGTTAGCTTGGTTAAGGAGTTGTAATTGTTTGATATTGATTTAATTATAGAGTCTGCTTTCTCACTGCAATTGAAGATTTTTCCTATCTCTCTGATGGATTCCAATCGTTCAATAGGGTTATTCAAATGAAAATCATTGATAACAATAGTATTAATTCCCAATCTCTTTATTTTCTCAATAACAGCACTATTCTCTCCATTGATATCATAAGTAAAAAGTATATCTGGTTTTAGAGATATAAGTGTCTCAAAATCAAGAGAGGATTCATAACCAATATCTTTAATTTTTCCTGTTGATAAACCATTGAGAATCAGTTTATTAGTAATATACTCTCCTCCAGATACTCCAACGATCAGAGAGTCTATTCCTAACTTTGACATAGCTGCAATATGGGTAGATGACATACACACCACCCTCTGTGGAACCTCACTTCTCTCTTTATCACCCTCTTTGCCTTGATGATTATTGCCTTGACAGCCGGCCACAAATAATGATAATATGATAATGGCGATGTATTTCATAAATAACTCTTTTTTGTGTTACTTTGCAAAAGTAAATAAAAAAACAGAAGCATATAATGAGAAGTAATGATTTTGACCTTTTAGTTATTGGAGGTGGTCCTGCAGGAATGATGGCTGCAATTCGAGCAGCAGAGTCTGGAGTGCGAGTACTCTTGGTTGAGAAGGGAGATCAATTGGGTCGAAAACTTCTTATTACAGGTAAAGGGAGATGTAATATTACCAATACGAAGAGTTGGGGAGAGTTTTCAACTCATATTCATCCAAGTGCCAGCCCATTGAGGATGGCTTTCAGACACTTTTCAAATAGCGATACGATAGATTTTTTTAATTCGATTGGTTTGGCGACTGTTGTTGAGAGGGGAGATAGAGTCTTTCCGGAATCACAGAAGGCAAAATCTGTATTAAATGCCCTTGAAAAGAGAATGAAAACCTTAAAGGTGGAAATTTTGCTCTCTGCCGAGGTAAAATCGTTGCGTTTTGAAGATGATAGAGTTGTGACATTGGTTGAGAGAGATGGTATTGGCTTGGAAAACTACTTATCCAGAAATGTAATAGTTGCAACAGGTGGATTATCATATCCTCAAACAGGCTCAACAGGAGACGGATATCGTTTTGCGGAGATGGCTGGGCATAAGATAGAGAGGTGTTTCCCATCACTAACTGCTCTAATGCCACAGAATTACAATGAGGAGTTGCAAGGAATTTCTCTTAAGAATGTAGGTATCAATCTCTTTATTGACTCAAATCTTATATCTGTTGATAGTGGTGACCTCGATTTTACTGATGGTGGGATTGAGGGACCTTTAGGTTTCAGAGTTAGTCGTAAAGCAGTAAAAGCTCTTGATAATGGGGGAAAGGTTGAAATTTCGATTGATTTGAAACCTGCTCTTTCATTAAAAGTTTTGGATGCTCGCATAGAGAGAGAGTTGACGGCTCTTAAATTATATCCTCACAAAATTGACAAAAACCAATTAAGGAGGTTGCTGAAAGAGTTGATGCCTGTATCATTGATAAATCCATTTATGGAATCTAATAAGTCGTTGAGTATTAAGAATTTATCTGCTTCATTGAAGGATTGGAGATTTAAGATAGTCTCCTATGTGGGATATAGAAGGGCAGTAGTGACAGCAGGTGGAGTCTCTACAGATGAAATCGTAGTGAAGAGTATGCAGTCAAAAAAAGAACCCCGCCTATTTTTTGCAGGCGAGGTTATAAATCTTGATGGAGATACTGGGGGCTATAATCTTCAAATTGCCTTTTCTACAGGCAGTTTGGCAGGAGCTTCAGCTGCTCAGCAGATTTTGAAATCTATTTGATTCATCTCTCCAATTATAGCTTGAAGTGAGTCTCCTTGTGAGAGTTCTATCTCGTGAGAAGTCAATTCAAATGCAATTAAGTCTCCAATTCTCAGGGAACAATTTTTGGAAACAACAGCTATTTGAGACTCTATTTCTTCTACATCTATAGGATTTTCGGTCGATTTGAAAACTTCTATATTGTTGATAATCAGTGAAAAGTTAGTCATTTCTCCATTGATCGCCTCAATGTTCCAAAGAGGCATAGGGATTATAGAACTATTATCAACAGATGTAGCAGCGTAGAACTTCATTACAGGATCATCATTGCCCTCAAAGTGGCAGTTTATCATAACTCCATATCCAAATGATTGGTAATAGCGAGAAGCAAATTTTTGACTTACAGCTTTACCAGCTTTAGAGACCTTTACATATAATATAGGTGTCGCAGTAAGTTTCTTAACACCATTTGGTATGAAGAAATCTTTACAGCAATCCCTTTGTAATGTATTATCTGGTCTAAAATAGAATGAATTACTTTTATATGGAGTTACAATGATATTCATCGCATTGATAATTTAATCTTTGTAAGAACCTGTTTAGTATCTAAAGTGAAATCTCCATTAATCATCCAATTGTAATAACTTGGCTCAGTACTGAAGACATCTTTGACTTTTTTACCTTTATGTTTGCCAAAGTTGAAAATTGGTTCATCATCCGAATCCAAAATTATTCTGCCTGCATAATCAACATTTCTGCTTTTAGAGGAGAATTCTGCTAAAAACTTCATATCGTTTTCCAAATCATCAGGGTAGCGATCCAGTTGAGCCATAAGAATCTCATAAGTTGCTAAAGTGTCTGCCTCAGCAGAGTGTGCATTTTCAAGATTTTTATTGCAATAGAATTGGTATGCTGCACTTAATGTTCTCTTCTCCATTTTATGGAAAATATTCTGAACATCGATTATGTTGTGTTTTCTAAAGTCAAAATCTGTTACATCAGCACGCAGGAACTCCTCTGCGAGAAGCGGAATGTCAAATTTTGTCGAATTATATCCGGCAATATCACAACCACTCATCCATTGTGCTAAGGATTTAGCAATTTGTCTGAATGTAGGGCAATCTTTAACATCCTCATTGCTGATTCCGTGAATAGATTGTGCCTCTGGAGATATAGGAATTGTAGGATTTATTCTACGTGTCTTTACCTCTTTCTCTCCATTTGGGAATACCTTAACGATAGATATCTCTACGATCCTATCGGTCGCAACATTCAATCCTGTACTCTCTATGTCAAAGAACAGGATAGGGTTTTTAAGATTTAGTTGCATACTTAAGCGTTTATCATAAGAGGCATTACCAAAGCGCAGATATCAGTATCGGCAGACTCTTTATCTGCAGGAACGATAAGAATTGCTCTGCAAGCATCAGCAAGTTCAATACAGATGTCATCGTAAGGAAGGTTGCTTAGGATCTCTGTAAGATATGGAGCTTTGAAACCAATCTCAAATTGATCACCTTCATATTGACATATAAGCTGTTCGTGTGCTGCAATAGAGAAACCTAAATCTTGTGCCGATACTGTAAGAAGATTGGTTGCAAGTTTAAGTTTAATATGATTTGTTGCCTGATTTGAACAGATTGCTACTCTCTTGACAGCATTTAGTAGATCAGTACGACCAATATATAGTTTATTATAGTTATTCTTAGGGATAACTGATTGATATGCAGGGAATTTGCCTTCAATTAAACGGCAAATCATTGTAGTACCATCAATTTGGAAGATTGCATTTTTGCTATTGAATTTAACAATTACATCTTCTGTACCTTTGCTGATAGAGTTCTTTAGGATGAATGCAGGTTTTTTATGAAGTATAAAAGATGCATTCTTCTCTAGAGATACTTCTGGAGTTGTAAAGCAAACAAGTTTATGTGCATCAGAAGCAACGAAAGTTGTGCCTTGTGCAGAAATATCAAAGAAGATACCATTCATAACAGGGCGGAATTCGTCATCAGCAACTGCATATATTGTATTGTTTATAGCATCAAGTAGAATCTCTGCAGGAATAGTTAATTCAGTAGTATCGTCACTAAGTTCTTGAAGTTGAGGATAATCCTCTGCAGGGAAGAATGGTAATTGAGATTCACCATTAGCCCAACTGATTTGAATAACACTCTCACTGGCTTTTGTTACAAATGAAAGTGGTTGTTCAGGGAAAGATTTTAGTGAGTCAGTTAGAAGTTTTGCAGGAACTGCGATTTCACCCTCTTCAACAACTTGGTCAATTTTTAGTGAACTTTTAAGAGTTGTTTCAGAGTCTGAAGCTGTAATTTCAAGTGTGTCTCCTGAAAGAACGAACAAGAAGTTGTCCAAGATAGGAAGTGGACTTTTGTTTGATATCGCTTTCGATACAGAAAGTAATATTTGAAGTAATTCTGAACTTGATACTGTAAATTTCATATATGATATATTTTTATTGTCTAATTAAACACACAAATATAATAAATTTGGCATATAATTTGAAATTTTTACCCGAAAAAAGTGTAATTAAATTAATCAATAACAATATATTTATTATGAGAAATGTACTTTTAACAATCATTATTTCCATACTTGCTGGAGGAATTAGTGGTTATTTTACATCAAATCAATTTCCAAAGAGTAAGACTAATGAGGTGAATTACAAACAAAGTTTCAGGGATTCTGTCAAAATGACACAGAGAGAGGTCTCTTCTACAGGCCTTGTTGATTTTTGTGACGCTGCGGAGAGTGCAGTAGAGGGAGTAGTTTATGTAAAAGTTGTTAAGAGAGCTAAAAATTATCAGCCTTCAAATGTCTTGGACCTGCTTTTCGGCTATGCAAGAACTCCAAAGGATCAGGTTGGTATGGGATCTGGTGTTATTATATCGGAAGATGGCTATATAGTTACTAACAATCATGTTATTGAGGGAGCTGATGAGATTGAGGTGACAACATACGATAATCAACTATTCAAGGCGAAATTGGTGGGAAGAGATCCGGCTACAGATATAGCTCTGTTGAAAGTTGAAACAACTACACCTTTGCCAATTATCCCAATGGGTAATTCTGACGATTTGAGATTGGGAGAGTGGGTTTTGGCAATTGGTAGCCCTTACGACTTGAGGTCAACAATTACTGCAGGTATTGTAAGTGCAAAGGGGCGCTCACTGCCAAATTATGATGGTAAGTTTAGAGTTGAATCATTTATCCAGACAGATGCTGCTGTGAATCCGGGAAATAGTGGTGGTGCGCTTGTAAATGCAAATGGAGAGTTGGTTGGTATAAATACTTCAATTGTCTCTTTGACAGGCTCTTACACGGGATACTCATTTGCAGTCCCTGTAAGTATTGTTTCAAAAATTACAGATGATTTAATCACTTTTGGAGAGGTGAGAAGAGCGATGTTGGGTATCTCTATGCAGAATATTAATGAATCAATTAAACAGCACTACAATCTGCCAACAGCTGATGGCGTGTTGGTGGTAGAGGTGGCTCAGAATTCACCTGCAGAGAGTGCTGGAATAAAGATTGGAGATGTTATCGTTGAGATTGATGCGAGACCAGTTCTTACAGGTGCAAATGTTCAGGAATTGGTAAGTATGCATAGACCTGGAGAGGAGATGTTGGTTACAGTTATAAGGGAGGGAGCACGCTCTGATATTATCGTTAAATTATAGAGATTTATCGAAAAATTTTAATTTGTTTATTTATTTATTATTACTACCTTTGCGTGATTATTTATATACATGAGACAGCTAAAGATAACAAAGTCAATTACTAATCGAGAGAGCGCATCTCTCGATAAGTATCTACAAGAGATTGGTAGAGAAGAACTTATCACTGTAGAAGAGGAAGTTGAATTAGCCCAAAGAATCAAGCAAGGTGATCAGGAGGCTCTTGAAAAATTAACAAGAGCAAATCTTCGTTTTGTTGTTTCTGTTGCAAAACAGTATCAAAACCAGGGTTTAAGTCTGCCTGACCTTATTAATGAAGGAAACTTGGGGTTAATCAAGGCCGCAGAAAAGTTTGATGAGACAAGAGGTTTTAAATTTATCTCTTATGCCGTTTGGTGGATTCGCCAAGCGATTCTTCAAGCGTTGGCTGAACAATCGAGAATTGTTAGATTGCCGCTGAATCAGGTGGGAGCGCTGAATAAGATTAATAAGGCTCTACAAAAGTTTGAGCAAGAGAATGAGCGTATGCCTTCATCTGATGAGCTTTCTGAACTTCTTGAGATTCCTCGTGAGAAGATTGCCGATACTTTGAGAGTATCAGGCCGTCACGTATCTGTCGATGCACCATTTGTTGATGGTGAGGATAATAGTTTGTTAGATGTTCTCGTTAATAATGATTCTCCAAATGCCGATAAGGGATTGGTAAATGAGTCGTTGAACAAAGAGATAGAACGCGCGCTATCTACATTAACCGAAAGAGAGAGAGATATTGTAAAATATTTCTTCGGTATCGGTTGCCAAGAGATGACTCTTGAAGAGATAGGAGAGCATTTTGGACTAACACGAGAAAGAGTTAGACAGATCAAGGAGAAGGCGATTAGACGATTGCGCCACAGCGCTCGTAGCAAGCTTCTCAAAGGCTATTTAGGTTAGATAAGTGGTCTCTAAGAATTAGGGAGGTCTATTGGCCCCCCTTTTTTTATGCAAATAATATTTAATAGATAAATTTATGAAAAAACAACTCTTATCACTACTTTCTGCAACTATGTTATTAGTTTCTTGCACAGAGTCAAATCCATTACTTCAAGAGTGGAACACTCCATTTGGTATCCCACCATTTGAAGATGTTAAATCAGAGCACTATATGCCTGCATTCAAAGAGGCTTTGAAGCAACATAAAGCTGAAATTGATGCAATTATTAATTCAACAGAGCCAGCAACATTCGAAAACACAATCGCTGCTTACGACAATGCTGGTGAGTTATACTCAAAAGTATCAGCTGTATTTAGTTCAGCATCATCTGTAGCTTCAAATGATGAGATTATTGCGATAGCTCAGGAATTGAGCCCAATTTCGAGTGCTCACTTTAACGAGATTAGATTGAGCGATGAACTATTTGCAAGAATTAAAAGTGTTTATGATGCAAAAGATAGTCTTGATTTGAATGAAAATCAACTTCGTCTTTTGGAAGACACATATAAATCGTTCGAAAGAAATGGTGCTACACTTTCTCCAGAGAAAAAAGAGCAACTTAAAGCTGTTAATAGCGAAATTTCTGCTTTGCAGTTGACATTTGGTCAAAATATGTTGAAAGAGACTGCAGCTTGGACTCTTTTGATTGATAATGAAGAGGATTTGGCTGGTCTATCTGAAGGTCAAATTATGGAGGCGGCTTCACGCGCAGAGGCATCAGGAAATGGTGGTAAATGGCAATTCGGCCTTGATAACCCAAGCGTTATGCCATTCCTTGAAAGTGCAGATAACCGCGATTTGCGTCGTCAAATGTTGAATGCTTACCTAAATCGTTGTAATAACAACAATGAGCAAGATAATAAAGAGATTATCAAAAATCTAGTTGCCAAAAGATTGGAAAAAGCTCAAATTTTGGGTTATGAAAACTATGCTGAATATGTATTGGAAGAGAGAATGGCCAAAACACCTGAGGCAGTTTATGATCTTTTGAACCAACTATGGGAACCAGCTCTTAAAGTTGCAAAACAAGAGTTGGATGATATGACTAAAATTGCTAAGAGAGAGGGAGTTTCTCTACCACTTGAGGCATCAGACTGGAGATACTATTTTGCAAAAGCAAAACAGGAAAAATATAGTATTTCTGAAGAGGAGACAAAACCTTATTTCCAATTGGAAAATGTAAGAGAAGGTATCTTCTATTTGACAAACAAATTGTACGGAATTACATTTACTCAAGTTGAAAATGTTCCACTTCCACACCCTGAAGCAGTTGTTTACGAGTGTAAAGATGAAGATGGTACACACTTAGGTCTTCTATTTATGGATATGTATGCACGTGCTGGCCAAAAGAGAGGCGGTGCTTGGTGTACATCATACAGAGGTACTAAATATGTTGATGGAGAAAGAGTTGCTCCTCTTATGGCGATTGTTGGAAACTTCACTCGTCCAGTTGGAGACAAACCTGCTCTTCTAAGTGCAGATGAGACTGAAACATTCTTCCACGAATTTGGTCACGCTTTGCAAGGTCTATTTGCTGATGTTGAGTATCAGGGATTGGATTATATGACTCGCGACTTTGTAGAGTTGCCATCTCAGATTATGGAGCATTGGGTATTTGAAAAGGAACTTTTGCAAGTATATGCTAAACATTATGAAACAGGTGAAGTGATTCCGGATGAATTGGTAGAAAAGATTATCAAAGCTGGAAAATATGGTCAAGGATTTGCCACTGTTGAATATTTGGCAGCTTCTCTACTAGATATGGATTTCCACATTCTTACAGAGATTCCAGAAGATTTTGATGTAATGGCATTCGAGGATAAAGTGTTGGGAGACAGAGGTTTACTTCCACAAATTCCATCGAGATATCGTAGCCCTTATTTCAACCACACTTTTGGTGGTGGTTACACAGCTGGTTATTACAGCTACATTTGGGCAGAGGTTTTGGATTGTGATGCATACAATGCATTTGTTCAAACAGGAGATATTTTCAACAAAGAGGTTGCTACTAAATTCAGAAAAGAGATTCTTGAAAGAAGCAACGAGATGGATGCTATGGACCTTTATATCAATTTTAGAGGTCAGGAACCAGATATTAAACCACTATTAGAGAATAGAGGTCTTATTAACTAATCATAATGAATCAATTTTTAAATAAAATAGGGGATATTATAGTAGCTGCAAGCGATTTCGTTTGCGGCTATCCTCTTTTTATACTACTTGTTGGAGGTGGGCTTTTTTTCTTATTCTATTCCAGATTTATACCTTTTAGAGGGTTCAAATATGCAATAGATTCATTAAAGCACAGTGAGATGGGAAATCAAGGGCAAATCAGTTCATTTGAGGCCCTTGCTACTACAATTGCAGCTACAGTTGGTATGGGAAACATAGCAGGTGTAGCTATTGCTCTATCGATAGGTGGGCCAGGAGCTATCTTTTGGATGTGGGTAAGTGCAATTTTAGGAATGTCAACAAAATTTTTTGAGGGTACATTATCTGTACTCTATAAGGGTAAGGATAGTAATGGCGAGTTGCAAGGTGGTACAATGTATATGATCACCGAAGGTCTTGGAAAAAAATTCAAGCCATTAGCCATATTTTTCGCACTATCAGGTTTGATTGGTACTGCTTGCTTTATGCAGTCTAACCAATTGACAGAGGCATATTTAACAGTGTTCCCAGTAGATGGGAATCAGCACATTGTAAAGTTATTATCAGGTACTATTATCTGTATCCTTGTCTCTATTGTTGTATTAGGTGGAATTAAGAGAATTGCAAAAGTGGCATCTAAATTGACTCCACTGATGGTTGTTTTATATTTCCTATTGGTATTCTACATCATCTGTACACATTTAGAGAGTATCCCAGGAGTCTTTGCATCTATATTCAAGGGTGCATTTACAATTAAGGCAGGTGTTGGTGGTGGTATTGGAGGGTTGATTGCAATCGCACTTACAGGTATCCGCCGAGCAGCTTTGGTTAATGAAGCAGGTGTTGGTACAGCTTCAATTATGCACGGTGCTTCAAAGAATAAAGAGCCGATTAGAGAGGGGCTTGTTGCAATGTTGGGTCCATCTATTGACTCCGGTCTTGTTTGTACATTAACAGCAATAGCAATATTAATACAATCGGATTTAATCCCACAGGGAGGTATGAACTCTGTTGAGGGATTAAGAGTCGCAATTACTACATTTGATGCATCAATACCCGGTGTAGGAAAGTATCTTTTATTGATAATTGTTACTATATTTGCTTTTTCGACCATGTTTTCATACTCATTTTATGGTCAAAAATGTACAGGTTTTATCTTTGGTGCAAAATATGAGAAGTACTATGTATACTACTTCTTGGCAACATTGATTTTAGCAGCAGTAGTGCCACTGAAATCAATAGTTTCGTTGGTTGATCTTAGTTATGGTCTAATGGCTTTCCCGACTATGATTACAATGTTTATTTTAGCACCTAAGGCAAAGGCCTTGATGAATGAATTTTTTAATGCTAATAAGAAAAAATAGTAATGAATTCTGAGCAGTTTATTTCACAGAGAGTTGCACTTGCCATAGAGAGTCTTTATGGCGCAACAGGTTGTCAACAAATGATTCAAATCCAACCAACTAGAAAGGAGTTTGAAGGTGATTTGACAGTAGTGGTTTTTCCTCTTTTAAGAATAAGTAAAAAGTCCCCAGAGATTACAGCGCAGGAGATTGGTGAGGCAATAAAAGCTTCTACACCAGAGGTTTCATCTTTCAATGTTATCAAAGGATTCCTTAATATTAAGTTATCTCCACTATATTGGAGTAGCGTAATTAATGGTATCAATGATGATGAAAATTTCGGGCAATTACCAGCTACTGGAAAGAGAGTTATGGTAGAGTTCTCCTCTCCAAATACAAATAAACCCCTCCATTTGGGACATATCAGAAATAACTTGCTAGGTTGGTCTGTTTCACAATTATTGAAGGCAAATGGTCACGAAGTAATCCGTGTAAACCTTGTAAATGATAGAGGTATCCATATTTGCAAGTCAATGTTGGCGTGGTTGAAAACTGGAAATGGAGTGACTCCTGAGTCATCAGGTAAAAAGGGCGACCATCTTGTAGGAGACTACTATGTCGCTTATAATAACCTTTTTGTTAAAGAGGTAGAGGAGATAATGGCTGCTACAGGAGTTTCTAAAGAGGAGGCAGAAAAGCAGTCAACAATTCAGAAAGAGGCACAAGAGATGCTCTTCAAATGGGAAAATGGAGATCCTGAAGTTAATGCTCTGTGGAGAAAGATGAATGGATGGGTATATGATGGTTTTGATATTACCTATAATAATCTTGGAATCTCATTTGACAAAACATATTATGAATCTCAGACCTATCTTTTAGGAAAGGCCCTGGTTCAGGGTGGTCTGGAGAGAGGTATTTTTGAGACTCACGAGGATGGATCTGTTTGGTGTAATCTAAGTGCTGACGGTTTGGATGAGAAACTATTGTTAAGATCTGATGGAACATCAGTTTATATGACACAGGATTTGGGTACAGCAAATCAAAGATATGATGAATATCAATTTGATGAACATATCTATGTTGTTGGTAATGAGCAGAATTATCACTTCCAAGTGCTTAAATTGATTCTTAAAAAGTTAGGTTTTGAGTGGTCAGATTCAATTTATCATATGTCTTATGGAATGGTTGAATTACCAGAGGGTAAGATGAAGTCACGTGAAGGTACAGTTGTAGATGCGGATGATCTTTTGGAACAGATGTATTCAACTGCGAAAGAGACTTCTCTAGCTTTGGGCAAGATTGATAACCTAACTGAGGAGGAGCAAGACAAACTTTTCAGAATGATTAGCTTGGGTGCTTTGAAGTATTTTATTATTAAGGTTGATCCTAAGAAAACAATGCTCTTTGATCCTAAGGAGTCTATAGACTTTAATGGAAATACAGGCCCATTTATCCAATATACACACGCTCGTATCAAATCAATTTTGAGAAAAGCCAAGGATATGGGATGTGAAGTGTCTCACGCGGGTAATCAATTGTCAGACAAAGAGATAGAGCTAATCAAACTTATCTCTGCATATCCTGACAAAGTGCGTGAGGGTGGAGATTTACACTCTCCTGCTATCATTGCAAATTATGCTTATGATTTGGCAAAAGAGTTTAATCAATACTATCATATTACTCCAATTCTGAAGGAAGAAAATAGTGAATTGATTGGTCAAAGATTGATGCTTATATCAATAGTTGCAGATGTCTTGACAAAGGCAATGGCTATTTTGGGTATTGAATTGCCTGAAAGAATGTAATTTTTTGGCAAAAAATTACTTTTTATATTTGTTTTATTAAATAATCAAATATATTTGCAACGTTATTAATACCTAATTAAAAGCAATTAGACCAAAATATTGCTTAATAGACTATAAAATAGAAATTTATATGATACAACCTAGTTCAAAGAAAAAATCTTTAGTTAGCTATGCTAATATGTCAGCAGAATTACAAGCTGCATTTAAAGAAAAATATCCAAGAGGATATGCCGACTATATGGAGGATTTGAAGCGAATTGAGAAACCAGACGGAACATTCTTTTATGCTGTTACTGTTGAGATACCAGATGCAATCTACCTTGTAAAAATTGATGTAAGAGTTGATGATTATGAGGATGCTGAGAATGCATTCAAGGATAGTGATGATGAGGGTACAACTAATGAGGATGCTGTATTCCCAGACGATAATGTAGAACAGTTTGAAGTAGAGGAAGATGCGGAATAATTTTCTATAAGATTATATCGGGGCTGATCAATTTGGTCAGCCCTTTTTTTATATAATCAAGAGATTTATTCACTAAAATTTTCTACATTTGTAGAATTCTTGATGAGTGGAATTATGAAATTATTCAGTAATCTTTTAGCTAAAATTTCCAAGTGGCTCAAGTCGATGCCAGAGCGCACAATGTTAATTATTGTGGCCTTTGTCGTTGGTTTATTGAGTGGTTTGGCGGCTGTTATTCTGAAGTCTCTTATTCATTTGATTCAAAATTCACTCTTATCCTGGAGTAGCCCCGAAGTAAGTACTTACCTCTATCTTCTACTGCCAGGTATTGGTATGCTGATATCGATGTTGCTTGTAAAGTATCTGGTGAAGGATGATGTAGGACACGGTGTTACAAAAGTGCTGCTTGCTGTATCGAGAAATGAGTCACGAATTAAAAGAAGACATACCTGGTCATCAATACTAACTAGTTCAGTAACAATAGGTTTTGGAGGTTCAGTCGGAGCAGAGGCACCTATCGTTTTTACTGGTGCTGCACTTGGATCTAATGTTGCAAGAGTTTTGGGTTTGTCATACAAACAGATGACAATGTTGCTTGGTTGTGGTGCAGCAGGTGCTGTGGCAGGTATTTTTAAGGCTCCATTGGCAGGAGTACTTTTTACCCTTGAGATTCTACTTTTTAACATCTCAATGACGGCAATTTTGCCTCTTTTGGTATCTACCATTACAGCAACAGTTACCTCATACATATTCTTTGGTATGGATGTGGCATTTGCCGCAACAATTGAGAAATTTGCATTAAGCAATCTGCCATACTATATAATTCTTGGTATTTTCTGTGGTTTGGTCTCACTCTATTTTATGAAGACCACTTTGTCTATGGAGGATAGGATCAAGAGGATTAAAAAGCCATTTATGCGTTGGGGGATATCGGCATTTTTCCTTGGAATTATACTATTCCTCTTCCCACCTCTTTATGGTGAGGGTTATGGCAATCTTACTGATCTTTTGAATAATAATATTGAGTCAGCTGTATCTCATCCATTTTACTACGAGTTATTAAGTAGTGAGTGGTCAATTCCTATATTCTTCTTTCTTGTAATGATATTCAAAGTGGTCGCAATGTCATTTACTAATGCAGGTGGAGGAGTCGGAGGTACTTTCGGACCTACTCTTTTTGTTGGTGGTATTGCTGGTTTTATTGTGGCAAGAGTTATTAATATTATTGGAATACACCCACTGCCAGAGACAAATTTTGTATTAGTAGGTATGGGAGGTTTGATGGCAGGAGTAATGCAGGCACCTCTGACAGCAATCTTCCTTATTGCGGAGATTACGGGAGGTTATGAACTCCTTATGCCATTGATTATCACCTCTACAATCTCATTTGCGACTATCAGAGGTGTTGAATCTTACTCTATCTATACCAAGCGTATAGCAAATCAGGGAGATTTGTTAACACACGATAGTGATAAAGCTGTATTGACACTCCTCAAGACCTCTCAAATGGTTGAGAGAGATTTTATACCTATAAATGTGTCAGGTAATTTGGCTGACCTGGTGGCAGCAATTAGACAATCAAACAGAAGTATTTTCCCTGTAGTAGATAGTAAAAATAAATTCCAGGGGGTAATTTATCTCAATGATATACGCTCGATTATGTTTGATAGGAGTCTATATGATAGCATAAAAATAGAATCTTTGATGAAGAATGCTCCTACTGTAGTGCTTATGGATGAGAAGATGGATAGCGTTATGAATAAGTTTGAAGTTTCTGAGGCGTGGAACCTTCCTGTTATTGATATAAATGGCGAGTATCAAGGATTTGTTTCACGTTCAAAAATATTCTCATATTATCGCGAACAGCTTCAACAAGTATCACATGATTAAATTATATATTGATTTCATTAGCAAGGAGTTATCTATAGCACCTTGGCAGGTTGAACATACTATTGAACTATTTCAAGATGGTGCAACTATCCCTTTTATAAGTAGATATAGAAAGGAGAGGACCGGCTCTCTTGATGAGGTCCAAATTTTTGAGATAAAACAGTTGTATCAAAAATTCGAGGAGTTAGAAAAGCGCAAGAAGAGTGTTATCGAATCGATAGATTCTCAAGGAAAGCTTACCGAAGAATTATTGGAGAGAATAGGGCAAATAGTTGACATTCAGCAACTTGAGGACTTATATCTTCCATTTAGACCAAAAAGAAAGACCAGAGCATCAATCGCTAAATCACGTGGCCTTGAACCGTTGGCTGAAAAACTGCTCTCGGGAAGAGTAAATGATATTTTCGCTGAGGCAAAAAGATTTATTGTTGATGAGGTTCCAGATGTTGAAACTGCATTATGTGGAGCAAGAGATATTATAGCAGAAAGGATAAGCGACACAGAGAAGGTTAGGGGAGAGTTAAGAGGTTATATGCTTCAGAGAGGATATGTTACCTCTAAAGAGTCCCGCTCTGGCGATAAGGTTGAGGAGGCATATAAATTTAAGAACTATTTTGATTATAATGAGAAGGTTACGACAATTCCATCTCATAGGATATTGGCAATTCTTCGTGCCTCATCATTAGGGGTATTAAATGCCAAAATCGATATCAATAGTGATACAGCACATACTATTATCAAGAGAAATTTTATTCCTAGTAATATAAACTACTCAAAAGCTCAATATGAACAGATAGAGCTGGCAGTGGATGATTCTTACAAGAGATTGATCCACCCATCTTTGGAGAATGAAATCTTTAATATTCTTAAGGAAAAGGCAGATGTTGAGGCAATTCGAGTATTTGGAGATAATCTGAGACAACTTCTTCTCTCTCCACCGGTGGGACAAAAGAGGACATTGGCTATTGATCCAGGTTTCAGAACTGGTTGTAAGGTTGTTTGTCTGGATGCTCAGGGTAAATTACTTGCTAATGAGACCATATATCCACATCCTCCTGTTAATGAGAAGATTCAGGCGATGAAGAAGATATCGCGTCTTGTTGAGAGTCATAAAATAGAGGTAATTGCGATTGGAAATGGTACAGCTGGCAGGGAAACAGAGGCATTTATCAAAAGAATAGCACTTCCAAGAGAGGTGAGAGTTTACTCTGTAAGTGAAGATGGAGCATCAGTCTATTCTGCCTCTGCAATATCAAGAGAAGAGTTCCCTGATTATGATGTTACTGTCAGAGGTGCTGTCTCTATTGGTAGAAGATTAATGGATCCTCTTGCTGAATTGGTAAAAATTGATCCTAAATCTATAGGTGTTGGTCAGTATCAACACGATGTTGACCAGAAAATGCTTAAAGAGAAGCTGGATTCAACCGTGGAGAGTTGTGTTAATAGTGTAGGAGTAAATTTGAATACAGCAAGTAAACACCTGCTCTCTTATGTTTCAGGCATAGGTCCACAATTGGCAGCCGCTATTGTTGAATATAGAGAGAATAATGGGCCATTTGCATCAAGGGAAGAGATAAAAAATGTAAAAAGAGTAGGGGATAAGGTTTTTGAACAGTGTGCCGGTTTTTTAAGAATTCCTACTGCCGAAAATCCTCTTGACAACTCTGCTGTCCATCCTGAAAGGTATGACCTAGTGAGAAAAATGGCCGCAGATTGTGGTGTTTCTGTAAAGGAATTAATTGATAATGAGGGCGTTAGGAGTACTATAAAACTTGATAGATATGTAGATGAAAAGGTTGGTTTGCCAACATTGAATGATATTATGGCAGAATTGGCAAAGCCAGGAAGAGATCCTCGTTCCATTATTAAAGTATTTGAATTTTCAGATGAGGTTCAATCATTGGAGGATGTTAAGCCAGGAATGGTTCTTCCGGGTATTGTTACCAACATAACAAACTTCGGTGCATTTGTTGATATTGGAATTAAACAAAATGGATTGATTCACATTTCACAACTATCTGATAGTTATGTCTCTAATCCTGCGGATATTCTAAAGATTCATCAGCAGTTACAGGTCAAAGTATTATCTGTAGATTACGACAGAGAAAAAATTGCATTGACATTAAAGGGGTTGTAGAGACCCTATTTGCGAATTTGAAGGAAATTGTATAAATTTGATAAATTTATATTTTATGGCAGATATTAGAAAGGTTGTAATCATACCAACTTATAACGAAAAAGAGAATATTGAGAAAATTATTCGTGCAGTACGTCAATTAGAAGAGGATTTCCACATTTTAATTGTTGATGATGGCTCTCCAGATGGTACAGCATCTATTGTTAAAGGGCTTCAGAAGGAGTTCAAGGACTCTCTTTTCTTGATAGAGCGTTCGGGTAAGTTGGGTTTAGGTACTGCCTATCTTACAGGTTTCAATTGGGCGATTGAGAATAATTATGATTATGCCATAGAGATGGATGCTGACTTCTCTCACCCTCCTAAAGATTTACCAAGACTGTTGAGTGCTTGTACTGAAGATGGTGCAGATCTTTCAATAGGTTCTCGTTATTGCAATGGTATCAGTGTAATTAATTGGCCAATAGGTCGTGTTATAATGTCATATTATGCTTCGGCTTATGTGAGATTTGTGCTGGGAATGAAGGTTTACGATACCACTGCCGGATTTAAGTGTTATAGTCGTAAGTTGTTGGAAACCATTGATTTTGACAATATTAAAATGAAAGGTTATGGCTTCCAAATTGAGATGAAATATAATGCCTACAAGTTGGGATTTAAGATAAAAGAGGTTCCAATTATCTTTGTCGATCGTACAGAGGGAACTTCAAAAATGAGTAGTGGAATCTTTGGCGAGGCATTCTGGGGTGTTCTTAAATTGAGATTTAGAAAAATTAAACCTAAACAAAAATAAGTTGAAAACTCTTATAAAAAATGGACTTATAGTCAATGAGGGTAAATCTTTTATCGGATCGATCCTTATTGAGGATGAATTGATTTCTGATATCTTTTCACAAAATGATACTCTTCCTGATAGTGATTTGGTAATTGATGCTACATCAAAGGTTGTCTTTCCTGGAATTATTGATGATCAAGTCCACTTCAGAGAGCCGGGTGCTTCCCATAAGGCAACAATAGAGAGTGAGAGTAAGGCGGCTATTCTTGGCGGCGTTACCTCCTTTATGGATATGCCTAATAATAATCCTCCTGCAACTACTATTTCAGATATTGAGAAAAAGTTCGACATTGCCCAAAGAGATTCTTATGCAAATTACTCCTTCTATTTGGGTGCAACAAATAGCAATCTTGATGAGATTTTAAGTGTAGATCCAACAAAGGTTTGTGGTGTTAAACTCTTTATGGGATCATCTACAGGAAATATGTTAGTTGACAATGAGGAGACACTAAATTCTATCTTTTCCAAATCAAAAATTTTGTTGGCAACACATTGCGAAGATGAGGAGACTATCAAAGAGAATCTTCAAATTGCTAAAGATAGATATGGGGAAGATATTCCATTTTCAGAACACTCTAAAATCAGATCTGCTCAGGCTTGTATAAAATCTACCCAGAAGGCACTCTCATTTGCAACCAAATATAATTCTTCACTTCACATACTACATATATCTACTAAAGAAGAGTGCAAAATGTTGGCAGAAGCAAGACAACTTAACGATTCTATCTCTGGTGAGATTTGTACTCACTATCTCTGGTTTGATGAGAGGGATTATGAAAAATATGGACCAAAGATAAAATGTAATCCTGCTATAAAGGGTGAAGAGGATAAATATGCTCTTCGTAAGGCACTGAAAAGAGGTGATATTCAGGTAGTTGCTACAGATCACGCTCCTCATTTACTTAACGAAAAGAGTAAGAATTATCTCAACTCACCTTCAGGAATACCTATGGTTCAGAACTCTCTTCAACTAATGTTGGAACTTGTAAAGGCTGGAGTTTTTTCACTTGAGGAAGTTGCGACCTTTATGTCTCATAACCCAGCAAAAATTTTCTCTATTGATAGAAGAGGGTTTATTAGAAAGGGCTATTATGCCGACCTTGCTATTGTGGATTTAGATAAACCATCTGAAAATCTTCCTGCGTATAAGTGTGGATGGTCTCCATTTGAATCTTTCGCTACAACAGTTGATACAACAATAGTTAATGGAGAAATTGTAGTTAAAGAATCTAAATTAACAGGTGTAAAATCTGCTAAAATGTTGATCTTCAATAGATAATAGTATGGAAAAGGGTTCTAAATATGTGGTATATCTCATAGTTTTTATCTCAATAATTTTCTGGGGATTGTCATATATTTGGACAAATGAGCTTTTAAGTCAGGATGTCCCAATTTTAATATTTGTGCCAATAAGAATACTCTTGGCAGGAATTTGTATGTTAATTTTCTCTCTTTCACTTAGAAAGTTGGAGAAGATTCGCAAAGGAGATCTAAAACTATTTCTTGCATTGGCATTCTTTGAACCACTACTATATTTTATAGGTGAGACCTATGGTATGAAGGCCACAAATTCGCCAACATTATCATCAATAATCATAGGTACTATACCTGTTTTTACACTTATAGTAGGGCAAATTGTATTCAGAGAGAAACTTTCAAAGCTAAATAAGATAGGTGTTGTATTATCACTGCCAGGTATTGTGCTGTTTGCCTTTCATAAAAATGAGATAGGTGCTGACTATAGCTATGGTATTGCACTTCTATTTGTCGCAGTTCTCTCATCTATTTGTTATTCAACAGTTTGTAAGAAGTTGGCTTCAAGATATAATGTCTTTACAATTACTACATATCAATTTGTTTTTGGGGCATTATACTTTATGGTACCTTTTATTATATATGGATTGCCACAATTCGACCCTGTTCAACATCTGACAATTAGAATTGTTCCACCTATAATAGTATTAGCAGTTTTTTGCTCGTGTATTGCATTCGGATTATACAACAGAGCAATTCAGATTTTGGGAATCACAAGAGCATCCGTATTTACATCGCTAATTCCGATCGTATCTGCTGTCGCTGCTTTCTTAGTAGGACAAGAAACTTTCTCTACACCACAGATATTTGGTCTATCTTTAACTGTAATAGGTGTAACCATTGCACAGTTGAAAGCAAAAAAATAATCTTTTTCAAAAAAGTTGAAAATTTTTATAAAATGTAACTTACTGAACGATAGTGAGTTGCAAAAAAGTGTTATAAAAAACACAAAAAAAAGGTAAAAATAAATTTGGAAGAGAAGAAAAAAGCACTACCTTTGCAGTCCGTTTGAGAAAAAACGGTAGTTGTTTGAAATGATGGAAGACAAAAAGTACAAGCAAAAGTACCGAAGAAATTCGATAAGCGTCAAT